>NZ_CP044972.1:2159230-2467692 GCF_010104355.1 Hydrogenophaga sp. PBL-H3
TCAAGGAATAGGATTTTCCCCGCAGGCTTGAGCCGTACAAACCCTGTGGTATGGTTGATCTCTTACCAACTTTCTTCTGAACACGGAGCATATCGTGAGCAATAACAAAGGCCAACTCTTGCAAGACCCATTCCTGAACCAGCTGCGCCGGGAACACGTTCCAGTGTCGATTTATCTGGTTAACGGCATCAAGTTGCAAGGGCAGATCGAGTCATTTGACCAGTACGTGGTCCTTCTGCGCAACACCGTTACCCAGATGGTCTACAAGCACGCCATCTCCACCATCGTTCCGGGTCGTCCGGTGCAGTTCACCGCAGCGTCTGCGGATGAGCCTGCCGCGCCTTGAACGCGTGGCTTTTGAACGCCGGGTCGTCCCTGCCGTGCGACCCGGTTCACAGCGCTGGCTGCGCTGTCGCTGAACCGATTTGAAATCTCCCGACACCCTCGCTACGCCCACGCCATCGGTCATTCTGGTGGGGGTGGATTTCGGCACGCCTCATTTTGATGCTCCTCTTGAGGAGCTGGGCCTGTTGGCCCAGACCGCAGGTTACATCGTGGCTGATCGTGTTACGTGCAAGAGGCGCGCCCCCGACCCGGCCTTGTTTGTCGGTTCCGGCAAGGCCGATGAAATCAAAATGTTGGCACAGACGAAAGGCGCTTCCGAGGTGCTGTTTGACCAATCTCTCAGCCCGGCGCAGCAGCGCAACCTTGAGCGTCATCTCGGCATGCCCGTCAATGACCGGACCTTGCTGATCCTGGAGATTTTTGCCCAGCGCGCGCGCAGCCATGAGGGCAAGTTGCAGGTTGAGTTGGCGAGATTGCAATACCTGTCGACCCGCCTGGTTCGGCGCTGGTCCCATCTGGAACGACAAAGTGGTGGCATCGGCATGCGCGGCGGTCCCGGTGAGACACAGATCGAGCTCGACCGCCGCATGATCGGAGACTCGATCAAGCGGACCAAAGAGCGTCTCGAGAAAGTGAAAAAGCAGCGGGCCACCCAGCGCCGCCAGCGCGAGCGCCGTGACACCTTCTCGATCTCGCTGGTGGGCTACACCAACGCAGGCAAGTCTTCCCTGTTCAACGGCTTGGTCAAGGCGCGTGCCTATGCTGCCGATCAATTGTTCGCCACGCTGGACACCACCACCCGCCAGCTTTATCTGGGCGAGGCTGGTCGGTCGGTGTCCCTGTCGGACACGGTGGGGTTCATTCGCGACCTGCCGCACGGCCTGGTTGATGCTTTCGCGGCCACTCTGCAAGAGGCGGCTGATGCCGACCTGCTGCTGCACATCGTGGATGCCTCCAACCCCTCTCATCTGGAACAGATCGCTTCCGTGATGGGAGTGCTCAAGGACATCGGTGCTGACCAGGTCCCTCAGATTCTGGTTTTCAACAAGCTGGATGCGATGGACGAAGCCCACATTCCGCGTCTCCTGAGTGATCAAATGGAACTGGACGGTCACACGGTGTCTCGAATCTACGTAAGTGCGAAAACAGGTGAGGGGTTGCCGGCCTTGCGGGCGCTTCTGGCGGCACAGGTCAACGCCCTCAAAGACGGGCAAGGCCCCATGACCCCCGGGGCGTTCCCTGAAATGGAAAGTCCGGTGTCCTGATTGGGCACAATGTGATGGTTTTTGAATCGACAAAAAGTTGGCAACACATGGATGTGAATCTGCAAAACCCCGCCCGCGCTGTCCAGCCAGGCTCAAGCTCCAACCCTCGACGGATCGTGAGCAAGCTGCTGGGCATGTTCAACTTGAACGATCCGCGCTGGGGCCGGGGTGATGATGCATCCCGCAACGAGGGATCGAAAGACGGGCAGGAGCCTGAGCGCAATGACGACAACCGTTCGCCGCAGCGTCCTCAGCGGGGTCAGGGACCCAACCAGGGGCCTCCGGATCTCGACGAGCTGTGGCGCGACTTCAACCGCAAGCTTGGTGGTCTGTTGGGCAAAAAGGGTGGTGGTCAGGGCGGCGGAAACGGATCCGGGGGCGGTGGCATGCCCAACTTCAACCCCAGCCCCATGACCACGGGCATCGGTGCAGGCCTGATCGTCGGCGTGGCAGCGCTGATCTGGCTGGGCACGGGCTTCTTCATCGTGCAGGAAGGTCAGCAAGCCGTCATCACGCAGTTCGGCAAATACAACAGCACCGTGGGTGCCGGTTTCAACTGGCGCCTTCCGTACCCGGTCCAACGCCACGAGACGGTGTTCGTGACCCAGATTCGCTCGGTCGACGTGGGCCGTGACAACCTCGTGCCGGCCACTGGCCTGCGTGAATCAGCCATGTTGACGGAAGACGAGAACATCGTTGAGATCAAGTTCGCTGTTCAGTACCGGCTCAACGACGCGCGGGCTTTCCTGTTCGAGAGCCGCGACCCGGACGCCTCGGTGGTCAAGGCTGCGGAAACGGCTGTGCGTGAGGTTGTCGGCAAGATGAAGATGGACGCCGCGCTGGCCGAGGAGCGCGATCAAATTGCGCCGCGTGTTCGCGCACTGATGCAGACCATCCTGGACCGCTACAAGGTGGGCATCGAGGTTGTCGGCATCAACCTGCAACAGGGTGGTGTGCGCCCGCCCGAGCAGGTTCAGGCGTCCTTTGATGATGTGCTGAAGGCTGGCCAGGAACGTGAGCGCGCCAAAAACGAAGCCGAGGCTTACGCCAACGACGTGGTGCCCCGCGCTCGCGGTGCTGCATCGCGCCTGACCGAAGAAGCTGAAGGCTACCGTGCACGTATCGTCGCCCAGGCTGACGGTGATTCGCAGCGCTTTCGTTCGGTGCTGACCGAGTACCAGAAGGCTCCGCAGGTCACCCGAGAGCGCATGTACACCGATGCCATGCAGGAGATCTACAGCAACGTCACCAAAGTGCTCGTGGACTCCAAAGCGGGCAACAACCTGTTGTACCTGCCGCTGGACAAGATCATGCAGATGACGGCCCAGTCGCCAGCGGCTGCACCCGCCGCACCTGCTGTGCCGCCACCCGCCACGGGCACCGCTTCGACACCGGCCAGCCGCAACATCGACAATGCGGCCCGCTCGCGCGACCGCGAAGGCCGTTGAACGCAGCACACGAGACCAAAGAGCAACGCACATGAACAAATTGGGTTTCATCCTCACCAGCCTCGTCGTGGCGCTGGCCATCGCCAGTTCCATGCTGTTCGTGGTTGACCAGCGCCAGTTCGGCGTGGTCTTCCAGTTGGGCCAGATCAAGCAGGTCGTGACCGAGCCAGGTCTGAACTTCAAATTGCCCCCGCCGTTTCAAAACGTCTCCTACATCGACAAGCGCCTGCTGACGCTGGAGAGTACCGACACCGAGCCGACGCTCACCGCCGAAAAGCAGCGCGTGGTGATCGACTGGTACGTTCGCTGGCGCATTGCCGAGCCACAGGAATACATCCGCAACGTCGGTATCACCGAGCGCGCGGGTGCCTTGCAGCTCAACCGTGTGGTGCGCAACTCGTTCCAGCAGGAGGTGAACAAGCGCACTGTCAATGAGTTGCTGTCGACACGACGCGAGCAGTTGATGGCCGATGTGAAGCGCGAAGTGCTCGCGGCCGTGCGCAGCGCTGACAAGCCTTGGGGCATGGATGTGGTGGATGTGCGCATCACCCGCGTTGACTACGCGGAGAGCATCACGGCGTCGGTCTACCAGCGCATGGAAGCCGAGCGCAAACGGGTAGCCAACGAACTGCGATCGACCGGCTTTGCTGAAGGTGAAAAGATCCGCGCCGATGCCGACCGCCAGCGGGAAGTGATCGTCTCCGAAGCCTACCGCGATGCCCAGTTGATCAAAGGCGAGGGCGACGCGAAGGCAGCCGCTTCGTTCTCCGACGCATTCGGCCGCGACCCGGCATTTGCCCAGTTCTACCGCAGCCTGGAGGCGTACAAGGCGAGCTTCGCCAGCAAGTCCGACGTGGTGGTGGTCGATCCGTCTTCCGACTTCTTCAAGTCATTGCGCAGCAGCAACGTGGCGCCCAACCGGTGATCCACGCTGCGCCTGAGCTCACCACTGGGCAGCGCTGAACGCGCGGCCAAATTGGCGTGGACCTGATCTGGGCCGCACTGGCTCTCGTGCTCGTGTTCGAGGGCATCTTGCCTTTGGTGGCGCCACGTCTGTGGCGGCGGGTTTTCTCTGAAATGCTGGGCCTGCGCGATGGGCAGCTTCGCTTCTTTGGTGTGATCTGCGTGGCCAGCGGCGCTCTGATGGTCTGGCTGCTCAGCTGAATTCCCCCGGTGGCCAGGTGCTTGTCGTGCCCGTGTCCACCTGCTGATGCGACAAGCCCGCGGATACCCTGCCGCACCCCGGTAAAATCACGCTTTTAACAGCTCCTGAAAATGCCCATGTCTGCCTGGGTCCTCCCGGATCACATTGCCGATGTCCTGCCTTCCGAGGCCCGTCACATCGAAGAATTGCGCAGGAGCTTGCTCGACACCGCCCGTGGCTATGGCTACGAGTTGGTCATGCCTCCGCTGTTGGAGCACCTTGAGTCCCTGCTCACGGGCACGGGTGAAGCGCTCGACCTGCAAACTTTCAAACTCGTTGACCAGCTCTCCGGCCGCACGCTGGGCCTGCGCGCTGACAGCACGCCGCAGGTCGCACGCATCGATGCGCACCTGCTCAACCGCCAGGGGGTGGCTCGTCTGAGTTACTGCGGGCCGGTGGTGCACACGCGTATCGATCGTCCGCTGGCCAGCCGCGAGCCGCTGCAGTTCGGGGCCGAGATCTATGGCCACGCCGGCCTTGAGGCTGATCTGGAGGTGATCGAACTCGCGCAGGCCTGTCTGCGGGGCGCTGGCGTGAAGGGCTTGCAGCTCGACATGGCCGATGTGCGCGTGATCGACGCGGTGCTGGCGCCAGTGGTACTCACGCCCTCCCAGGAGGCGCGCATTCATGCGGCGCTCAACGCCAAGGATGTGTCCGAACTCAGCTCCCTGGCGCGCGACCTGCCGGCCACCGTGCGGCGCGATCTGTGTGCGTTGCCGCGCCTGTTCGGTGGGCTGGCCGTGCTGGATGAAGCGCGCCAGACCTTGCAGCCCTCGTCGGCGTTGCATGCCGCGCTCGACAACCTGCGCTGGCTCGCCTCCCATGCGCAGGACATGGCGGTGTCGATCGATCTGGCCGACCTGCGTGGCTATGCCTACTACACCGGCATGCGCTTTGCCCTGTTTGCGCAGGCGTGGCAGGGCAGTGCAGGCCAGTCGCTGGAACTGGCCCGGGGTGGTCGCTACGACGAAGTGGGCGCCGTGTTCGGTCGCAATCGCCCGGCCGTTGGCTTCAGCCTGGACCTGAAGGAGCTCGTGGTTGCGGTGGCGCCACGACCTCTGGTCGCTGCGATCCGTGCGCCCTGGGGCATGGACGCCAGCTTGCGCGACGCCGTGGCCAGCCTGCGATCGCAGGGCCACACGGTGGTGTGCGTCTTGCCCGGCCACGAACACGAAGTCGACGAATTTCATTGCGACCGCGAACTGGTGCCCGATGCGGCGCAGGCGGGCGCATGGACAGTAAAGAACATTCAAACGGAAATCAGCCAATGAAGAACAGCAACAGCGCCGTGACACCCGGTCGCAACGTGGTGGTGGTGGGGACCCAGTGGGGCGACGAGGGCAAGGGCAAGCTGGTCGACTGGCTGACCGAGACCGCCACCGGAGTGGTGCGTTTCCAGGGCGGTCACAACGCCGGCCATACGCTGGTCATCAATGGCGTGAAGACCGCGCTGCACCTGATCCCCAGCGGCATCATGCGGGCTGGTGTCAGGTGCTACATCGGCAACGGCGTGGTGCTCTCGGTAGGCAAGCTGTTCGAGGAGATTGCAGGCTTGGAGAAGGCCGGCGTGGAAGTGCGCTCGCGCCTGCGTGTGAGCGAAGGCTGCCCGCTGATCCTGCCGTTCCACGCTGCGATCGACATTGCTCGCGAAGCCGCCAAGGTCAAGGCTGGCAACGAGAAGATCGGTACCACTGGCCGTGGCATCGGCCCAGCCTACGAGGACAAGATCGCGCGCCGCGCCTTGCGCGTGCAGGACCTGAAGTACCCCGAGCGTTTCGCCGCCAAGCTGCGCGAACTGCTCGACCTGCACAACCACCTGCTCACCAGCTATCTGCACTCGGCCGACATGGTCTGGGACGAGAAGATCGCGGCGTATATGAAGGACGGTGCGATCCAGTTCGAGCCGGTTTATGCCGAGGCCATGCAGCAGGCCGAACTGCTCAAGCCCATGATTGCGGATACCTCGCGCGAGCTCAACGAAGCCCATCAGGCTGGCGCCAACCTGCTGTTCGAAGGCGCGCAGGGCACGCTGCTCGACATCGACCACGGCACCTACCCCTTCGTGACTTCCAGCAACTGCGTGGCCGGCAACGCCGCCGCCGGCTCTGGCGTGGGGCCTGGCCTGCTGCACTATGTGCTGGGCATCACCAAGGCCTACTGCACCCGCGTGGGCGGTGGCCCGTTCCCGACCGAGCTGGAATGGGAGAAGGAAGGCACGCCGGGCTGGCACATGGCCACCGTAGGCGCCGAGAAGGGCGTGACCACCGGACGCAGCCGCCGCTGCGGCTGGTTCGACGCCGCACTGCTCAAGCGCTCGGCCCAGGTCAACGGACTCACTGGCCTGTGCATCACCAAGCTCGACGTGCTGGATGGCCTGAAAGAGCTCAAGCTGTGCACCGGCTACCGGCTCGACGGTGAAGTGATCGACATCCTGCCCATGAGCGCCGAGGACATCGCGCGCTGCGAACCGATCTACGAAACCCTGCCGGGATGGAGCGATTCGTCGGTGGGCGTCACGCAGTACGACAAGCTGCCCGTGAACGCACGTCGCTACCTGGAGCGCATTGCGCAGACCACGGGTGTGCCGATCCATGTGGTGTCGACCAGCCCCGATCGCGACCACACCATCCTGATCCACCACCCGTACCACGGCTGAGCGGCCCATGCATGGCCCGCGTGGCCGTGCATCGTGCAAAATCCCGATCGATACCCCCAGGAGTCCGCATGCTCACCGAAGACGGCAAACACCTCTACGTTTCGTACGACGAGTACCACAACCTGATCGAGAAGCTCGCACTCAAGGTCCACCAGTCGGGCTGGGAGTTCGACACCATCCTGTGCCTGGCCCGAGGTGGCATGCGCCCGGGCGACATCCTCTCGCGCATCTTCGACAAGCCGTTGGCCATCATGTCCACCAGCTCCTACCGTGCCGCCGCCGGCACCCAGCAGGGCAACCTGGACATCGCGCGCTACATCACCACGCCCAAGGGCGAAATTGCCGGCAAGGTGCTGCTGGTCGACGACCTGGCCGATTCTGGCCACACGCTCAAGGCCGTGATCGACATGCTGAAGAACAACTACAAGCCGATCACCGAGATGCGCAGTGCCGTGATCTGGACCAAGCAGCTCTCGACGTTCACGCCCGACTACTCGGTGGAGTTCCTTCCCACGAACCCCTGGATCCATCAACCGTTCGAAGGCTACGACAGCATGCGCCCAGCGCAGCTCCTTGAAAAATGGAAACTCTGATCTGAATGGCTGATCTTTCCACTCGGCTGATCCACCACCCCTACAAGCCCCCCGAGGGCTTTGAAGCCGTGGCGCCGGGCGTGCACAAGGCCTCCACCGTCCTGTTCCCCGACGTCCAGGCCCTGCGCACCAAAGACTGGAAAGACAAGAGCGGCTACACCTACGGCCTGCACGGCACGCCTACCACCTTTACGCTGGAAGAGCGCCTGGCCACAATCGAGGGTGGCGAGCACTGCATGCTGGCACCCAGCGGTCTGGCCGCC
The DNA here is from genome assembly GCF_010104355.1 of Hydrogenophaga sp. PBL-H3. Taxonomy (NCBI): domain Bacteria; kingdom Pseudomonadati; phylum Pseudomonadota; class Betaproteobacteria; order Burkholderiales; family Comamonadaceae; genus Hydrogenophaga; species Hydrogenophaga sp. PBL-H3. The sequence continues at coordinate 2,167,005 of NZ_CP044972.1, forward strand.
ATGACGCTGGTGGACATGGCCTTGCTGCGCAGCGGCGACGAGCTGCTGATTCCCGACAACGCCTACGGTCCGGGCAAGGTGTTCGCCGAGGTCGAGCTGGCGGCCTGGGGCATCACGCACCGCTATTACGACGCCATGGATCCGGACGACCTGGCGCGCCAGATCGCCCCGGCCACGCGACTGGTCTGGCTGGAGGCGGCCGGATCCATCACCCTCGAATACCCGAACATCCCGGCACTGGTGGAGCGCGTGCGCGATGCCAACGCCACGCGCGCGGGCCAGCGACCCATCGTCACCGCGCTGGACAACACCTGGGGCGCCGGCATTGCATTCCAGCCTTTCGAGCAAGGCGTGGACGTGTCGGTGCAGGCCCTCACCAAGTACCCCAGCGGCGGGGCCGACGTGCTCATGGGCTCGGTGATCACACGCGACCTCGCCTTGCACCGACAGATCCTGCTGACCCGCATGCGCCTGGGCCTGGGCGTTGGCGCGAACGACGCCGAACTCGTTTTGCGCGGCCTGCCCAGCATGGACCTGCGCTACCGTGCGCAGGACGCCAGCACGCGCGAACTCGCCACCTGGATGCAGGCGCAACCAGGCGTGGTGAGGGTGTTGCATCCGGCGCTGCCGGGCTCGCCCGGACATGCCACCTGGCTGCGCGACGCGACGGCCGCGGCCTGTCTGTTCAGCGCCGAGTTCGACCCTTCGATTCCGCAGGCGCGCATTGATGCGTTCTGTGACAGCCTGAAATTGTTCCGCCTGGGCTGGAGCTGGGCCGGGCCGATCAGCCTGTGCGCGCCCTACAACCTGGCTTCAATCCGCACCCGGGGCTGGCAAGACGCCGGTGGTCTGGTACGCTTTGCTGTCGGTCTGGAATCTGTGCGCGATCTGCGTGCAGACCTTGCACAGGCCTTGGCGGCCTTGCAAGCCTGACCCTTTTGTTTCAACAGACCTGAAAGACTGATTTGGCTACTCCCAACTACGGATACGAAAAGCGCCAGCGCGAGCTTGCCAAGAAGAAAAAGAAAGAGGAAAAGCTCAAGGCCAAGGCGGAAGGTCGCCGCCACGACGACACCGATGCGCCCGAAGAGCAGCCGGATTCCGAAGCCCCCGATGCTGCAGCCAGCGGCGACGGCGCAGCGGCCGCGGACTGAGCTTGGTGTTCCGTCCAGACCTGGGCCGATGCTCAGGTCTTGGCTTCGCTGGCGGTCAACGACAGCGCAGCAGCGTTCAGCGACTCGGCTGAGCGGTCCCGCAGCTCACAGGGCAGGGCCTGAGGGAATTGTTTGAAATTGCGCCCGATCGACTGGGCGTACATCGGGTCGTAGTGGCGGGTCAACAACTCCAGCACCACGTCCGGCGTCTGCCCATTCTTCACCTTCTCGATCCAGCCCGACACCACTTCCTTGCCCCGCAGTTCCGTCAGGGCCTCCAGGCGGGAGCAGAACGAAACCGGGTCTTTCACGAAGAAGTCGTAGTCTTCCAGCAGCAGCGCCACGCGCTCCTGATCCGACAGGCGCAGATCGATGCAAGGGCTCGCCCGCATGGCGTCGATCAGCGCGTCGGGCACGCGCAGATTGCCCACCTTCTTGCTCTCGCTTTCAACGTACACCACTCGTGCCGGGTCGAAGCCGCGCAAGGCCGACCACACCAGGGAATCAAAGCGCTTCTGGCTTGGCTGCGGCTGGCCGGGAATGTGGCCCAGCACCGAGCTGCGGTGGCTGGCCAGGGCTTCCAGATCGAGCACCTGCGCGCCTTGCGCGGCCAGCGCCTGCAGCAGGCGGGTCTTGCCGCTGCCGGTGGGGCCGCAAATGATGCGGTAGCGCAGGCGCTCGGCCAGCGCCGGCAGCGACTCGACCAGCGCCGCGCGCCAGGCCTTGTAGCCGCCTTCGACCAGGGTGACGTGAAAACCGATGGCGCCCAGGATGGTGGCCAGTGCCCCGCTGCGGTTGCCTCCGCGCCAGCAGTACACCAGCGGCTTCCAGGTGCGCGGCTTGTCGATCACTTCACGCTCGATGTGGGCCGCGATATTGCGCGCCGACAGGGCTGCTCCGCGCTTCTTGGCCTCGAACGGATTGACCTGCTTGTACAGCGTGCCGATGGTGATGCGCTCTTCGTTGTTGAGCGTGGGCCAGTTCACCGCACCGGGCACATGGTCCAGCGCGTGCTCGTCCTCCGTGCGGGCGTCGATGATGAGGTCGAACTCGGCCAGGCGGCTCAGCGCTTCTGCAGCATTCAGGGTGTGTACGGGCATGTCCGATTATCGACGCGCGATCAACTTGCGCAGTTCGGGCCACACGTTGTCACGCATGGTGGCCTGAGCGCTTTCGTTGGGGTGGATGCGGTCGTTCTGGAACAACGCGGTCGGGTTGGTGGTGTCGGCCACACCCTTGAGGAAAAACGGCACGAGCGCGGCTTTCTCGGTCTTGGCCACGGTGGTGAACACGTCGCGAAACTCCTGCGCGTACTTCGCACCGTAGTTGGGTGGCATCTCCATCCCCAGCAGCAGCACCCGGGCACCTGCGTCAACCGAGAGGCGCGCCATGGTGGCAAGGTTGTCACGCGTCATGTTCAGCGGCAGGCCGCGCAGCGCGTCGTTGCCGCCGAGTTCGATCACCACCCACTTCGGCTGGTGCTGCTTGAGCAGCGCTGCGATGCGCGAACGCCCGCCGGAGGTGGTGTCGCCGCTGATGCTTGCGTTGACCACGCGCGCCTTCACTTTTTCCTTGGCCATCGTTTCGCCCAACAAGGCCACCCAGCCAGTGCCGCGCTTGAGACCATATTCGGCGCTCAGCGAGTCGCCCACCACCAGGACCACCGGCGCGTTGCCGTTGGCGGCCTGTGCGGGCGCTTGGGCGAGCGCGCTGCCCAAAGACCCTGCAGCGGCGAGCGCGCACACGCTGCAGACCAGCGCGTTAAAGTGACGGCGTTTCAACTTGAGAAGTCCTTCCATGTCCGATGTGATGATTGCGGTCCAGCATGTGTTCAAGTCGGTCACCGACTCCACCGGGTCGCTGACCATTCTGCGCGATATCGATTTCACCCTGAACAAGGGGGAAACCGCCGCCATCGTCGGGGCATCCGGCTCGGGCAAGAGCACGCTGCTGTCCATCGTGGCCGGTTTGGACACGCCCTCCAGCGGCACAGTTCACATCGATGGCGTTGATTTGTTTGCGATGAATGAAGACCAGCGCGCCGCGCTGCGTTCACAAAAGGTTGGTTTCGTGTTCCAGAGCTTCCAGCTGCTGGGCAACCTCACCGCGCTGGAGAACGTGATGCTGCCCCTGGAGCTCGCCGGGCGGCGCGATGCCCGTGCCACGGCCACCCACATGTTGCAACGCGTGGGCCTGGGCGAGCGCCTGTCGAGCTATCCCAAGGTGCTCTCGGGCGGCGAGCAACAGCGCGTGGCGCTGGCGCGCGCCTTCGTGGTGCAGCCCGCCGTGTTGCTGGCCGACGAGCCCACCGGCAGCCTGGATTTCGCCACCGGCGGCAAGATCATGGAACTCATGTTTGATCTGAACCGCGAGCAGGGCACCACGCTCGTGCTGGTCACGCACGACCGCAGCATCGCCCAGCGCTGCGAGCGGCGCATCACCATCGAGGCCGGGCAGGTGGTGCCCGAAGTCAGCGAGTCGGCGGCCATCGCCTGAGCCCTCCCGCGCCCGGAGGGGATAATCCGGGCATGTCTTCTCCCAAAGTGCTTTTCGGCTTTCACGCCGTGGGCGTGCGCCTGAAAACCGCGCCGCAATCCATCATCGAGATCTACTACGAGCCCACGCGCCGCGACGCGCGCATGCGGCAGTTTCTCGACAAGGCCCGCGAGGCCAACGCCCGTCTGATCGAGGCAGATGGCCTGCGCATCGCCAAGCTCGCTGGCAGCCACGGCCACCAGGGCGTGGCCGCCCGCGTGGAAGAGATCAAGCAGGTGCATTCGCTGGACGAATTGCTGGAGCAGCTGGAGGCCACGGGTGTGCCACCTTTGCTGCTGGTGCTCGACGGCATCACCGATCCGCACAACCTGGGTGCCTGCTTGCGTGTGGCCGACGGCGCCGGCGCGCACGCCGTGATCGCACCCAAGGACCATGCCGCCGGCATCAACGCCACCGTGGCCAAGGTGGCCAGCGGCGCGGCCGAGACCATGCCGTATTTCATGGTGACCAATCTGGCGCGCACCCTGGGCGAACTCAAGGAGCGCAACATCTGGATCATCGGCACCAGCGATGACGCGCCCAAGACGCTCTACCAGGTGGACCTCAAGGGTCCGGTGGCGCTGGTGCTCGGTGCCGAAGGTGCGGGCATGCGCCAGCTCACCCGCAAGACCTGCGACGAGCTGGTGAGCATCCCCATGGCCGGTGCTGTGGAGAGCTTGAACGTGTCGGTGGCCAGTGGCGTGTGTCTGTACGAGGCACTGCGCCAGCGAAGCTGAACATGCGCGACACGGTGCGCGGCTGGATCCGCGAAGCGCGCCACATCGCGGTGCTCACCGGGGCGGGCATGAGTGCCGAGTCTGGCGTGCCCACGTTTCGCGATGCGCAGACCGGGCTGTGGTCGAAATTCAACCCGCAAGATCTCGCGACTGAAGCTGCTTTCCGCGCGCACCCGCAGCGCGTGTGGGACTGGTATGCCCATCGTCGCGAGATGATCGATCGCGTGGAGCCCAACGCGGGCCATGTGGCGCTGGCCACGTATGCCCTGCGACACCCCGGCCGCCTGACGCTCATCACCCAGAACGTGGACGGTCTGCACCAGCGCGCAGGAAGCGTCGATGTCCTTGCCCTGCACGGCAACATCGCCGAAGACCAGTGGCTGGACGCGCCGCGCGCGTGCTGTCAGGTCGATGCCATCGAAGCTGGCCACCCGCCGCGCTGCCAGGTCTGCGGCAATCTGCGCCGCCCCGCAGTGGTCTGGTTCGGCGAGCACCTGTCGGCGGCCACGCTGGAGGTCGCGGAGCTAGCCGCACGCGATTGCAACTTGATGCTGGTGGTGGGTACCTCGGGGGAGGTGTACCCGGCGGCTGGGCTGGCCCTGATCGCCCACCAGTGTGGCGCGCGCGTGGTGATCGTCAATCCCGAGCCCACGCCGCTCGACGCGGTGGCCGAGCAGTGCTTGCCTGAACCGGCTGCGGTGTGTCTGCCCCAGTTGCTGCTTTAGAACGGCGTACGCAAGGCCGTCGTGTACTTGCGTGCTGGTGGCAAAGCGATCAAACCCAGCCCATCGCCCCCAACACCGCCCCCGCCCCGATCATCCACAGCAGGTGAATCTTCGTTCGCCACACCAGCAGCGTGGCCACGCCGGTGAGCATCCACAGCGGCCAGTCGCGCTCGGGATGATCGTGGGAACCGGTGAGCAGCCAGCCGGTGGCGATCAGCAGGGCGATCACGATCGGGGCCATTCCGGTCTTGAAGGCGCGCACCGCGCGCAACTCTCGGTTCTTGTGGGCCCAGCGGGTGGCGGTGTAGGTGAGCACGGAGGAGGGCAGCATGATGGCCACCATCGTGACCACCACGCCCAGGAGCGCCAGCGCCCAGGAAGTCCACCCTGCGCCCGGGCCTCCGCCAGCGTTGAGTCCCACGTTCCAGCCCAACAGGGCGACGAACAGCACGTTGGGTCCGGGGGCAGCCTGTGAGAGTGCGATCGACGAGGTGAACTGGGCTTCGCTGAGCCAGCCATTCTGGTAGACCAGATAGCGGTGCATGTCGGGCGCGGTGGTGATGGCGCCGCCCACGCCCAGCAGCGAGAGCGAGGCGAAGTGGGTGAACAGGTTGATCCAGCTCGCCGCGTCGGGCGTCATGCTCGTCATGGGTGCTGCTCCTCGCTGTGCTTGAGCACGCGGTAGGCCCACACACACGCCGCGCCGCCAATACCCAGCAGCACCCAGAGCAGGGGCCAGCGCAGCAGGCCGATGGCGATGAAGGTGAGCGCGGCAAAGCTGATGCAAACGGCCATGCCCATGGCGTTCTTGTCGAGTGCGCCGATGAGCTTGATGCCGGTGGCGGTGATCAGGCCGGCCGCCACAGCGCCCATGCCACGCAACGCGTTCTGCGCCATGGGGTTGTCAGCCACGCTGCCGTAAAGCACCACCAGCAGCAGCACCACCACCAGTGGCGCGGCCAGCATGCCCGCCAGGGCGGCGAGTGCGCCCGGCAGGCCGAAGTAGCGGCCGCCGATCATCATCGAGAGGTTGACCACGTTGGGGCCCGGCATGATCTGCGCCACAGCCCAGTCCTCGACGAACTGCTCGCGTGTCATCCAGCGCTTCTTCTCCACCAGCTCCCTTTGCACCACCGCCAGCACGCCGCCAAAGCCCTGCAGGGCCAGCCAGGTGAACGAGACGAAGAGGTCGGTTTTGGAGCTGGGTTGTGCGAGGGCTTCTTCAGTCACGCTGCAGCATGTCCCGAACAACGTCCACCAGCAAGGGCTTGGTGACGAATCCCTGGATCACGGGGATTTCGCCCACGCGATCGCGGTCCTTGGGAGAGCCTGACGAGGTCAACATGACCAGCACCACCGTGGGCTTGCCAGCCAGAAGCGGGGTGGCCTCGATGGCGAACTCGAAGCCATCCATGAGGGGCATGTTGATGTCGAGGTAGATGCAGGTGGGCAGGGTGAGCGGATCGGTCCTGAGGTGGGCCAGTGCTTCGATGCCGCTTTCGAAGATGAGTATCTCGCCCTCGAAACCGGCACGCCGGATCATGATCTCGTGGTAGACGTTGTCGGCTTCGTTGTCGTCGATCAGGATGAAGCGCTCAGGTGCGGTCATGGTCATTCCAGATGGGATGCAGCGTGTGCCGCAGGCAGGTGCAATGTGAAGCGGCTGCCTTCACCAAGCGTCGATTGCACCGACATGCGGCCGCCGTGCAGGTGTGCGATGCGGCGGCAAATGGACAGGCCCAGGCCCGAACCCTCGTACTGCTTGCGCGTGTGCAGGCGCTTGAACATATCGAAGATGTCAATCTGGTGGTCGGAGGCGATGCCAATGCCGTTGTCGGTGACATGGACGTTGTGGAAGCCGTCGCCCTGTTCGACCGAGATGTGCACCACGGGTGCCACGCCCCGGCGCGAGAACTTCAGGCCGTTGGTGGCCAGGTTTTGCAGCACGATGCGCAGCAGCGATTCGTCGGCAATCACCAGCGGCTGGGGTGCGCAGTCGATGCGCCCACCCACGCGGAAGATCACCCCCGCCAGATCGTTCTGGAGCTGTTGCATCAGCCGGCTGACTTCGACCGGACGGATCTTCACGGCGTGGTTGTCCAGTCGCACGAAGTGCAGCAGATCGTCGAGCAGGAAGCTCATGCGCTGGCCGCCCGACTGCACGAACGAAAGGTAGCGTTGCGCTGTGGCCGTTAGCTCCTGCTGGTGATCGGAGACCAGCAGCGAGGTGAAGTTGTTGATGGTGTTGATCGGCTCGCGCAGGTCGTGGGAGATGATGTGAATGAAGCGCTCCTGCTCCAGCGTTTTCTGCTCCAGCAGGGCCACGGTCTGGCGCAGATGCGCTTCTCGCTCCCGGATCTCCTGAACGTCCTGTGCCCGCATGACCACCCCGGTGATCTCGCCGTTGGGGCCACGCGCCGGCAGCAGGGCAACCTCGACATGGCGTATGCCACATCCGGGGAATTCGACCTTGCGGTTGTAGGAATGGGGTTCGCCGGTCAGTGCCGTGGCCAATGCGGGCTGCAAGATGGTTCGGAAGGCCTCTTCGCCCACATGTGATGCAACCGAGCGACCGATGATGTCCTCGCGCCCGCAAGCCCAGTAGGACAGGAAGGTGTCGTTGACGTGTTGGTACACATAGTTGGCATCAACGTAGACCTGCAGGTCCAGGCCGGCGATGGCCATGGCGGTGAGCTCTTCGTGTGCCAGGCGCGCAGCCGCAGCGCTTTTTTCAGCCTCCTGGAGGCGATCCTTCTCATGCTCGAACAGCGTACTCACCAGGCTGGAGAGGCGGCGCAGGGCGTCGAGCTGGGCAGCGTCCAGCGTGCGGGCTTTCAGATCGACGACACACACCGTGCCCATGGCGAAGCCGTCGCCGGTGACGATGGGCGCACCCGCATAAAAGCGTGCGTTCGTGGGCCCTGCCACCAGCGGGTTGTCACTGAAGCGTGGATCCTGCGACAGGTCTTCCACCATCATGACTTTGTCCGGCTCCAGGATGGCGTGGGAGCAGAAAGCCAGCTCGCGCGGCAACTCCACAGCTTCAACACCGATGCGCGACTTGGACCATTGACGGTCCTTGTCGATCAGTGTGATGAGCGCCACCGGGGTGCCGCAGATCATCTGGGCCATGGCCGAGATGTCGTCGAAGGCCTTCTGGGGCAGTGTGTCGAGGATTCCCAGGCCGTGGAGCCTGACCAGTCGCTGCGCGTCGTTGGCTGGGATGGGGGGTGTCTGCATGATGCGGTCGTCGGAGGAACGATCAAGTTGTAACACAGCACCCTGTGTTGATCACCCTTTACAAAGCGATATACCCGGTGCCGTCGACTTCGACACGGGCCCCATGCCACCCACTGTGAAACCGCTCACACCGACATGCCGCCGGACACCTCGATCACGGCGCCGTTGATGTAGCTTGCCTCGTCACTGGCAAGAAACGCGTACACGTTGGCGATCTCTTCAGGCTGGCCAAGGCGGCGCAACGGCACGCGGTGCTCCATCTCCGTGATGACCTTCTCGGGAATCGTGCTGAGGATGGGTGTGGCGATGAAGCCGGGCGCCACCGCGTTGACGCGGATGCCCTTGGGGCCGAGTTCGCGGCTCCAGGTCTTGGTGAAACCGATCACGCCGAACTTGCTTGCCGCGTAGTTGGTCTGGCCGAAGTTGCCGTAGATACCCACCACCGACGAGGCGTTGAGGATCACGCCACTGCCTTGCGCCGCCATGTGCTCGGTCACGGCCTGTGCGCAATGAAACACGCCACGCAGGTTCACGTCGATCACGCGGTCGAACTGCTCCAGTGTCATCTTCTGCAGGCGTGCGTCCTGCGTGATGCCGGCATTGTTCACCAGCACGTCGATGCGGCCGAAGCGCTCCATCACGCGTGCCACCACAGCATCCACCATCTCGCGCTGGGTCACATCCATCACGAAGCCCACGGCCTGGGCGCCGATCGATTCGCATTGCAGCACGGCGGCATCCACCGCTGCCTGCTTCACGTCGCAAACGATGACCACGGCGCCTTCCTGGGCGAATTTGATGGCGGTGGCCAGGCCGATGCCCTGTGCAGCGCCGGTGATGAGGCTGATTTTTCCGTCGAGACGTTTCATGTTGTGGGTTCGGGAATGGGTCGAAAAAAAACCGGCGGGTGCGCCGCCGGTGGGTGGGGGGGAGATCAGTACACGGGTTGGTGATGGCGGATGGCACGCGCAGTGGCCTCGTCGAGCGCGAAGCCCGCGCCATGGCGGGCAGCCAGCCCGGCGCAGCGCTGCTCGAAAGCGTCGATGCCCATGCCGTAGATGAACTGCAGCGCGCCACCGGTCCAGGCCGGAAAGCCAATCCCGAAGACGGAGCCGATGTTGCCGTCGTGCACGGAGGTGAGCACGCCCTCGGCCAGGCAGCGTGCGGTCTCCACGGCCTGGCGGTAGAGCAGGCGGTCTTTCACTTCCTGCAGATCCCAGGCGTGCCCGGGCTTTTCGAACAGGGGCTTGAGTTCCGGCCAGAGCGTCTTCTTCTGCCCGGCCGGGTAGTCGTAGAAGCCGCCACCGGCTGCGCGGCCCGCGCGGTTGAGTTCCTTGACCATGCGCTCGACCAGCAACTCACCCGGTGTGGCGGCGTACGTCTTGCCTTCGGCGGCCAGGTCGGCGCGGGTCTGGTCCAGGACGTGGACCGAGAGTGACAGCGCGGTCTCGTCCAGCACGGCCAGGGGCCCCACCGGCATGCCGGCCTGCATGGACGCGTTTTCAATCACCGGCGCGGGAATGCCTTCGCCCAGCATGGCCGCACCCTCCATCACGAAGGCGCCAAAGGTGCGGCTGGTGTAGAACCCGCGCGAGTCGTTCACCACGATGGGCAGCTTGCCCAGCGCCTGCACGTAGTCGTAGGCGCGCGCCACCGTCTCGTCGTCCGTTTCCTTGCCGCGGATGATCTCCACCAGCCTCATCTTGTCCACCGGGCTGAAGAAGTGGATACCGATGAACTTGGCCGGGTTGTTGCTGGCCTGGGCCAGGCCCGAGATCGGCAGGGTCGAGGTGTTGCTGGCAAAGAATCCACCCTCGGCCAGCATGGGTTCGGCCTCGTGCGTGACGGTGGCCTTGAGTTCGCGGTTCTCGAACACGGCCTCGATGATGATGTCGCAGCCCCGCAGGTCGGCGGGGTAGGCGGTGGGCCTGATCCGTTCGAGCAGCGACTGCTGCTCCTGCAGGGTCATGCGACCCTGGTCGACCCGGGTTTGTGTGAGGCGCGCGCTGTACAGCTTGCCTCGCTGGGCATTTTCCAGGCTCACGTCTTCGAGCACGGTGTCGATACCGCGGCTGGCCTGGGTGTAGGCGATGCCCGCGCCCATCATGCCGGCGCCCAGGATGCCGACCTTCCTGGGCTTGTACTTCTCGGTGCGTGCTGTGCCTGCTGATGCGCCGGGACGCGACTGCCCGCTCTTGATCGCGTTCATGTTGAAAAAGAAGGTGTTGATCATGTTCCGGGCCACCGGACTCACGATGAGCTTGGCCAGGTAACGGCTTTCGATGCGTGTGGCCGTTTCGTAGTCCACCATCGCGCCTTCGGCCATGGCCGCCAGTGCCGCTTCGGGTGCGGGGTACAGGCCACGCGTCTTTTGTTTGAGCATGGCCGGCGCCACGGTCAGCATGCCGGCGATCTTGGGATTGGCCGGTGTGCCGCCCGGAATCTTGTAGTCCTTGGCGTCCCAGGGGTGCTGGGCCTTGGGGTTGGCCGTGATCCACAGAAGTGCCGCGGTGCGCAGTGAAGCCGCCAGGTCGGCTCCGTTGGCCGGCACCAGTTCTTGCACCAGACCGAGTTCGAGCGCTTCACGCGGGTTGAACAGCTTGCTCTCCAGGATGAAAGGCTGCGCGCCCATCAGACCCAGCAGGCGCGTCATCTTGGTGATGCCGGTGGCGCCGGGGATCAGGCCCAGCGTGATCTCGGGCAGGCCAAGCTGGATCCGGGGGTCGTCCGCGGCCACGCGGTGGTGGCCCACCAGCGCCACTTCCCAGCCACCGCCGAGTGCCGCGCCGTTGATGCAGCTCACCACCGGCACGCCCAGGGTCTCCAGCGTGCGGAAGTTCTTCTTGGTCTGCTCGATCTCGGCAAAGACGCGGGGCGCGTCGGCCGGTGTCAGGCGCATCGTGCTCTTGAGGTCGGCGCCAGCGAAGAAGGTGCTCTTGGCCGACGCGAGGATGATGCCCTTGATCAAGCTCTTGTCACGCACCACGAGGCCGGTGGCGGTGGTCAGGTCGCGCTGCCAGTCGGCGCACATGGTGTTCACCGGCGAGCCGGGCTCGTCGAAGGTGAGGGTGGCGATGCCGTCGTGCAGTTCGTAGCGGATGGTTTTCATGCTGTCGGAGTATCTGGAATCACCTTTCGCCCTGAGCCTGTCGAAGGGCTTGCGCGGTGCATCGCTAGAGGGCTTCGACAGGCTCAGCCCGAACGGAGTTGGTGTTCCGATCATCCTGAGCTTGTCGAAGGACAGGCTCAGGGCGAACGGTGCAATGGGTGGATCCGGTCTTCAGACCCTTTCGACAATGGTCGCTATCCCCATGCCGCCGCCCACGCACAGCGTGGCCAGTCCATAGCGCAGCTGGCGGCGGTGCAGTTCGTCGACCAGCGTGCCCAGGATCATGGCGCCGGTGGCGCCCAGCGGGTGGCCCAGGGCTATGGCGCCACCGTTCACGTTCACCTTCTCATGCGGCACGCCCAGCTCCTTCATGAACTTCATGGGCACGGCGGCAAAGGCTTCGTTCACTTCGAACAGGTCGATCTGGTCGATGGTGAGGCCAGCCTTGACCAGCGCTTTGCGCGCCGCCGGCATCGGGCCGGTGAGCATGATGGTGGGGTCGGCGCCCGAGAGCGCCACCGCGACGATGCGCGCGCGCGGCGTGAGGCCGTGCGTCTTGCCGGCGGCCTCGCTGCCGATCAGCACCGCGGTGGCGCCATCGACGATGCCCGAGGAGTTGCCCGCGTGGTGCACATGGTGGATGTGCTCGACCTGCGGGTAGCGCTGCAGCGCCACGGCATCAAACCCCATGCCGCCGAGCTGCTCGAACGCGGGCTTGAGCGCGGCCAGGCCCTCCATCGTGGTGTGGGGCTTGATGAACTCGTCCTCAATCAGGATGGTCTGGCCCAGGAAGTCGGTCACCGGCACGACCGAGCCCTTGAAGTAGCCCGCCGCGCGCGCGGCCGCGGCGCGCTTCTGGGATTCGAGCGCGAAGGCGTCCACATCGTCGCGGCTGAATCCTTCGAGCGTGGCGATCAAGTCCGCGCCGATGCCCTGAGGCACGAACAGCGTGTCGCTGTTGGTCTGCGGGTCCTGCGCCCAGGCGCCGCCATCCGAACCGATCGGCACGCGGCTCATGCTTTCCACGCCGCCGGCCACCACCAGGTCTTCCCAGCCGCTCTTCACCTTCATGGCCGCCATGTTCACCGCCTCCAGGCCCGAGGCACAGAAGCGGTTGAGTTGCACGCCCGAGCAGCGCCAGTCCCAGCCGGCCTTGAGCGCGGCCACCTTGGCAATCACCGAGCCCTGCTCGCCGATGGGCGAGACCACGCCCATCACCACGTCGTCCACTGCGCCAGTATCGAAGCCGTTGCGCAGCTGCAGTTGGGTCAACACGCCGGCGAGCAGGTCGATCGGCTTGACCTCGTGCAGGCTGCCGTCTTTCTTGCCCTTGCCGCGCGGCGTGCGCACGGCATCGAATACGAATGCTTCGCTCATGGTGTCTCCTGGGGGAATGCGGATGCCGCGACTCAGTATAGACTTTTGCCAAGCACTTGCTTTGTCAAATTCCGTCCTCCAGTCTGATAGGTGACACCATGATCGAACGCACCCTGTTCAACGCCGACCACGAAGCCTTTCGCGACAGTTTTCGCAAGTTCGTCGAGAAAGAAATCGCCCCGCACCACGAGGCCTGGGAGGAGCAAGGTTATGTGGACCGGGCGGTGTGGAGCAAGGCCGGCGACAACGGTTTTCTGTGCATGACGCTGCCCGAGGCGTATGGTGGCTCCGAAGCCGACAAGCTGTATTCGGTGGTGCAGATGGAGGAGATCGCGCGCACTGGTTTCAGCGGCATCGGTTTCGGCCTGCACAGCGAGATCGTGGCACCGTACATCCTGCACTACGGCACCGAGGCGCAGAAGCAGAAGTACCTGCCCAAGCTGGCGACTGGTGAGATGGTGGGAGCCATCGCCATGAGCGAGCCCGCTGCCGGCAGCGACCTCCAGGGCGTGAAGTCCACCGCCATCAAGCAAGCTGATGGCAGCTACCTGCTCAACGGCAGCAAGACCTTCATCACCAACGGCTGGCACGCCGACCTCGTGATCGTGGTCGCCAAGACCGATCCGAGCGCAGGTGCCAAGGGCACCAGCCTGCTGCTGGTGGAGCGCGGCATGCCGGGCTTCGAGAAAGGCAAGCGGCTGAAGAAACTGGGCATGAAGGCACAGGACACCTCCGAACTTTTCTTCGACAACGTGAAGGTGCCGGCGGAAAACCTGCTGGGTGGTGCCGCGCACGAAAACCGCGGCTTTGTCTGCCTGATGGAGCAACTGCCCTGGGAGCGGCTGCAGATTGCCATCGGGGCGGTGGCGGCGGCGCAGGCTGCGATCGACTGGACGGTGCAATACACGAAAGATCGCAAGGTGTTCGGCCAACCGGTGGCCGCGTTCCAGAACACACGCTACAAACTCGCGGAGCTGCAGACCGAGGTGCAGGTGGCGCGCGTGTTCGTCGACAAGTGCTGCGAGCTGGTCAGCGTGGACCAGCTCGACACGGCCACCGCCAGCATGGCCAAGTACTGGTGCTCCGACCTGCAGTGCAAAGTGATGGACGAGTGCCTGCAGCTGCATGGCGGGTATGGCTACATGTGGGAATACCCCATCACCCGCGCCTACGCCGACGCACGCGTGCAGCGCATTTACGGCGGCACCAACGAGATCATGAAAGAAGTGATCTCGCGCGGCATGGGACTGGGCGGGCGCTGACGGCCCGCCCACCCGCGCGCCGGCTTACTTCTTCGCCGCTTCCGTCAGCCGGCGGCCGAGCGAGATGGCGTAGGGCGCGGCGCGCGCATTGAGCACCGGGTCGGCCGAGGGCTTGATGCCGGCGGGCAGCACCAGCGGGTTGAAGGTCATGGTGTCGCAGGCGCCGCCCATGCCCTCGCTCACTTTGTCGATCACCAGCTTGCCAGCCGAGACCACGGTGCGCGCCTCTGGCCAGGTCAGTGTCGGGTCGGTCAGGTTGTCGCCGGCTTCGGCGAGCTGCAGGCGGAAGTCGAACGACACGGGGGCTTTGCCCACACGCTCGCGCAGCTCGCCGGCCAGGAACTCGTCGCCCATGGTCTTCAACTGGTCTTCGGTGAGTCCGAGCACGCCGGCCTCGGGCGCAAACTGCCAGCGCGCGAAGCGGCTCTTGCCTGGTGTGGTTTCAAACTCGAACGCGTTCACACCCCAGAAATTCACAGCGCCGTAGCTCGCAGGCACCGGCGCTTGCGCGAGGTACGCGCCCTGGCGCGTGGTGTCCGGGTTGGCGGTGCTGAAGGCCTTGATCTTCTCGGGGTCGGCCTTGCCGGTGGCCGGGTCTGCGGTGCGGGCCTGCACAAACGGCGCGAACTGCTCGGGCTTGCTCACGAAGAACACCGGTGCCGAGATGTTGGCCATTTGCCATTGCTCACCACCGGGCAGCTGAAACTGCAGCGCCAAGCCACGCACCGTCTTGCCCTTGTCGCTCGCCTTGGGGCTGCCGCCACCGACCGAGAAGCGGGCCACCACAGGAATTTTGTCGCCCTTGAACACCGAGGCGCGCGAGAGCTCGCGGCCGGCAGCGCTGCCGATGAAATGGCCGCTCGCGCAGATGCCCTTGGCGCCCGAGCGCCGCGAGCCCGGTTGCGGGCCGGCCAGGCCTTCCAGCGCATTGACCTGGGATTCCGCCAGAGAGGGCTGGGCAAAGGCGGTGGGCGTCAGGAGTGAGCTGCCCAGGGCGGCAGATACGGCGGCGGCAAGAAGCAGGGGTTTCATCGTGGAGTGCCTTTCGGTGGTGACTTTGGTGGTGCACCTTGCAACCACCTGTGCGGTAGTCGGCACTTCTGGGCCGTCCTTACACCCGGCATCGAAATATTTCGGCCCTGATTCGTTCCTCCCCATTCAATATTTGTAGTTAAAAAGTATGATTCGTCAGCTTTTTGTCTTGGGGAGGGTGGAAGGTGAAAAACGTCGACATCAAACAACTGGCGCTGTTTTGTGAGCTCATCGAGAGCCAGAGCCTGACCGAAGCTGCCGCGCGCATGAACATCACGCCCTCGGCCGCCAGCCAGGCGCTCACCCGCTTGCGCCATGTGCTCAACGACGACTTGTGCGTGCGCGAGAAGAACCGATACCAGCTGACACCCTATGCCGACGGCGCATTTGCTGTCTTTCAGCAGATGGTCGGTTTGTGGAAGGACGTGAGCAACAGCGCCTGGGCGTTTGACCCGTTGCAATGCGATGCCCACATCATCATGTCGTGCTACGACGCTTTCGGCGAAACCGAACTGGCCGAGTTGTACCGCAGCATCCTTCGCAAGGCGCCCAGCCTGAGTCTGGACATTCATGCGCCAGCCAACGGACCTCAGGACGTCGACGCCTTGCGCGGTGGTGATGTCGACGTCGTCTGCAGCCACTACGAGCCACCTGTCGATGCGCGCGATCTGTACGTGGAAACTGTCAAGCATTTCCAGATCACGCACTGCTGCATCAACGTCGACCATCCTCGCATCCTCGACACCCTCACGCTGGAGCAGTACCAGTCCGAGGAACACCTGCTGATCACTTTTCTCAAGCGCCACGGTGGGCGCCGCAGCCCCATCGACCTGGAGCTTGAAGCCCGCGGGTTCACGCCCCGGCGAACGACCATCGTGAACTCATGGCACCTGTGTTCGGAGTTGCTGGGTCGCACCGACAGGCTCGTGACCACCAGCCAGCAACAGGCTCGGCAACTGGTGCGCAGCAACCCGAAGATCCGGTGCATTCCGCTGCCCACCGACTTCGACTGGCCGACCATGCCCGTCAACATGATCTGGCATCAGCGCACGCACAACAGCAAGCCGCACCGGTGGTTGCGTTTGCAGTTGCGCGAGTTTCTCTCCCTGGTGTCGGAGGAAGATGTGCCAGTCGCCGACGCCTCGATGACTTCCGGCGCGTCTTGAGACCTCTTTGAACCCGTGGCTTGCGCCCGCCGGCTTCAATTCAACAGTGCGTCCATTTCACGCAGTTTTTGCACGGCAACCGGTTCGCTGATCTTTCGGCACATCAGGTCGAAGCATTCGAAACGCAAGTCGTGAATGGTGGCGAGGTGAGAGGCTGAAATGATCTTCAGGTAGAGCCGAAGGTCCCGATGTGACATGCTGACGATGTGTGTGCCGAGCATGCTTCCCAGCAGCTTCTTGAGTTGTTCGAGCCTGATGTGTTCACACGCCACCTGCGTCGGGCTGTGTTCACTTGACGTGATCTTTCGAAGCCATTCGCGAAAGCCGGTGTTGAAGGTGCTGTTGCCGGGTCTTGCCGGCCCGTGCATCTGATCAAAATGCGAGAACGATGGCTGTGCGATAAGGCGTTGAGCGCCGTGCATTGGACCTTTGTTTGCCATGTGCATCCTCCATTGACTGCGTTGCCGATGGAAGGAATTTAGAAGCGAGCAGGGCAGGCGTCCATTTCGCAGATGGCGATGGCACTTTCGTGAAACTGAATAGCGAAAATCAATCGCGCACCATCAAGAGGGGCGGTAGCCAACTACGTGCCGAGCAACAGTTGGGTCCCCAGCCTGATCCCGTCGGGAGGTGAGTGGTCGGCCAGCACCCAGGCACGATCGGTGTGCCGCGAGGCTTCGTGCAGTAGCGCGTTGAGAAAGCGGATGGATGTCAGATCCAGTGCCGCGAAAGGCTCGTCGATCAGCGTGAGGGCGGTACCTGCCGCAAAGGCTGCGCTCAGCCAGACCTTGCGTTTGCTGCCAGCCGACAGCATGTACATCGGCTTGTCGATGTGGGGATCCAGCGCAAAGCCACGTGCGAGCTCCAGCGCGGTGTCCAGGTCGAAGCTGGGGTAGCGCGATGTGAGTGTGGCGAACCACACCTGCGCGCTGGTCGCATCGAGCGCATCGCTGCGTGGCTCGGTGCGGAAGACCTGGGCCCTGTAGGCATCAGCGTGCGTGTTCAAGTCGGTGTTGCGCAGCACGAAGTTCCCGCTGTGGGCGCGCAGCTCACCCGCGAGCAACATCAGCAGGGTTGTCTTGCCACTGCTTTCCTCGCCATGCACCGCCGAGACGCCAGCGGGAACTTGCAGGTTCAGGTCTTGAAACAGCGGGATGTCCGGCCAGCCGAAATGCAGGCTTTTGACGTCAAGAATGTGGGTGTGTGGGGGTGGTGTCACGGCTGGGTGCCCGATGCTCTTCGGGCGCCAAGCATAGCGCCGCCCCATGCGTGCGACGGCTCAGGCGAGCGGGTCACCCGATCCCGCCGCCCCGCCAGTGCAAAAAATCAGGCTGCCAGGGCCATCGCGTGCTTGCTGGTGGCCTTGTTGCCGGCGCTCACCGAGCATTCGATGTCGCCGGAGAGCTGGCCGCCTTCCTCGATCACCACCTTGCCGTAGCGGATGCGCCCGGTCACCTTGCCGGTGGAATAGATCACCAGCTTGTTGCGCACGGTGAGGTTGCCATCGAATACGCCGCGGATTTCAGCAATGTCGATCTCGGCAGAGCCCTTGAACTCACCTTGCTGGGCGATCTGGATCACCCGTGAGTCCATGGTGGCCTCGACCATGCCTTCGACCACCAGCGTGTCGCAGTCGGTGATCTCCACGCCTTTGAGCTTGATGTTCGGGCCGACGGTGAGTTTGCTGCCGCCTTCGGGGATAGAACTTGCTGCGCTGGTGGTGGTGCTGGGTGTCAGGTCCGCATCGGTCGTGGCCTGAGATGGGGCGGCGGTCTGGGCCTGGGGCTGCGCGACAGAACCACTGGTGGCTTGTCCGTAGCGCGGTGTCGCCATGCCGGTGTTCAAGGGTTTGGGTTGATCGATGTCGCGTTTGCCAAAGTGCAGTGCCATGCCAGCTCCTTCAAAAAGTGAAGCACTGATGCTAAGTGTGGCGTGGCTTACATTCAGGTGGGTTCCGTAAGAGGGGTAACGAGATGAACCGTACATGCGGTTTCATTTTTCCGCGGATGAGCGCTTGCGATTTTCCATCTCGCGGATCAGCGCGCGTGCTTCGTCCCCCTCCGGAATCGGTTTGCCGCTGTCGCGCCATTGCACCGCGTCCTTGAACCCGGCCTCCTGCGCATGGCGGCGGAACCACACACCTTCAGGGTTGTGCCGCGTGATGCCGTCGAACACCGTGGCCATCATCTGGGTCTGCTCCAGGCCCATCGCGAGCATGACCTGGTTGACCACCATCTTGTGCATGGCCAGGTGCGAGCGCGGCACGCCGGCGATGCGTTCGGCCAACGCCATCGTCACGGCTTCCAGCCGGTCCCATGGCACGGCCTCGTTGGCCAGGCCCCAGGCGGCCGCAGTGCGACCGTCGATCACGTTGCCGGTGAACATCATTTCCTTTGCCCGCAGGGCACCCAGCCGGTAGGTCCACATGGCGGTGGTGGGGCAGCCCCACACACGGGTGGGCATGTAGCCGATGCGTGCGTCATCGGCCATCACCAGCAGGTCGCAGCACAGCGCGATGTCGCTGCCACCGGCCACCGCTGCGCCGTGCACCTTGGCGATGGTCGGCTTGGGGCTGCGCCACAGGCTCATGAAGTCTTCGGTGTTGCGCTTCATGTAGGCGTAGTCGACCATCGGATCCCAGGGCGCGCGCTCCTGCTGGCAGGGATGGTCGATTTCGCCTTCGCCGAATTGCGAGAGGTCATAGCCACCGCAGAAGCCCTTGCCGGCGCCCTCGACCACGATCACGTGCACCTCGTCGTCGGCGTTGGCCCAGTCCACCGCGGCGCGGATCTCGCGTGGCATCGCGTCGTTGATGGCGTTGAGGCGCTCGGGCCGGTTGAGCAGCAGACGCGCCACGCGGGGCTGGTGGGCGTCTTTGTCGATGCGCAGGGTGGTGTAGGTGGGCATGTCGTGTCTCCGGGTTGTTTTTTTGATGATAACCAAGGGCATTGTCTGTGGCTCGAGAAAACGGTTGCGCACACAACCAATCGGCTATACAGTTGCGCACGCAACAAAACCGAAACAGCCTCCCATGACCTTGCCTGCCCATGTTCCCGTGTTGATTGCCGGTGGCGGCCCCGTCGGTCTGACCCTGTCAGCCTTGCTCTGCCGCCAGGGCATTGCCAACCTCGTGATCGAGGCCGACGAGAGCTACTGCAGCGGCAGCCGCGCCATCTGCATGTCGCGCCGATCGCAGGAGATCCTGGGCTGGGTGGGTGCCGACAAGGCTCTGGTGGCCAAGGGCCTGAGCTGGGTGGGCGGGCGCAGTTACTGGCGTCAGACCGAAGTGCTGCACTTCCAGATGCCCAGCGAGCCCACACAGCGCTTTGCACCCATGGTCAACATCCAGCAGTTTTATGTGGAAGAGTTTGCGCACCAGTCTGCGCAGGCGGCAGGTGCTTCACAAGTTCAATGGGCCAGTCGAGTGACCGAGGTGAAGCCTCACGTCGACGGGGTCGAGGTGGAGGTGAGCACACCCGAAGGCCCGCAGACCCTGCACGCCGACTGGCTGGTGGCCTGCGACGGTGGGCGCAGCACGGTGCGCGAGCAACTGGGCCTGCAGCTCGAAGGCACGCAGTACGACGGCAAGTACGTGATCGTCGACGTGGTGCAGAAGACGCGGCGCGCGGTGGAGCGTCTGGCGTGGTTCGATCCGCCGTCCAACCCCGGCTCCACCATCCTCATGCACCGCCAGCCCGACGATGTGTGGCGCATCGACTATCAGATCCGCGACGACGAAGATCCGCTGGAGGCGGTGAAGCCCGAGAACGTGTTGCCGCGTGTGCAGAGCCACCTGAGCATGATCGGCGAAAACGAACCTTGGGAGCCGCTGTGGATCTCGATCTACAACGCCAAGTGCCTCACCTTGCCGAGTTACCGGCACGGGCGTGTGCTGTTCGCGGGTGACGCCGCGCACCTGGTGCCCATCTTCGGTGTGCGCGGACTCAACTCCGGGCTGGATGACGCAGGCAACCTGGCCTGGAAGCTGGCGCGGGTGGTGCGGGGCCAGTCACCGCACACGCTGCTCGATTCGTACTCCACCGAGCGCGTGCACGCCACGCGCGAGAACATCGCCTATGGCGCCAAGAGCACCGAGTTCATGGCGCCGCCCAACTTTGCTTACCAGCTCATGCGCGAAGCGACGCTGCGGCTGGCCGAGGGCGATGCACAGGTGCGTTCGCTCATCAACCCGCGCCAGTCCACGCCCATCACCTACGTGGGATCACCGCTCAATGCGGCGCAGGTTGATGTGTGGACCAGCGAGCAGGCGGCACCCGGCGCACCCGCGCCCGAGGCCTTGTTGCAGGACGGGCCGGGCAGCTTTCACCTCAGCAGCCGTTTCGGGCGCGACTTTCTCGTGCTCGCGTTCGGTCCCACGGGTCAGCCGGCGCCCGCCGTGTCAGGCCTTGAGTTGCTGAACATCGATCCCGCCATGGACATTCACGTGCAGGCCTGGCAGCGCTACGGTTTGCCTTCGGCCACCGACACGGCCCTGGTGCTCGTGCGGCCCGACGGTTACGTGATGGGCCGATGGCAAGGCCACAACCTGGCACCTCTGTTGCAAACCCTGACCACCACCGGAGTGTCCGCATGAACGAAGCCGATCTGGACCGCAGCTACAGCGCCCTGTGCGAAGCGCTCACCCGCGTGGGGGAAGACAAGGCCCCGCTGTTCCTCTCCATGCTCTGCCTCTCGCTGATCAGCCGCATGCAGCAGGCCGACGACCTGCCGCCCTTGATGGCACAGGCCGAGCGCCAGTGCGCAGCGGGTGCCGGCAATGGCCGCTGACACCACCCCGCCGGCGCTTCAGGATTTTCTGACCTACCGGCTGCACCGGCTCGCCAAACTCACCGATCGCCAGAGCAGCGACGCCTACGCCAACGTCTTCGGGCTGGGCGTGGGCGAGGCGCGGTGCCTGGCCGCCATTGGCCAGTTCGCACCGCTGTCGGTGAAAGACCTCGCGGCCCGCGCCAACCTGGACAAAGCCCAGGCCAGCCGGGCCGCGCAGATGCTGGTGGAGCGCTCGCTGGTGTTGAAGTCGGCCAGCGAAACCGATGCTCGCGGCGTCGTGCTCACACTCACGCGCACCGGCCGGCCGTTGTGGAGGCGGGTGATGCGACTGATCGAGCAGCGCAACGCCGACATTTTCGGGTGCCTCTCCAGCGCCGAGCAGCGCCAGCTTGAGGCAGTGTTCGACCGCCTGATCGCCCATGCGCACGACCGGCAGGAGGGCAGTAGCCCCTCGACCCCCTGAAATCAGGGGCAGCCCGTAAAATCAGGGGTTTTCCACCCACCCGCGCTCCGGGTCCGTGTCACCCCATGAACGCTCCCGTCGACGTCTCCTTTTTCGCTCGCGCTGCCAAGCCGATTACCAGCTACCGCCCGTATTGGGCCAAGCGGTTCGGGGTGGCGCCCCTGCTGCCGATGAGCCGCGCTGAAATGGAGAAGCTGGGCTGGGACAGCTGCGACATCATCCTGGTGACCGGGGACGCCTACGTGGACCACCCCAGCTTCGGCATGGCGGTGATCGGGCGCGTGCTGGAGGCGCAGGGCTTTCGCGTGGGCATCATTGCCCAGCCCGACTGGCAGAGCGCCGAGGCCTTCAAGGCCCTGGGCAAGCCCAACCTGTTCTGGGGCGTGACCGCCGGGAACATGGACTCCATGATCAACCGCTACACGGCGGACCGCAAGATCCGCAGTGACGACGCCTACACCCCCGGCGACGTGGGCGGCAAACGGCCGGACCGCGCGGCCATCGTCTACAGCCAGCGCTGCCGAGAAGCCTTCAAGGACGTGCCCATCGTGCTCGGTGGCATCGAAGGCAGCCTGCGCCGCATCGCGCACTACGACTACTGGAGCGACAAGGTGCGCCGCAGCGTGGTGGTGGACAGCAAGTGCGACCTGCTGCTGTACGGCAACGCCGAGCGCGCGCTGGTCGAGGTGGCGCACCGCATCGCGGCCCGTGAGCCGATCGAACACATCACCGACGTGCGCGGCACCGCTTTCGTGCGCCGCCCGCACGATCCCACGGCAGAAGGCTGGATCGAGATCGATTCCACCGAGGTCGACATGCCGGGCCGCGTGGAAGACCACATCAACCCCTACCTGACCACCAGCGAGCAGGCGCAGGCGCAGGGGGAGACGTGTTCGAAGGAAGATGGCGGTGCCGCGCCCGCAACGGCCAACCCTGCCATCCAGCCGCTGAAGTTCGTGCCCAACCCCGCGCTGCAAAGCAAACGCAAGCCACCGGCACGCGACCGCTCGGTGATCCGCCTGCCCAGCTACGAGCAGGTGAAAAGCGACGCTGTGCTGTATGCCCATGCCAACCGCGTGCTGCACCTGGAAACCAACCCTGGCAACGCCCGTGCGCTGGTGCAGGCCCATGGTGAAGGCGCCACGGCGCGCGACGTGTGGATCAACCCGCCGCCGATCCCGCTGACCACGGCCGAGATGGACTTTGTCTTTGACCTGCCGTACGCGCGCAGCCCGCACCCGGCCTACGCCGACGAACACGGCAAGCACGACGGCGCGACCAAGATCCCGGCCTGGGAAATGATCCGCTTCAGCGTGAACATCATGCGCGGCTGCTTCGGCGGTTGCACCTTTTGCTCGATCACCGAGCACGAGGGCCGCATCATCCAGAGCCGCTCTGAAGAATCGATCATCAAGGAGGTGGAAGACATCCGCGACAAGGTGGAAGGCTTCACCGGCGTGGTGTCCGACCTCGGTGGCCCCACGGCCAACATGTACCGCCTGGGCTGCAAGACACCCGAAATCGAAGCCGCCTGCCGCAAGCCCAGCTGCGTCTACCCCGGCATCTGCTCCAACCTCACCACCGACCACGGCCCGCTGATCAAGATCTACAAGCGGGCACGCGAGTTGCGCGGCATCAAGAAGGTGCTGATCGGCTCCGGCCTGCGCTACGACCTCGCCATCAAGAGCCCCGAATACGTCAAGGAGCTGGTGCAGCACCACGTGGGCGGCTATCTCAAGATCGCGCCCGAGCACACCGAGGGCGGGCCGCTGTCCAAGATGATGAAGCCGGGCATCGGCAGCTACGACAGGTTCAAGCAGCTGTTCGAGAAGTTCAGCGAAGAGGCGGGCAAGAAGCAGTACCTCATCCCGTACTTCATCGCCGCCCACCCGGGCACGAGCGACGAGGACATGATGAATCTCGCGGTCTGGCTGAAGAAAAACGGTTTTCGCGCCGACCAGGTGCAGACCTTCTACCCCAGCCCCATGGCCACCGCCACGGCCATGTACCACACCAACCTGAACCCGCTCAAGGGCATCAGCCGCGACGCGCAGCGCGCCGAGCGGGTGGATATCGTGCGCGGCGACAAGCGCCGCCGCCTGCACAAGGCGTTCCTGCGGTACCACGATTCGAACAACTGGCCGCTGCTGCGCGAAGCGCTCAAGACCATGGGCCGCGCGGACTTGATCGGCAACGGCAAGCACCACCTGATTCCCACCTTCCAGCCCATGACGGATGGCAGCTACCAGAGCGCGCGCCGCAAGAACAGCACGCCGGTGGGCAAAGCGGTGCAACCGGCGGCTGGCCGCCTGCTCACGCAACACACCGGTCTGCCGCCGCGGGTGACCGGTGCCGGGCGGCCGGGTTCGCCGGTGGGTGCTGGCAAGCGCAAGCCTCGCTGACGGCAGTTCTCAGCCAGCGAAAGCGGGCCAGGCGATCCAGCCCAGCAATGCGGTGGTGTTGGCGCCGACGGTGAACCAGTAGTAAAGCCGGAACGGCTGCTTGCTCGTCTTGTGGCGCAGGATCTGCTGCGCAAACCAGGCGCCCGGCCAACCCCCCGCCAGCGCCAGCATGTGCAACTGGTCTTCGGGTGTGCGCTGGGTTTCGTTGATGGCGGCGTCCTTGTCCCGCCAGTACATGTAGAACGTGCCCAGGTTGATCAGCACCACCGCCGTGAGGATCACCCACGGAAAACGGCCCATGCCGATGCCCACCAGCCACAGCAGCAACCAGAAGGCGATCAGGCCCAGGCCGATCCACAGCGGCAGCTCTTCGCGGCGTTTCTCGCGCGGCAGGGGGGAGCGCCTGGCGGGCGCCCTGCGGGGCAGCAACTCGGCCTCGGGTGGCACGATGGGCTTGGGCGTTTCTAACGGCGCCTTCACCTCGCTGCGCAACGGCTCCACCGACAAGGCGCGCGGCCCCTTGCCACCCACATGGATTTCATGGAACGTGACCGGCAGCCCTTCGCGGGGCGGCTGGTGGCCGCTGAAATCCCGCAGGTGGAAGAAGATGTCGGCGGCGGTTTGCTCGCTGCGGATAAAGCCGAACGCCTTGGCTGGATCCCAGCGCACCACGGTTCCTTGTTTTTGCATGTTGTTGAGTGATGGGTCGAGGAGGGTGGCTTGTGAGCATCGCCAGAATGGCGCAAAATGCGCCAAACAGGAGACTTTTCATGCCCACCACCGGTTCCGCATTTTCGTCTGTCAAGTTGCCCGCCGGGCTGGTTCAGCAAGCCCGTGAGGCGGCGCAGCCACAGCGGCGCTCGGTGGCCGGGCAGATCGAGTACTGGGCCACGCTCGGGCGCATTGCCGAAGAGACCGGCCTCACGGTGCAGGAAGCGCGCGAGGCCATTGCCCGTTACGACGCGGCCGCTCGGCACGCCGTGGCTGCCGATCCGCTCGATGCGATCGAGGCGCGTTTTCTGGCCGCTGAATCGAGCGGCCGCCTGGCTCAGGCGGTGCGCCAGACCGTGCAGGACAACCGCAGCAAGGCCCCCACCGCCCGCCGCGCTGCGTGACGCCGCCGGTTTTTTACCTGCTCGCCGGGCCCAACGGCGCGGGCAAGTCCACCCTGTACCGTGCGGCGGTGGCCGAGGGCCTGATTCCCGCCGACATTGAGTTTGTCAACGCCGACCTGTTTGAGGCGGCAGAGCTCGCGCAGGTGGCAGATCCGAAGGCGCGTTCGGAGCAGGCGCGCGAGTGGGCCGACCGACGCCGCGCCATGTTGCTGGCCACCGGCCTTTCGTTCGCGAGCGAAACCGTGTTCTCCCACCCCTCCAAGCTGCAGCTCATGAAGGACGCCCGGGCAGCGGGTTTTCGTACCGTGTTGCTCGTGGTGTGCGTGGACGATGCTCAGCAACTGGTGCGCCGGGTGGCTCAGCGGGTGCGAGAAGGAGGCCACGCCGTGCCGCCTGACCGCATCCTCGCGCGCTACCCACGTACCCTGGCGCATTTGAAAGACGCCGTGCGCCTGGCCGATCTGGCCTTGCTCTACGACACCTCGGGCACCGCCATTCAGCCGCCACGGCTGGTGGCCCGCTGCCGCCAGGGCTTGCCGGCGGTGATGCCGGGCCAATTGCCGGACTGGGCGTCCGCCGTGCTGGCCGACTGAGGCTCAGGCCAGCGTGTGCAGCGGAATGTCCTTTGCCACCGAGAGCTGGTCGAGCTGCTTGCGCGTCATGCCCTTCAGGAACGCGGCAATTTCTGCGTGCGTCTCGGGTTTGAACAGCGTGCGCATGTCGCTCACCGGCAGGCCCGCCGCCGTGCACAGCGCTGCGGCGAAATGCGGCTCCAGCGCGGCCACGGCCACGCGGCCGTCTTTGCAGGGGTACACGCGGTAGCCTGCGTGCGCGCCACCCACCGCACCAGTGGGCATCGTCAGGCCCCAGCTGCGGGGCAGGGCAAGCCAGTTGGCCGCATCCGACAAGGCAACTTCCTGGAACACACCCTTGCCGGTGGACTTTTGCACCATCACCGCCTTGAGCGCTGCCTCGCTGGCCATGAGCGCGCCGCCCATGTCAGCAAACAGGGTGGCGGGCAAGTCGAGTCCGGGCACCAGGCCGGCATCCGCCAGGTAGGTGAGGTCGTGACCGGGTTCTTCGGCGCGCACGCCGGGCGCACCCACGATGGCGACAACGCTGAGTGACGGGTATTGTTTGTGCAGAACCTTCCAGCCCAAGTTGAGCTTGGTGAGTGCCGAAGGGCGGAATGAAGTGAGCAGCATATCGGAGCTCGCCAGAGCCTTGTGCAGCGCGGCCTGGCCCCGGTCGGTCTTGAGGTCGATGGTGGTGGTCTTGATGCCATCGTGCATCGTGGCGTAGGCCTTGGGGTTGTACTGGCCCATGGGGTCGCCCGGTGCGCCCGGTGTCGCGCCTTTGGGTGCGGGTGGCTCGGCCTTGGTGCAGGTCGCGCCCATGGCCTTCAAGCGCATGAGCGCGGCCGGCCCCGGCAGGTTGAGCGCCAGGCTGAGCACTCGCACGCCGCGCAAGGGTTTGAGGGTGGGGGCGGGGCGGGTGGTGGCGGTCATGGGTGGGGCGTTGGATGAGGTCGATGCAATGTACCGCCGCATCTGCCGGCTGAAACGCAAACGGGCGACAGTGTCGCCCGTTTCAAAGGTGCCGCCCGATGTCAGCGGCGCCCGAAGTCCAGTGGTAACCCGACGTCGAAGTCCAGTGGTAACCCGACGTAGTTCTCGGCCAGCGAGCGCGACAGCGCTTCGGAATTCACCAGGTAATCCAGCTCAGCCTCCTGCACCTTCTGGCCGAAGCCCGCGGTGTCGGGGAACTGGTGCATGAGCGAGGTGAGCCACCAGCTGAAGCGCTCGGCGCGCCACACGCGGGCCAGTGCCTGCTGCGAGTAGTTGTCGATGCCGGCGCTGGATTTCTCGATGTAGTGGTCGATGAAGGCGCTGGAGAGGTACTTCACGTCGCTGGCCGCCAGGTTCAGGCCCTTGGCGCCGGTGGGCGGCACGATGTGCGCCGCATCGCCCGCGAGGAACAAACGCCCGAAGCGCATGGGCTCGGCCACGAAGCTGCGAAGTGGCGCAATGCTTTTCTCGATGCTGGGGCCGGTGACCATGCGCTCGGCCATGTCGGGGTCCAGCCGTCGGCGCAGTTCGTCCCAGAAACGGTCATCGCTCCAGGCCTCGACCTTGTCGTCAATCGGGCACTGCACGTAGTAGCGGCTGCGCGTGAGGCTGCGCATGGAGCACAGGCCAAATCCGCGTTCGCTGTTGGCGTAGACGATGGCGTGGGTCGACACAGGTGGCACATCGGCCAGTACACCAAGCCAGCCAAACGGGTAGACCTTCTCGTACTCGGTGATGGCGCCCTCGGGCACGCTGGCGCGGCACACGCCGTGAAAGCCGTCGCAGCCGGCGATGAAGTCACAGGTCACTTCATGGGTCTGGCCGTCTTTCTCGTAGCGCACCACCGGGTGGTCGGTGTCGAAGTCGTTCACCGTCACGTTGGCCGCGCTGTAGACGGTGGGCAGGCCGGCGGCGCTGCGCGCGTCCATCAGGTCGCGCGTCACTTCGGTCTGGCCATAGGCCGTGACCACCTTGCCGCCGGTGAGCCCGTGCACGTCGATGGCGTGGCGTTTGCCGGAAAACACCAGCTCGATGCTGTGGTGCACCGTGCCGTCGGTTTTCACGCGTTCGCCCACGCCGGCCTCGGCCAGCAAGTCCACCGTGATCTGTTCCAGGATGCCGGCGCGGATGCGGCCCAGGACGTAGTCGCCGCTCTGGCGCTCGATGATGATGTTGTCGATGCCGGCCTTGTGCAGCAACTGGCCGAGCAGCAGGCCCGACGGGCCGGCGCCGATGATGGCGACCTGGGTTCTCATGACTTGTCTCCTGATGGGAATCGTCAAGCGTAAAAACCTCGCGCCTTCAGCACAATCGCTCATTGCCGAGCTTGCGCGATGATCGGACAGCTTGTGCGATCACCGCGCAATATGGAATGCCCGGCGCATAATCCGGCCATGAACGCACCCGAACACGCCATCGCCAAGGCGGATTTCATCGAAGGCATGGCCAAGGGCATGGCGGTGCTGGAGAGTTTCGACACGCAACGCCAGCGGCTCAACGCCACCCAGGCGGCCGAGCGCGCCGGCCTCACGCGCGCGGCGGCGCGCCGCCACCTGCTCACGCTGGCGCACCTGGGCTACCTGGACACCGACGGCAGCCACTACTGGCTCTCGGCCAAGGTGCTGCGGTTCTCGGGGAGCTACCTGGCTTCGGCCCGCCTGCCACGCTTGCTGCAGCCCACGCTGAACCGCCTCGCCGCGCTCACCAGAGACTCGTTTTCTGCGGCTGTGCTCGATGGCGACGAGGTGGTGATCATTGCGCGCAACGTGTCCATCGGCGGTCAGCGGCTCATGGCCTATGGGCTGCACCTGGGCGCCCGGCTGCCTGCGCACGCCACGTCCACCGGCCGTGTGCTGCTCGCGGCCATGCCCCGCGCGGAATTCACCACCTGGCTCAAGGGGCGCGAGCTGCCCCGGCTGACGCCACACACCGCGGTCGATCACAAGGCGTTCAAAGCCCTGATTGCCGAGGTGCGCAGCCAGGACGTGTCGATTGCGCGAGAAGAGCACGAGCTGGGTGTGTTCGCACTCGCGGTGCCGCTGCGCAACATGCAAGGCAAGGCGGTGGCTGCGCTGAACGTGGTGTCGTCCGCCGAGCGCATGGATTCGCCGCAGTTTCAGCGCGACATGCTGCCGCTGCTGCAAGACGCCGCGCGCGAACTGCGGCCCTTGCTCTGAACCCGATCAGACGCCCAGGTGCTGTTCCAGCAGGCTGGGCTGGGACAGCAGCTCGTCCGAACTGCCCTCGAACACCACTTCACCCTTGACCAGGATCACGTTGCGGTCGGTGATCTGGGTGACGTGTTTCCAGTTCTTGTCCACGATGATGCTGCTGATGCCGCTCTCGCGGATCAGGCCGCAGATGCGCCAGATCTCGCGCGCAATCAAAGGCGCCAATCCCTCGGTGGCTTCGTCGAGGATGAGCAGGTCGGGGTTGGTCATGAGCGCGCGGCCGATCGTGAGCATCTGCTGTTCGCCGCCGCTGAGCTGCTGCCCGCCGTGGTTCAGGCGCTCGGCCAGGCGCGGAAAGGTTTCCAGCACGCGGTCGTACGTCCAGTCACGCTGGCCCTTGGTACCTGCTCGGGCCGACATCACCAGGTTCTCGCGCACGCTCAGGTTGCCGAAGATGCCGCGGCCTTCGGGCACGTAGGCCAGGCCCAGACGCGCAATCTCGAAGGTGGGCGCGCCGGTCATTTCGCGGCCCTTCACATGCACCTTGCCGCCGCTGGGCTTGACGATGCCCATGATGGATTTGAGCAGCGTGGACTTGCCCATGCCGTTGCGGCCCATCAGGCCAATCGTCTGACCCTGGCCCACGGTGAAGTCGATGCCGCGCAGGATGTGGCTGGCGCCGTAGTGGGTGTGGAGACCCTTCGCCTCAATCAATGCCGGTGTGCTCATCAGTGCTCCTCGCCCAGGTAGGCCGCTTGCACCGATGCATCAGCGCGCACCTCGGCCGGTGTGCCACTGGCGATCACCTGGCCGTTCACCATCACGGTGAGCTGGTCGGCCAGCGTGAACACGGCGTCCATGTCGTGTTCCACCAGCATCATGGCGTGGTCTTTCTTCAAACGCAGCAGCAGCGCCACCATGCTCTCGGCCTCGGCCTGGCCCATGCCGGCCAGGGGCTCGTCGAGCAGCAGCACGGTGGGCTCGGTGGCCAGGGTCATCGCAATTTCCAGCTGGCGCTGCTCGCCGTGGCTGGTGGTGCCGGCCACCACATTGGCGCGCGCAGCCAGGCCCGCGAGTTCCAGCGCGCGTTCGCAACGCTGGTTCACCGCGCCCATGGCGCTGGCCGAAGACACCCAGCGCAGCGGGTTCCACGGCGCGTGCCGCTCGCGCGATTGCGCGGCCAGCCGCACGTTGTCCCACACGGTGAAGGGCAGGAAGATGTTGGTCTTCTGGTAGCTGCGGCCCAGGCCCAGGCGCGAAATTTTCTCAGGGCTCTTGCCGGCGGTCTCGACACCGTTGAGCGTGATGCGGCCCGAGGTGGGCGGCAGGTCGCCCGAGAGCAGGTTGGTCAAGGTGGACTTGCCCGCGCCGTTGGGGCCGATCACCGCGTGGATGCGTCCCCGGTGCAGGTTCACCGACACATCGTTGACGGCGGCCAGTCCTCCGAAGCGCTTGGTGAGCTTGCTGGCGCTCAGCAGGAGCTCGTTCATGGAGTCTCCCGCTTCTTCGACAACTGCCCCACCAGACCCAGCAGGCCACGCGGCGCGAACACCACCACCAGCACGATGAAGCTGCCCATGAGCAACTGCCAGTGTTTGGTGAGGTCCTTGAAAAAGTGCATCACATACTCGAACGCAAAGGCGCCCACGATGGCCCCGGCGAAGTTGCCCATGCCGCCGAGGATGACCATCATGATGGCGTGCGCACTCATGTGAAAACCCATCAGCTCGGGGTTCACATAGCCGGTCTGAGCGGCCCAGAGAAAGCCCGCCACACCGGCCAACGCACCCGCGAGCGTGAAGGCCGCGAGCTTGTAGCCGAAGGTGCCATAGCCGACGGCGCGCATGCGGTGCTCGTTCACCCGGATGCCCGCGAGCACGCGGCCAAACGGTGAGAACAAGAGGCGGCGCAGGAAGGCGTAGACCAGCACCAGCAACAGCAGCGTGAAGTAATAGAACGTGGTCTTGTTTTCCAGGTTGATGCCGGCCCAGCCGAACAGCGAGGCGTCGGGCCGGAAGTTCACATAGACGCCATCCGACCCGCCGAGCGCCTTGTTGTCGAAGAACAGGAAGAACACCATCTGCGCAAACGCCATGGTGACCATGATGAAGTAGATGCCGTGGGTGCGCACCACGAAGAAGCCGATGATGAGCGCCGCCAGGCCCGCGCCCAGGGCCGAGGCGGGCAGTGCCCACCACAGGCTGATGGGCGCATCTGCCGGTGTGAGAAAGGCCAGCGCGTAGCCGGCCAGGCCAAAGTAGGCCGCGTGGCCGAGCGACACCAGGCCGCTCACGCCCTGCAGCAGATCCAGGCTCATGGCGAAGATCGCCAGGATCATCATCTGCGAGAGCATCTGCAGGTAGAAGTCGGCACCGGTCAAAGGCATCAGCGGAAACGCGGCGAGCGCGATGGCGCCCAGCAGCAAGATGGCCTGGATGCTGCGTGGCAGCTTTTCGAGTTGGGCTTTGGGGGAGCTCATTGTTTGAACAGCCCTTCGGGCTTGTAGAGCAGCACGGCGGCCATGAGCATGTAAACAGCCATGCCGGCGATCTGCGGCACCAGCACCTTGCCGAAGGTGTCGACCAGGCCCACGAGCAAGGCGGCCACCAACGCACCACGCACCGAGCCAATGCCGCCGATGACCACCACCACGAAACACATGATCAGCACCGAGCTGCCCATGCCGGGGTAGACGCTGGCGATGGGCGAAGCGATCATGCCGGCGATGGCGGCGAGCGCCACGCCCAGCGCAAACACCACGCCGTGGATAAGGCGGATGTTGATGCCCAGCGACTCGGTCATCTCGCGGTTGAAGGCTCCCGCGCGGATCTTCATGCCCAGGCGCGTCTTGGAGATCAGCAGGTACAGACCCAGCGCCAGCGCGATGCACACGCCCGACATCACCAGCCGGTACACCGGGTACGAAAGGTTGTCCGTCAACGGGATCGACCAGTTCAGCACCTCGGGCACCTGCACCGCGTGCACGTCGTCGCCCCAGAGGATGGAGCGCACCTCTTCAAAGATGTAGATCAGGCCAAAGGTGAGCAGCACCTGGTCCAGGTGGTCGCGGTGGTAGAAGTGCCGAAACAGCGACCACTCCAGCAGCCAGCCCAGCGCCACGGCAATCACCGTGCCCAGAGCGATGGCCAACACCAGGCTGTCGAGCTGGCCGACCAGGAACCACGCAAGATAGGCGCCCAGCATGTAGAAGCTGCCGTGTGCCAGATTGACCACACCCATGATCCCGAAGATCAGCGTGAGGCCCGCGGCCAGCATGAACAGCAACAGGCCGTATTGCAGGCTGTTGAGCAGCTGGATGAGGAAGTTGGCGAAATCCATGGGCGAGCAGGTGGGTCGAGAGATCTGTTTAGCGTGCAAAAAACAGGCCAGCGCCCGTGAGGCGCCGGCCTGCTGCGAGACCAGCCCGCATGGGGCGCGGGCCCGACTGACTTCAGCCCATGCGGCAGCCAGTGGCAGGGTCGGCCACGGCCTTCTGCGCAATGCCGATGACCTTGTTTTCCTTGTTCTCGACCTTGCGCAGGTACATGTCCTGGATCGGGTTGTGCGCGGCGCTCATCTTCCACTTGCCGCGCGGGCTGTCGATCTCGGCGCCGTTCATGGCCGCGTACAGGGCAGGCTTGTTGTTGAGATCGCCCTTCACGGCATTGGCGCCCTTCACGAGCAACAAACCGGTGTCGTAACCCTGCACCGCGTACACATCAGGCTGCAGCTTGAAGGTCTTGGCGTACTCCAGGCGGAATTTCTTGTTGCGCGGCGTGTCCAGCGAATCGCTGTAGTGCATGGTGGTCAGCACGCCGTTGGCCGCATCACCGGCGGCATCCAGCACACCTTCGGTCAGGAAGCCCGAGCCGTAGAGCTGGATGTTCTTGTTCAGGCCAGCCGCTGCGAAGTCGCGCAGGAACTTGGCGGCGCCACCACCGGCGAAGAAGCAGGCCACGGCATCGGGGTTGAGTGAGGCGATCTCGGTGAGCAGCGCCTGGAACTCCACATTGGGGAAGGGCAGGCCCAGCTTCTTGACAATGGTGCCGCCGGCCGCCGTGTAGCTTTGTTCGAAACCTTCGAAGGCTTCGTCGCCAGCCGCGTAGTTCCAGGTGATCCACACGGCTTTCTTGTGGCCGCGCTCCATCATGGCCTTGCCCAGCGCCAGCGTGGGCTGGGAGTTGGTGAACGAGGTGCGGAAGACGTTGGGTGCGCACTGCGCGCGGGTGGCCACGTGCACGCCCGCGTTGGGGATCAGGCTGAGCACGCCGCTGTCGCGCGCCACCTTGTGGATGCCCATCTGCACACCCGAGTGCACGGTGCCTACGAGCACATCGACCTTGTCGCGCTGCACCAGGCGGGTGGCGTTCTCGATGCCCTTGGCCGGGTTGGATTCGTCATCGACCTTGAAGAACTCCACCTCACGACCGCCGAGCTTGCCGCCCTGTTCGTTCAGAGCCATGCGGAAGCCGTTTTCGATCGCCACGCCCAGCTGGGCGAAGGTGCCGGTGTAGGGCAGCATGAAACCCACACGGACCTTGTCCGACTGTGCGCGCGCGAATTCGGGCAGCAACAGGCCGGTGGACGCGGCGCCGATCACGGCAGCGCTGCGGGTCAGGACAAGTCGGCGAGTGGTCATTGAGGATCTCCAGGTGGGTTGGCGGAAAGCGGTGGGATGTAGCGGCACTGTAGGGGCGAGGGTGCCGATTGGCGATACAGAATAACCCGTACTTGAAGCTTGAACTATTTACATATCAATCGACAGAGCGGCTGTCAGGTTGTGGCATTCAGGGCAAACGCGAGCCACTCGCGAGCCCACGCCGTGCAAACCACCTCGGGCTCGGTGCCGGCCGAGGCGTCGTGCCGAAATACCTCACCGATGCGAACCGCGCCCAGATCCGCCAAGCGCTCGTCAAACCGCAAGCCGCCGTTGCAGAACGTCTGGGGATAGACGCTGTCGCCCAGGGCAATCACGCCATAGCGCACCGAGCCCAGGTACTTGGGTTCACTGGCCAGGGATTCGTACAGATGGCGCGCGTTGTCGGGCACGTCACCCGCGCCGTAGGTCGATGTGCAGATGACGTAAAGTGCATCTTCCTCAAAAACCTGGATGCCCAGACCGTCCATCAAGCGAACTTCAATGCTTGAGACCAGATCCGCGCAATCCATCTCGATGGCTTGGGCCACGTACTCGGCGGTGTTGGTCATGGTCCCGACCAGGATGAGGAGTTTTGAAGGCGTGCTCATATGATGTGCACGCAATATACTTCATGTTTTTCCGCTGACCACCCCGGGAAAACCCCGACAGGGCAGGGTGAAATGCAGTGTGGTGTGGCCGACGGCCTGTGTTGGGTGCGTTGGGCGTCAAAGCTGGGGTGGCCTGCCCGGAGGGACTCGAACCCCCGACCTGCTGCTTAGAAGGCAGCTGCTCTATCCGGTTGAGCTACGGGCAGACAGATAACCGGCAGCACATAGAAGAAAGGCCCACAGAGTGGGCCTTTTTCTTTTTCGATGAATGGTCGGAGCGGCGGGATTCGAACTCGCGACCCTCTGCTCCCAAAGCAGATGCGCTACCAGGCTGCGCTACGCTCCGACTAAGCTGCGAATTGTACCTGCTGAAATGCCCGGTTCTGGAGCGCAGGCACCACTTTCATCTCTTTTCGTACTGAGTCTTGCCAAACAGGATGTCGCGAGACTTGTCGTCGGTGAGGGGTTTGCGGGCATCGGCGAGCACCGCCACCCCGCGTTGCACGGCGGGACGTGCGGCAATTTTGTCGAACCAGGCCTTGAGATGGGGATAGTCGGCCCAGTCGATGCCTTGGTTCTGCCAGCTGCGCAGCCAGGGGAAGATCGCAATGTCGGCGATGGTGTACTGGTTGCCCGCGATGAACTTCTGGCTTTCCAGTTGCTTGTTCATCACGCCATACAGACGCCTGGCCTCGTTGGTATAGCGGTTGATGGCGTACTCGATCTTCTCCGGCGCGTAGATGCGGAAGTGGTGCGCCTGGCCCAACATGGGGCCCACGCCGCCCATTTGAAACATCAGCCATTCCAACACCTTGAACTTCGCCCGGTCGGACTTGGGCAAGAACTTGCCGGTCTTGGCCGCCAGGTAAAGCAGGATGGCGCCCGACTCGAACAGGCTGATGGGTTTGCCGTCCGGGCCATCGGAATCGACCAGCGCCGGGATCTTGTTGTTGGGGCTGATCTTCAGGAACTCGGGTTGGAACTGGTCGCCCTGGCCGATGTTGACGGCGTGCACTTGCCAGTCGCGGCCCAGGCGCAATCCACACTCTTCGAGCATGACGTGGACCTTGTGGCCATTGGGAGTGGGCCATGAGTGGACATTGATCATCAAATCGGCCTTTCTGTGGGGGCTTGCCACGCGCAAGTGGCCGCACTCTAAGGTAAAACCCGAAACCATGTTTGCAAGTTTGAAGAATGTCTTGATGCGCCCCGCATGGCTGCGCGCCAGTTCGGCGCCGCTGACCAAATGGGCGCAGGACCATGCGCTGACGTTCAACCCGATGGAGGGTGGCGCCTATGCCCTGACGGGTCGTTGGCAAGAGCGCCCGGTGCGCATCCAATGCCTGGAGACTTCGCGCCCGTTCATTCAAGGCATGGAGTTGATGGCCCGCGCCGACCTGGGCCTCAAGCAAGAGGGCAACGTGGTGGTGATGAACCGCCGGCTGAAGGATGTCCTGGAGGCGCAGTCGCGTGCCCTGTACTCACAGTACACAGACGATCTGCAGACCATGGCGGGCGTGGTGCCCGAAGAGGTTCGCTGGCTGGCCATGTACCGCGATGCCGGATGGGCTGGACCCGACCGGCGTTTCTGGAGCCGCTACGCGGTGCTCACCGACGCGCCAGACATGGCCAAGCGCTGGATCGACAGCGAAACCGAACAACAGCTGATGGCCTGGCCCGAGTGGGTGTCTGATGAGACACCGGTGATGTTGATGCTGCAACGCGGCAAGACCTACCTGCGCATGCAGATCGATCGCCAGGGGGACTCGGCCACCGCGCTGCACGCCCTGGGCCTGTTTGAGCGAGCAAGCCAGCGTGCGCTGGAGATGGCTGCCCGCTGAACCTGCCGCTGACAGCGTGGCTTCAGGAGCCGCGCGTGATCGGCATCTCCACCTCGGTTTTCACGAGCATGTGCTTGGCCAGTTCCAGTTTGGCGATCGACATGCGGTGCACCTCGTCCGGTCCATCGGCCAGGCGCAGGGTGCGCTGGCTGGCGTAGCTGTAGGCCAGCGGGAAATCGTCGCTCACGCCGCCACCGCCGTGCGCCTGAATCGCCATGTCGATGATGTCGCAGGCCATGTTGGGCGCCACCACCTTGATCATTGCGATTTCCGCCTTGGCGACCTTGTTGCCCACGGTGTCCATCATGTAAGCGGCTTTGAGCGTGAGCAGGCGCGCCATCTCGATGCGGCAGCGGGCATCGGCGATGCGCTCATGCCACACTGACTGGGCAGACACCGGCTTGCCGAACGCGACACGGCTGTTGAGCCGCTTGCACATGAGTTCCATGGCACGCTCGGCTGCGCCGATGGAGCGCATGCAGTGGTGGATGCGGCCAGGGCCGAGGCGTCCTTGTGCAATCTCGAAGCCACGGCCTTCGCCCAGCAACAGGTTGCCCACCGGCACGCGCACATTCTTGAGCACCACCTCCATGTGGCCATGCGGAGCATCGTCGTAACCAAATACCGAGAGCGGACGCACGATGGTGACGCCCTGGCTGTTGGCCGGCACGATGATCATCGACTGTTGCGAGTGGCGCGGCGCATCCGGGTTGCTCTTGCCCATGACGATGTAGACCGCGCAGCGTGGGTCGCCCGCACCCGACGACCACCACTTGCGGCCATTGATCACGTACTCGTTGCCATCGCGCTCGATGCTGCACTCGATGTTGGTCGCGTCCGATGAAGCCACGTCGGGCTCGGTCATCAGGAAGGCCGAACGGATCTCGCCGCGCAGCAGCGGCTCCAGCCATTGGTCCTTGAGTTCCTCGCTGGCGTAGCGTTCGAAGGTCTCCATGTTGCCGGTGTCGGGTGCCGAGCAGTTGAAGACCTCGGCGGCGAACGGCACGCGGCCCATGATTTCGCACATGGGGGCGTACTCCAGGTTGGAGAGGCCCTGCGGCGCGCGCGGGCTGCGCGGCAGGAACAGGTTCCACAGGCCGGCGGCCTGCGCCTTGGGCTTGAGCTCTTCAATGATCTCGGTGGGAATCCACGCGTTGCCCTTGGCGCGGTTGGCGGCAATCTCGCTGAAGAAGCGCGCTTCGTTCGGGTAGATGTGCTCGTCCATGAACGCCAGCAGGCGCTCGCGCATGTCCTTGACCTTGTCGGTGTAGTCGAAATTCATGGTGTCTCCAGTGGGTGGTGTGGTGTTTGAAACGGTTCAGGTGCCGCTGGCGAATCGCCAGGCCATCTCTGCCATGGGGCGGGCACCGGCGGCAGACTTCACCGCCTGGTCGCTCGATGCGGTACCGGCCTCGACCCGCTTGGCGATGCCTTGCAGGATGGCTGCGAGGCGGAACATGTTGTAGGCGAGGTAGAAGTTCCAGTCGGCCTTGAGCTGCGCCGGGGTGGCGATGCCGGTGCGCTCGCAGTAGCTTGCGATGTACTCGTCTTCCGTGGGAATGCCCAGGGCCTTCACGTCGAGCCCGCCGATGCCGCGGAACATGCCAGGCGGAATGTGCCAGGACATGCAGTGGTAGCTGAAGTCGGCCAGCGGATGGCCCAGGGTGGAGAGCTCCCAGTCGAGCACCGCGAGCACGCGTGGCTCCTGGCTGTGGAACATCAGGTTGTCGAGCCGGAAGTCGCCGTGCACCACCGACAGCATCGACTCGTCGCGCGCCATGGCCGGAATGTTGTTGGGCAGCCATTCCATGAGCCGGTCCATTTCGGGGATGGGTTGGGTGATGGACGCCACGTATTGCTTGCTCCAGCGGCCGATCTGGCGCTCGAAGTAGTTGCCGGGCTTGCCGTAGCCGTCCAGGCCGATGGCCAGTGGCTTGACGGTGTGCAGCGCGGCGATGACGCGGTTCATTTCGTTGTAGATCGCGCCACGCTGCTCGTTCGTCATGCCGGGCAAAGACTGGTCCCACAGCACACGGCCGTTGACGCACTCCATGATGTAGAACGCGCGTCCGATCACCGACTCGTCTTCGCACAACACGTGCATCTGCGCCACCGGCACGCCTGTGCCGTGCAGCGCACTCATCACACGAAACTCGCGCTCGATGGCGTGGGCCGAGGGCAGCAGCTTGGCCACTGGGCCGGGTTTTGCGCGCATCACGTAGGCGCGCTGGGGCGTGATGAGCTTGTAAGTGGGGTTGGACTGGCCGCCCTTGAACATTTCCACGGTCAGTGGACCTTCGAACCCCGGCAAGCGGCTTTGCAGCCAGGTGGCCAGGGCGGCCTCGTCGAAAGCATGTTGGCCCGCCACGGGCCGGGTGCCGGTGAAGTTTTGTGTGTCGCTCATTCGTGAAGGCCTGGGTGTGAAGTGGGAGAGGAGGCCGTCACGCAGAGCCTCAGGACTCGGCTTCCGCGATGCGCATCAGCATGTCCCGGTTGCGCACCACGAGCCCTCCCTGTTCGATGCGGATCGCATCGTCGCGCTCCATCGACTTGAGTTCCTGGTTCACCCGCTGGCGCGAAGCACCCAGCAGCTGAGCCAGCTCTTCCTGCGCCAGCTGCAGGCCGATGCGCATCTCGTTGCCGTCGGACAGGCAGGGCACACCGTAGCTGCGCACCAGGTGAAGCAGCTGTTTGGCCAGACGCGCGCGCAGCGGCAAGGTGTTGAGGTCTTCCA
This sequence comes from Hydrogenophaga sp. PBL-H3, assembly GCF_010104355.1. NCBI lineage: Bacteria > Pseudomonadati > Pseudomonadota > Betaproteobacteria > Burkholderiales > Comamonadaceae > Hydrogenophaga > Hydrogenophaga sp. PBL-H3. The sequence continues at coordinate 2,205,674 of NZ_CP044972.1, forward strand.
CCAGGCCGAACAGGGTGCGGATGCGCCGAGCCTGCAGGCGCATCAAGGCTTCGTACAGCTCCACATGCGTGCTGAGGATCTTCTGAAAGTCGGTGCGGGCCACGCACAGCAGCGTGGTGGGTCCATGGGCATACGCGTCGTGCGTGCGCTGGTCGCCATCGAACATCGCCACATCGCCAAACCACACACCCGGCTCCACATAGGTCAGCGTGATCTGCTTGCCCGAGAGCGATGTGGAACTCACGCGCACCGCGCCCTTGGCCACCGCCGTCCATTCGGAGGGAGGATCGCCTCGGGCAACGATCAGGTCGCTGTCCTTGAAACGCTTGACGTAGGCGCATCGGAGTATGTCGTGCCGCAGGGAAGGAGAAAGGCTGGAGAACCAGCGACCACTGTTGATCGCCTCGCGTTCTTCCATTGTCAGAATCGGTTCGTCCATGGGCTGTCTTTTGAGTGACTGAAAAGTCGATGATTGTCGCCACTGGGACGTGGCAACGGGCTCAGGGTATGCGCGCAGACCGTCCGCGCCTCCACAGGGGCGCCGCTGTTCAGCGGTAGTGGGCTGGGCGCTTGCTGATGAAAGCGTCGATGCCTTCACCTGCATTGGCGTGGTGCAGGTTGCGCACGAAGTGGTCGCGCTCGGCGCCCAGTTGCGCGTGCAGCAACACGGTGGTGGCGTCGTTGGCCAGCTCCTTGATGCTGGCCAGGGCATTGGGCGCGCGGGCGTTGAGACGCTCGCACAGTGCGAGCGCGTCCACCAGTGCCTCACCGGTGACGCTCACCGTGTTGATCACGCCCAACTGCTGCAAGCGTTCGGCACCAATGCGGTCGCCACACATCAACAATTGCAAGGCGGTGGCGCGAGGCAAGGCGCGCATGAGGCTCCAGGTGGCGCCCCCGTCGGGCGACAGGCCCACGTTGCTGTAGGCCATCACGAACACGCTGCTGTGCGCGGCCACCACCATGTCGCAGGCCAGCGCGAGTGAAAAACCAGCGCCGGCGCACGAGCCTTCCACAGCCGCTACAACGGGCTTGGGAAACGCGCGGATGGTCTCGATCCAGTTGTGCAGACCCTCGATGCTTTGTGCCTGCACTTCCGGCGGCTGCTGGCGGTTGGACAGCAGCCGCTGCAGGTTGCCACCGGCGCAGAAGTGGTTGCCCTCGCCGGTGATCACCACGCTGCGCACCTCCGGGCTGCTCTCGGCCACGTTGAGCGCCTCCACGCCTGCGGCGTACATGTCGGGGCCGAGCGCGTTGCGGTGCTCGGGGTTGCTGATGGTCAGCACCATGGTCTGGCCATGGCTGTGGCTTTTGAGGCTGGCGGTCATATGGGGTGCGTCCTGTGGAGTTCGATCAGGCTTCTTCGTGCGTCAGGCTCAAGCCCAGGGCACCACGTCGGCGCAGCCAGGGCGAAGGGCGGTAGCGCGGGTCGCCATAGACCGTTTGAAGGTTGAACAGGATCTCCAGCATGTTGGTCGGACCGATGCGGTCGCCCATGGCCAGCGGGCCCATGGGGTAACCCAGCCCCAGCGTCACCGCCACGTCCAGATCGGCCGGCGAGCAGATGCCTTGCTGGCACATGTCGGCGGCAATGTTGACGATGGTGGCCACCACGCGCTGCGTGATGAAACCGCCGCTGTCGCGGATCACGCTGACTGCCTTGCCGTCGCGCGCAAAGAGCGCGTGGGCGGCCTGTGCCATGTCGGGGCGGGTGGCCGGGTTGGTGGCGAGCACCCGGCGCTTGACCGATGCGTCGTCCAGCATCATGTCGATGCCCACGGTGCGTGTGGCGTCGAGCCGCTCCACAGCCGCCAGCGTGGTGACGTCCAGTCCGAGCGGTGCCACCAGGATCAGCGCGGCGGAAGAGGGCGCGGCCGCGGTTTCGATTTGCGCGCCCAGGTCTTTCAGCAACTGGTAAAGCTCAGCACGGCGCGCGGCCTTGGGCGACACCCACACCGGCGGCATCTCGGCCACCACCGGCACAGCGGGCTCTGCCGGCACCTGGGCCACGCCCTTGTCGTAGGCATAAAAACCTTCGCCCACCTTCTTGCCCACCACGCCGCCGGCCAGCCGCTGTGCGGTGATCACGCTGGGGCGGTAGCGGGGCTCTTCAAAGTACTGGTGGTAAATCGACTCCATCACCGGGTGCGACACATCGAGCGCGGTCAGGTCCATCAGTTCGAACGGACCAAGGCGAAAACCCATCTGGTCTTTCAGGATGCGGTCGATGGTGGCGAAGTCCGCCACACGCTCGCCCACCACCCGCAGGGCCTCGGTACCGTAGCCACGCCCGGCGTGGTTCACGATGAAGCCAGGCGTGTCCTGCGCGGTCACCGGCGTGTGCCCGAACCGACGGGTGAATTCCGTGAGCTGCTGGCAAACCTTGGCGCTGGTCTTGAGGCCGGCAATCACCTCCACCACCCGCATCAGCGGCACCGGGTTGAAGAAATGGAAGCCCGCCAGCTGTGCGGGTCGCTTGAGCGGCGCGGCAATGGCCGTGATCGACAACGACGAGGTGTTGGTGGCCAGCACTGCCTCGGGTCCGACGATGTCTTCGAGTTCGGCGAAGAGGCGCTGCTTGACGTCGAGCCGCTCGACGATGGCCTCGACGACCAGATCGCAAGGCGCGAGGTCGCTCAATGCGCTGGCCAGTTGCAGGCGGTCCACACAGGCCTGCATCTGTTCGGCCGTCATCTTGTTCTTGGTCACCAGCGTTTGCCAGGTGGCGTGCAATGCGTCTCGCGCGGCAAGTGCCGCACCCGGTTGCACGTCGAAGAGCCAAACCTGGCTGCCTGCCTGGGCGGCCATCTGGGCGATGCCGCGGCCCATGGCGCCGGTTCCCACGAGGCCGGTGTTCTGGAAGATGGGTTGCATAAGTGTGTTGTATTTGGAATGAGAGCTTCTGGAGCTATGACAGAATCGCCCAACGAACGAAAGAAGGAAGTCTGGCGTGCGCAAGTACTGGACAGGTTGTATTTTGCTATCAACTGCCCTGAGCAGTTCTGCCGTGACCCTCGGTCGTCACAGTGGCGCGGCCGTGATCGGCCGGTCGCTGGATGTGCGCGTGCAGGTGTTGCTGGCTTCCGGCGAAGACTTGACCAACCTCTGCATCCAGACCGATGTCTTCTATGGAGACACCCAGGTCTCGCCCAGCCTGGTGCGAACGTCGCCGCAACGAACCACACCCGATACCGAAGCGTCCGTGCGGGTCCAGGCCAACTTGCCCGTCAACGAGCCCTTCGTGACCTTGTACGTCAAAGCCGGTTGCAGCACGCAGTTCACACGCCGCTTCGTGTTGCTGGCGGATCTGGTCAACGAGCCCATCGCGGCCACGGTGCCGCCGGCTGCTGGTGCCGCCTCGGTTGCCCCGGCGACGGTTGCGGCTTCCGCGTTGCCCCGAGTGGCGGGTTCTACAAATGGAGCAGGCGCGGCTTCCAGCGCGGCCAACGGTTCTGCGCAAGCCAAAGTGGATGGTGCCGTTAGCCCGGACAGGTCGGCACCGCGTCCAGCGTCGGTGGTGCGACGCGTTCCTCCCAAGCCTCCCGTGGTCGCCGCCCCTCGGTTGCAGCTGGATCCGATCGACCTCACCACGGGTATTGAGCGCGACCCCACCCTCAAACTCTCGCCCATGCTGTTGAGCGAGCCCAGCACCTCGGAAGAAACGCGGGCCGCTGCGGCCCTGCTCTGGAAGAGCATCAACGCGTCGTCCGAAGACATCATGCGCGACGCCCAGAAGCTGATCGCGCTGGAGTCCGACATGGAGCGGCTTCGTCAGGAGCAGGCGCAGAGCCAGGCCGCACTGGGCGAACTGAAGTCGCAGCTGGAGCAATCGCAGGCGCAGCGCTACCGAAACTGGTTGGTCTATTTGCTGGGCGGATTGTTGCTTCTGGCCTTGCTGGGCGTGCTGCTGGTCTCGCGTCGACGTCAAGAAGCGGTGGTTCAGGGCTCGGAGGCCTCCCGCGCTTGGTGGAATCCCGAGGAAGAAGAGAAAACCTTGCTGGTGCCCCTGGAGCCGGAGGCTGGTGTGTCCAGGGAGACTTCGGGATTCACTCCGTTGGGTAACGACGTTGATCTGGATCTCGATCTCGACCAGGATTCTTCATTTGACGAACTGGCCAACGCCAACAACGCGGCCTTGAGCGCCAAGGAGTCGCGGTTGACCGAGCAGACGGCGACGCCGTTGTCCGCTCGCGACCGGCGGGAGTTCTCCACCAGTGCCCTGAATGTGTCCCGTTCGGTGGCTACCGAGGAGCTGTTCGACGTGCAGCAGCAGGCCGATTTCTTCGTGTCGTTGGGCGAAGACGAGCAAGCCATTCAGGTCCTCAAGGATCATCTGGCGGAAAGCCATGAGCCCAGTGCGCTCACCTACATGGACCTGTTCCACATCTACCACCGGCTGGGACGCCGCAACGACTACGAAAATCTGCGCGAAGAGTTCAACCACGTGTTCAACGCTGGAGCGCCACCGTTCGACCAGTATTCCCAGCGTGGCAGGGGTCTTGAAGCCTACGAAACCGCGTTCAGCCGCATCCAGGCGCTGTGGCCGGAGCCCCGTGTGCTGGACCTGATCGAACAGTCCATCTTCCGTGATGCCACCGACAGTGCGTCCGAGGTCTTTGATCTTGAGGCGTATCGCGAGCTGCTGATGCTGCACGCAATTGCCAAAGACCTCATCCAGCGCGACAACCCAGTTCCCCGCGCGAGCGGCGATTTTCAGCACACTTCCATGCAACCGCTGAAAGCGGCGGACAAGGCTGCGTTCAAGGTGAGTGGTTCGCTGCGCGATGCGTCGGAGCGGCATACCCAGCCCATGGGGCTGGAGAGTCTGCCGAAGGCCTCATCTCGCTTGGGTCTTGACATCAATCTGGATGACTTTGCAGAGACGGACAGCTTCGAGGCATCGTTGCCCGAAGTGAATGTGGCGGTGGAGCAGTCCGCCAAGCCCACCCAGCCTGCAGACTTTGAAATTCGGGAGGTCGACGGCAATCTCATCGACTTTGAGGTGCTCGATTTCGACCTGCCGAACGAATCCGATGGCGGCGCACGGTCAGGCAAGAAAACCTGACAGCCGCTCGTCCGTCCGGAACATAAAAAACGCCGCATCCATCTGCGGCGTTTTTTATGAGTGCGCTGAGCAGCCTAGCGACGAACCTGCAATGCGCCGGGATTCACGATGTTGGTGGGCGTGCCTTTGATGAAATTGACCACGTTGTCAAACGCCGAGGAGAAATACTGCTCGTAGCTGTCTTGTTCCACATAGCCGATGTGGGGCGTGCAAATGCAGTTCTCCAGTCTCAGCAGGGCGTGTCCCTGCAAGATGGGCTCTGACTCGAACACGTCGACCGCCGCCAATCCTGGCCGACCCCGGTTGAGGGAGGCGAGCAAAGCTTCGGGCTCGATCAGCTCTGCGCGTGAGGTGTTCACCAGCAAGGAGGTGGGCTTCATGCGGCCCAAGTCTTCCAGCGTGACACAGCCAGCATTGGTTTCGCTCAGCCGCAGGTGCAACGACAGCACGTCAGCCGAGGCGAAAAATGCCTCCCGGCTCTCTGCCGCCTCGAAGCCGTCGGCCACCGCACTGGCCCGTGACGCTTCGCTGCCCCAGATCACCACGCGCATGCCGAACGCGCGACCGTAGCCTGCCACCAATTGGCCAATGCGCCCGTAGCTCCAGACCCCGAGTGTCTTGCCGCGCAGCACCATGCCGACACCGAAGTTGGTCGGCATGGCGGAAGACTTGAGCCCGGCTTGCTGCCAAGCCCCATGCTTCAGGTTGGACACGTATTGGGGAATCCTGCGCATCGAGGCCATGATCAAGGCCCAGGTGAGTTCGGCCGTCGACACGGGCGAGCCCACACCTTCGGCCACCGCAATGCCGCGCTCGGTGCAGGCTGCCACATCAAGATGCGCCCCCACTCGCCCCGTTTGAGCGATGAGTTTGAGGCGCGGCAGTTTTTCGATGAGCTGGCGAGAAATCTGGGTTCGCTCACGGATCAGCACCAGCACGTCGGCGTCACGCAGGCGGATTGACAGCTGGCCGACACCCTTGACGGTGTTGGTGAACACCTTGGCAGGGTAAGACTCCAGCTTCTCTGCGCATTTCAGCTTTCGAACCGCGTCCTGGTAGTCGTCAAGAATCACTATGTTCATGCGCCTATTGTGCCCGCGCGGCCCAGGCTGGTCGCTCTTTTGCCTCAGGCTGCGCGGGCCATGGATGCCTGTTCCAGCGCAGCGAGGCGGTCCAGTTCGGCACACACATCGTTGATGGGTCCAGATATGACCAGACGCATGTCGGGTCGCTTCACTGGCCGCACGTCGGCCTGGCGCAGCACGCGCACCCGACACAAGGACGCTGCGCCTGGCTCACTCGCCTGGCTTTGGCGAGTCTGAGGCGTGGCGCTGTTGGCCGCTTCCCTGTTCAACCAGCCCGCACGGGTAAAACGTTGCATGGCCCTGGCTGCCACCGCTGAAGCGGCCGGGCGGGCATCGCGTTGTGAAGGCATGGGCAACCAGCAGTCGATCAACTGCAGGGGGGCGCGCCACGTGTTGGTATTGAAGATTTTTCCCATGCGAAACTCCAGATGAGGGGTTGAACACAGGCAGGATTGGAAGGAAGTTGCCAACGCAGGGATGTGTCCACATGACGAGCCGTTCGCTCGTCGGACCAAACGCCCGCCACCTGCTGAGGCAACGCGACCCGAAGGTCAGAGTTGGAAGCTGTTGCGGATGAGGCCCACGGCGAGGCCTTCTATTTCGAACGGTTCACCGGGCTCGACCACGATGGTTTTGTAGTCCGGGTTCTCGGCGTGAAGCTCGATGACGTTTTGCCGGCGCATGAACCGCTTGACGGTCACATCGTCTCCCAGCCGAGCCACCACGATCTGGCCATTCTTGGCTTCCTTGGCGGACTTCACCGCGAGCAGATCGCCATCGATGATGCCGACGTCGCGCATGGACATGCCACGGACCTTGAGCAGGTAATCCGGTTCTCGCTGGAACAGGCTGCGTTCCACGTGATAGGTCTGATCCACGTGTTCTTGCGCCAGGATGGGCGAGCCAGCCGCCACACGCCCAATGAGGGGCAGCATGAGCTGGGCCAGGCTGGGGAGCGGGAGTGTAAGCTGACGCCCACGTGAATCGTTGATGGAGCGCAGGTCTTCGCTGCGCAGACGGATGCCACGCGATGTGCCGCTGACCAATTCGATCACGCCTTTGCGTGCCAGGGCCTGCAAGTGTTCCTCGGCCGCGTTGGCCGACTTGAAGCCGAGCTCGCTGGCGATCTCGGCACGCGTTGGCGGCGAACCTGTGCGTGCAATGGCGGTCTGGATGAGTTCCAGAATCTGCTGTTGCCGGGCGGTGAGCTTGGGCGTGGTGGCGGGCATGTCGAGCATGTGAACCTCATCGGGGTGGATGCTTAACCGGGCGGGGTATCCGATCGGTAAGTCACTGTTTTCTTATCCAGTGGCTGTATTTTTAACCAGTTCAAAGGACTTGGCAAGTGGTGAATGACAACCAGGCGCGTCGCCTTGTGGTTCTGGGTACCGGCGGAACGATTGCCGGACGCGCAACCCAGGCGAATGACAACGTGGGCTATGTGGCAGGACAGGTGGCTGTGAGCGAACTGGTGGCGATGGTTCCGATCCTGGCGGATTGTCCGGTGGACGTGGAGCAGGTCGCCCAGATCAACAGCAAGGACATGGTGCTGAGCGTGTGGCAAGCGCTGGCCCAGCGCGTGGCCGCGCACCTGGATAGGCCCGAGGTGGCCGGCATCGTGATCACACACGGCACCGACACGATCGAAGAGACTGCCTTTGTGTTGCAGACGTTGTTGATGCCGTCCAAACCGGTGGTGCTGACGTGCGCGATGCGTCCCGCCACCGCGCTGGTGCCCGACGGGCCACAGAACCTGAGCGATGCGGTAGCGGTGGCCCTGCATCCGCAGGCGAGTGGCGTGGTGGTCGTGTGCGCCGGGCGCATTCATGGCGCTCTGGACGTGGCCAAGGTGCACCCCTACAGGACGGACCCGTTTGGCTCAGGCGATGCGGGAGATCTGGGCTGCGTCGAAGAGGCGCGCTTGCGCATGTTCAGGCCCTGGCCGCAAGCCGTGAGCCGTGGCACGCACGATGCCGCAAGACTGCGCTCTTTGATGCGCGTTACCGCGCTTCCCCGCGTGGAATTGATGTTCAGTCACGCTGGCGCCGATGGCGAGATGGTGCGTGCCCTGCTCAGCCACAGCCCTGCAGGTGCGCAGCGGTTGCGCGGCATCGTCGTGGCGGGCACGGGCAACGGCACGGTGCACGACGATCTGTTGATCGCGTTGAAACAAGCACAGGCTCGTGGCGTCGACGTGGTCGTGGCCAGCCGGTGCGCGCAAGGCCGTGTGGTGCCGCACCCTGGCCAACCGCTGCCAGACTCGGCCGGGCTCTCGCCGGTCAAGGCGCGTCTGGCGCTGGCGTTGCAGTTGCTGGAGAGCTGAGATGCTGCTGGCTCTGGGTGCACATCCTTGGGCTTACCCCATGCTGGAGGTGGTGCATCTGATCGGTGTGGCCTTGATCCTGGGCAATCTGGTCTTGCTGGAGTTGCGCGTGTTCGGATGGGTGTCCGAGTTGCCAATGGAGCCGTTGGCCCGATTGAGCCTTGGGCTGGTGGGTCTGGGTTTCGGCCTGGCCACGATAACGGGTCTCTTGATGTTCGGCACACAGCCCGGGGAACTGCTGGCCAACCGTGTGTTCACAGTCAAAATCGCGTTGATCATGCTGGCTGGCTGCAATGCGGGCTGGTTCCATGCACGCCGTTCGCTGCAGCTCCAGGACGCGACTGCCCGCTTGAGCATGCTCGTGTCCTTGGTCATCTGGATTCTGGTCATCACCTGTGGGCGCTGGATTGCCTACGTCTAATGGAGACCCTCATGCAACGTCGTGAATTTGTGCAATTGGCAGCGCTGCTGGGCAGTGGCGGCGGTATCGCGGACGCCCTGGCACACCATGGCTGGAGCAGCTTTGATCAGAGCCGCCCGGTCTACCTGGAAGGCAAGGCTGCCGATGTGAGATGGCGCAACCCGCACGTCGAACTGGCGCTTGAGCTGCCCGAGACACTGCGTGTGCCTGCCGATCTCGCCCAACGAGCACTGCCAGCGCAGACCGCCGGTGTGGACGGGCCTGCCTTGCTGGCCAAGGCGGTGGTGCCGACCCGGCGCGATCGCCGATGGGAAGTCGAGTTGGCGCCGCTGTTTCGACTCGGGCAGTGGTAGATGCCCGAGATCAAGAACGGTGAGGCCCTCTCGTTGGTGGGCTTCACCTTCAAGGACGAGGCCGGCGCTGCCACCGTGCGGGCCGAATATGTGTTTTTGGGCGGCAAGGTCTACGGTCTGCGCTCAAGCCCGGCTTGAGACATGGCATGACACAAAAAAACCCGGCACAAGGCCGGGTCTTTCATGGGGGACGACGGATTACTTCGAGAGGGCCTCGAAGGCGCGCGCCGTGATGTCTTCGACCGAGCCCATGCCGCTGATGGCGCGGTATTGTGGGGCCGCAGCGGCGTCGGTGCGCGCCCAACTGCTGTAGTAATCCACCAGCGGGCGGGTCTGGGCGCTGTACACCTCCAGCCGCTTTTTCACGGTCTCTTCTTTGTCGTCTTCGCGCTGGATGAGCGGCTCGCCGGTCACGTCGTCCTTGCCTTCGACCTTGGGTGGGTTGAATTTCACGTGGTAGGTGCGGCCCGACGCAGGATGCGAGCGGCGCCCGCTCATGCGCTCAATGATCGCGTCAAAGGGCACGTCGATCTCCAGCACATAGTCGAGCTTGACGCCGGCGGCCTTCATGGCGTCGGCCTGGGGGATCGTGCGGGGGAAGCCGTCGAACAGGAAACCTCCCACGCAGTCGGGCTGCGCAATGCGCTCCTTCACCAGATTGATGATCAGGTCGTCGCTGACCAGACCGCCAGATTCCATGACAGCCTTGGCTTGCAGTCCCAGTGGAGTGCCTGCCTTGACTGCGGCACGCAGCATGTCGCCAGTGGAAATCTGGGGAATGCCGTACTTCTGGCAAATGAACGTCGCCTGCGTCCCTTTGCCGGCTCCCGGCGCGCCCAACAAAATCAGTCTCATCGCTTTCCTTCTTTGGTGTTTCAATGGCTTGGCCGCTTGTCTCGAGCGGCCGCCCAAGGCGTGGGGCCGGGGCGACCGTTCGAGGATAGCATGCACATCCTCGCGCCCGGCTTACAGCGGACGGCCTAGAAAGGGCTGCCCTGCAGGGTATGAGCCAATCCCAGATTCAGCCCTGAGAGAGCAGGTGACGGACCCTTTCGAGGTCCTGCGGCGTATCGACACCAGCACCGGGAGCGACAGCACTCAGATGCACCGCAATGCGCTCGCCATGCCACAACACGCGCAGCTGTTCCAGCGATTCGGTGGTCTCCAGCGGCGCAGGCTCCAGCCCCGGGAAGCGCCGCAGAAACCCCGCGCGGTACGCGTAGATACCCACATGTCGCCAGGGAGCGGGCGAGGGCAGCGCGGGAGTGCTGCTGGCCGCCATGCCGTCGCGCCACCATGGAATGGGCGCACGGCTGAAGTAAAGGGCCGTTTGCTGACGGTCCAGCACGACCTTGACGACGTTGGGATTCAGGAAGTCGGCCACCTGATCGATGGCGTGAGCCGCAGTGCTCATGACGCAATCGGTCCGGGCTTGCAAGTGGGCCGCCACGGCATTGATGAGTTCGGGATCGATCAGGGGCTCGTCGCCCTGCACATTGACCACCACCTCGCCGTCGGGCAAGCCCAGCAGGGCGCAGGCCTCGGCCAGCCGGTCGCTTCCGCTGGGGTGGTCGTTGCGGGTGAGGATGGACTCGACGCCGTGCGCCTTGCAGGCCTCGACGATGCGCACGTCGTCGGCCGCCACCACGCACATGCGCGCGCTGCTGAGCTGCGCTTGTCGGGCCACGCGAACGACCATGGGCAGGCCCGCGATGTCGGCCAGGGGTTTGTCGGGCAGGCGGGTGGAGGCCAGGCGAGCAGGGATCAGAACCGTGAAGCCGCACGACTGCTCGGGTGCGCTCATGGCAGGGGCGTGGGCGCGTTGGGCCTTGCGGCTTCTTCTTCCGTCAGGGGTCGTGCTTCATGCTCCAGCAAGATCGGGATGCCGTCGCGCACCGGATAGGCCAGACGCGCGCTTCGGGAGAGCAGTTCCTGGCTCTCGCGGTTGAAGATCAGGGGCCCTTTGGTGACGGGGCAGACCAGCAGTTCGAGCAGTTTGGTGTCCATCTCGCGATGATAGTCGCGCGGGTAGCCCGTGGTGCCGGTTCAGGGCGCGTGCTTGAGGCCTTCGAGGCGGTCGTCGAGCGCGTTGAAGAAGGCTGGCTCCGGCGTCATTTCGAGGGGCACGGCCCAGGCCTGCGGACGCAGGGCGGGTTGAACCCGGGCCAGCAGGGGGAACAACTTGATGGCATCCTTTTCGGTGCAGATCACGGTGCGCGCGGGGTCCTGGATCAAGGCTGTGTAGCCGGTCGCATCGGCGTGGTCGGGCAGGCCCAGTTCCAGCTCGGGTTGCACGCCTGCCGCATGCAACATGTCGAAAAACACCGAGGGCCTGGCGATGCCAGCCACGGCGGTCAGGCGGTGGCTGCGCAGTTCGTGCAGTGGCATGCGTTCTCCAGCAGGACCCACGGCCTGTGCGGCAAGCCGCCGTGTGGCGCTGAACGCCGTTGCGCCTGGGGCGCTCGTCAGTGGCGGCGCGGGCGCATCTTCGCGGTGCTGGTGCAGCACCAGATCTGCCGTCGGGCTGTCACTGGCGCGGCGGGGCCACGCTTCGCGCAGCAAGCCGGCTGGCAGCAGCCAGCCGTTGCCTGTGCCGCGGTCGTCGAACACGACGATCTGCACGTCGCGGTGCAAGGCCCAATGTTGCAGGCCGTCGTCACACACGATGATGTTCACCTCGGGATGCTTGCCCACCAGAGCGTTGGCTGCGGCCACCCGGTTGGCCGCCACACAGACTGGAGCGCCCGTCCGACGCCGGATCAGGGCGGGTTCGTCGCCACTGTCCTCGGGTGGCGTATCGGGCCGGAGTTCGACAACCGCCTGGCTGTGCCGCCCATGCCCGCGTGAAACCACACCGGGTTGCCAGCCTTGGGCTTGCAGGTGGTTGACGACCGCGATCACCGTGGGCGTCTTGCCCGCGCCGCCCACCACCACATTGCCGATCACGATCACCGGCAGTTTGATGCGGTGAGCCTTGAAGACGCCGGCTGCGTACAGGCCGCGGCGCATAGCCATCAGGCCCCCGTACACCAGCGAGACCGGCCATAGCAGGCAGGCCAGCCAACTGCGCTGTCGCGAATGCACCAACCACAGCGCCTGCCAGCGGGACTGCCTCATCGGCCTGCGGTCGACAGTCTGCCTGTCAGGGCTTGCCACGGGCTGCGGCGGCGCCCGTCTGCTGGGTGGCGAACGTGATCTGCGCCAGGCCTGCGCGGCGGGCTGCGTCCATCACGTTGATGACCGACTGGTGGGTGGCTGTGGCGTCAGCGCTGATGATGATCACGGTCTCTGCGTTGCCTTGCGACGCTTGGCTCAAGACGCTGGTGAGCAGTTCGACGCTGGCGCTCTCCAGAACCTGCCGGTTGATCGAGTAGCGCCCGTCGCTGCCGACGGCCACAACGACTTCCTGTGTGTTGGTCTTGGGTGCCTGGGCATCGGCCACCGGCAGGTTCACCTTGAGTTCGGTGAACTTGCTGTAGGTGGTGGTGAGCATCAGGAAGATGAGCACCACCAGCAGGATGTCGATGAACGGGATCAGGTTGATCTCGGGTTCGTCGCGCGAGCCGGGACGGAAGTTCATGGCGTCAGTGTTTGCGCAGACTCAGCAGATGGCGCGCAAAACGCTCCGCTGCCAACTCCAGGCTCAGCAGGTAGTCGTCGACCCGAGCACGGAAGTAGCGCCAGAAGATCAACGCGGGGATCGCCACGATCAGGCCGAAAGCCGTGTTGTAGAGGGCAATCGAAATGCCCTGGGCCAGTTGGGCCGGGTCACCCACGCCGGGCACCACGCCAGCACCCTGTGCGCCCTGGGATCCAAAGATCTCGATCATGCCGATGACCGTGCCGAGCAGACCGAGCAGCGGAGCGGCCGATGCGATGGTGGCCAGCGCGCCGAGGTAGCGTTGCAACTGCGCTGCGGCCTGGCGACCGGCGCCCTCCAGGCTGGAGCGCAAGTCGTCTTCGCTGGCGCGCGGGTTGCTGTTGAAGGTACGAAAGCCGCTGGCGAGCACGGTGCCGAGCACGGAGTTCTGTTCGAGCTGGGTCACCACGTCGGGCCCGGGCACGCCGTTGCGCGAAACCATGATGGCTTCATCCAGCAGTTTGGGGGGGAATATCTTGGCTGTTTTGAGACTGACGAATCGTTCGATGACGAGGGCCAGTCCGATGACGGAACAGAGGATCAGAGGCCAGATGGGCCATCCGGCGGCTTGTATGATGGAAAGCAAGTCTGGGCTCCAGGCGGGTGCCGCTGAGTCGCGCGGCTCGTGACAGTGCGGCGATTATGTCTCAGGGGTGGCACCCGCCCCGCGAAATGGCCTCGACCCCCGTGTCCATTCATCGATGCCCAGCGCCGACTTCGTGCACAGATTCTGTGGATAACTTTGTGAAGAACCCGGCGCGCAAGTGTCCCGAGCCCGCGCAGGGCCTCGGTTTTGACAAAACGATCAGCAAACAGGCAGTGCAAAACGCTTCTGAATCAATGCGCTATCCGCCCCAGCCTGTCCACGCATGCCTTCCGCATTCGATCACCAGCGCTGGTGCGGTCTGTGGACACATTTGCCCGGGAGACGCCCGTGGCTGAGCTGTTTCAAGGGTTGGATGCCCCGTCGGCGGGCCGTGTATGGGCAGTTGGCCCGCTCATGCGTGCCGTGGCGGACACCTTGGCCGCGCGGTTCAATCCGGTGGCGGTGCGTGGTGAGATTTCCGGTTTCTCGCGCGCGGCCAGCGGCCATTGTTATTTTTCCTTGAAGGACGAAACCGGACAGGTGCGTTGTGCCATGTTCCGGCGCTCGGCCGAGCAGCTCACGTTCGCCCCGCGCGATGGACAACTCGTGCAGGCCCGCGGCAAGCTTGACGTGTATGGCGCGCGTGGCGAACTGCAACTGATCGTGGACACCTTGCAGCCGGCGGGGCAGGGCGCGCTGTTTGAGCAGTTTCTTCGGCTCAAGGCGCAGCTGGAGGCTGAGGGCCTGTTCGAGTCGGCGCGCAAAAGGCCCCTGCCACCCCAGCCGCGCAGCATCGGTGTGGTCACTTCGCTGGGGGCCGCCGCATTGCGCGACGTGGTCACCGCCCTCCAGCGGCGGGTACCGCATCTGCCCGTGGTGATCTATCCGGCGTCGGTGCAGGGCCCCCAGGCGCCCGCCGAGCTGTGCGCGGCCCTGCAGACGGCCTACCGGCGCCACGCGCAGACGGGTGAGAGCGAGGTGTTGCTGCTGGTGCGAGGCGGCGGATCGCTGGAGGACCTCTGGTCGTTCAACGATCCCGAACTGGTTCGCATGGTGTCGCGTGCTCCGATGCCGGTGGTGTGTGGTGTCGGGCACGAGACCGATTTCACCCTGGCCGACTTTGTGGCGGACTTGCGGGCGCCCACGCCCACCGCGGCGGCGGAGCTGTGCGCCCCGGCGCGCGAGCAACGCCTGGGTGAACTCGACTACCTGCAGGAGCGGCTGGGCGCGGCCGCCTTTGCCATCGTTGACCAACGCGGTCAGCGTCTGGACCGGCTGGCGCAGCGCATGGGGCGTCCGTCTGTGCGCCTGCACGACAGCCTGCAACAACTCAACCGTTTGCAGCACCGGTTGCAAAGCGGCTGGATGCTGAGCACGCAACAGCGTCGCAACCGGCTGCAGGTCCTGCAAGGGGAAATGCCGAGCGCCTTGCAACGTTCGTTCCGCCAGCAGCAGCAGCGGTTGCAGCGGTGCGAGCTCGCGCTGGGCTTGCTCGACCCCCAGCTGGTGCTGGAGCGCGGCTATGCATTTCTCACCGACCAGCAAGGCCTGGCGGTGACGCGGGCGGCCCAGGTGCAACCCGGCCAGGCACTGGGTGCAACACTGGCCGATGGCACTTTGACCGTGCGCGTGGAAGACATCCTTCAGAAACCCTGACACCATCGATGCACAAACGCGTGCCTACAATGGCCGGCTGATCGCAGGGGCACCCAGCCCGGCGGCAAGTCATTCAACAACAGCACTCACGAGGAACCCCATGGAACACACCCTGCCCGCATTGCCCTACGCCCTGGACGCCCTGGCTCCCCACTACAGCCGCGAAACGCTGGAGTTCCACCACGGCAAGCACCACAACGCCTATGTGGTCAACCTCAACAACCTGCAAAAAGGCACCGAGTTCGAAGCCATGGACCTCGAGTCCATCGTCAAGAAATCCAGCGGGGGCATCTACAACAATTCCGCACAGATCTGGAACCACACCTTCTTCTGGAACTGCATGAAGCCCAACGGCGGCGGTGAGCCGTCCGGCGCGCTGGCCGCAGCCATCACCGCGAAGTGGGGCAGCTACGCCGCGTTCAAGGAAGCTTTCGTGAAGTCCGCCGTGGGCAACTTCGGCTCGGGCTGGACCTGGTTGGTGAAGAAGGCCGACGGTTCGGTCGACATCGTCAACATGGGCGCCGCCGGCACCCCGCTGACCACCGGCGACAAAGCCCTGCTGACCGTGGACGTGTGGGAGCACGCCTACTACATCGACTACCGCAATGCCCGTCCCAAGTTCGTGGAAACCTTCCTCGACAAATTGGTGAACTGGTCGTTTGCCGAAGCCAATTTCGCCTGAAGCAGCGCATCCTGCTCACTGGGCTCGAAGGGCAACCTTCGGGCCCTTTTTGTTGGCCGTGCACAGGAAAAGAATGCAGAAATTTCATTCTGATTTTTGCATCGTGAGATAGCGGTTCAAAAAACGGGGCTTCACGGATCGCTTGGAAAGCAAAATCAAGGCTGGCCTGATCTGACTCTCCGGCATACCCTGCACAGGACAGTCAAACGAGCCATACCCCAACAATTTTGGAGATACGCGATGAGCAGCCAGCAACCCACCATCATTTACACCCTGACGGACGAAGCCCCTTTGCTGGCGACCAGCGCGTTCCTGCCCATCATCCGCACCTTCGCGGCGCCGGCCGGCATCCACGTGGCCACCAGCGACATCTCGGTGGCCGCCCGCGTGCTCGCCGCCTTCCCCGAGTGCCTGACCGAAGCTCAGCGTGAGCCCGACAACCTGGCTGAACTTGGCAAGCTGACTTTCAAGCCTGAAGCCAACATCATCAAGTTGCCCAACATCAGTGCGTCTGTGTCGCAACTGGTGGCCTGCATCAAGGAACTGCAGGCCAAGGGTTACCAGATTCCGGATTACCCCGAGAACCCGAAGACCGAAGAAGAGAAGGCCCTGCGCGCGCGCTATGCCAAATGCACCGGCAGTGCCGTCAACCCGGTCTTGCGCGAAGGCAACTCGGACCGCCGTGCACCCAGGGCAGTGAAGGAATATGCCCGCAAGAACCCACACAGCATGGGCGAGTGGAGCCAGGCCTCGCGTTCGCACGTGTCGCACATGCACGCGGGCGACTTCTACCACGGTGAAAAGTCCATCACGCTGGACAAGGCGCGCGATGTGAAGATGGAGCTGGTCACCAAGAGCGGCAAGACCATCGTGCTCAAGCCCAAGGTGTCCTTGCTTGACCGCGAAATCATCGACTCCATGTTCATGAGCAAGAAGGCCTTGCTGGACTTCTACGAAAAAGAGATCGAGGACGCCCACAAGACCGGCGTGATGTTCTCGCTGCACGTCAAGGCCACCATGATGAAGGTGTCGCACCCCATCGTGTTCGGTCATTGCGTGAAGATCTTCTACAAGGACGCCTTCGAAAAGCACGGCAAGCTGTTTGACGAACTGGGTGTCAACGTCAACAACGGCATGGTCGACCTGTACAACAAGATCGCCACGCTGCCGCAGTCCAAACAGGACGAAATCAAGCGCGACTTGCACGCCTGCCACGAAGGCCGTCCCGAACTCGCGATGGTCGATTCGGCCAAAGGCATCACCAACTTCCATTCGCCCAACGACGTGATCGTGGATGCCTCCATGCCCGCCATGATCCGCAACAGCGGCAAGATGTGGGGCGCTGACGGCCGCCTGAAAGATGTGAAGGCGGTGATGCCCGAGTCGACTTTTGCCCGCATCTACCAGGAGATCATCAACTTCTGCAAATGGCACGGCGCTTTCGACCCCAAGACCATGGGCACCGTGCCCAACGTGGGCCTGATGGCACAGCAGGCCGAGGAATATGGCTCGCACGACAAGACCTTCGAGATCACCGAAGACGGTGTCGCCAACATCACCGACCTCGCCACCGGCGAAGTCCTGCTCAGTCAGAACGTGGAGCAGGGCGACATCTGGCGCATGTGTCAGGTCAAGGACGCCGCGATCCGCGACTGGGTGAAGCTAGCCGTGAGCCGTGCGCGCAACTCGGGCATGCCGGTGGTGTTCTGGCTCGACCAGTACCGTCCGCACGAAGCGCAGATGATCACCAAGGTCAAGATGTACCTTCACGAGCACAACACCGCTGGCCTGGACATTCAAATCATGAGCCAGGTTCGTGCCATGCGCTACACGCTGGAGCGCGTGGCTCGCGGGCTGGACACCATCAGCGCTACCGGCAACATCCTTCGCGACTACCTCACCGACCTGTTCCCCATCATGGAACTGGGCACCAGTGCCAAGATGTTGTCCATCGTGCCGCTCATGGCCGGTGGCGGCATGTACGAAACGGGTGCCGGCGGCTCGGCGCCCAAGCATGTGCAGCAGCTGGTGGAAGAGAACCACCTGCGCTGGGATTCACTGGGTGAGTTCCTGGCGCTGGCGGTGTCGTTGGAAGACCTGGGCCTGAAGACCGGCAATCTGCAGGCCAAGGTGCTGGCCAAAACGCTGGACGCCGCCACCGGCAAGCTGCTGGACAACAACAAGAATCCCTCGCCCAAGACCGGCCAGCTCGACAACCGGGGCAGCCAGTTCTACCTGGCGTTGTACTGGGCGCAGGAACTTGCCGCGCAGGCAGACGACGCTGCGTTGGCTGCCAAGTTCGCCCCCCTGGCCAAGCAACTTGCCGACAACGAGCAGACCATCGTGGCCGAGCTGGCGGCCGTGCAGGGCAAGCCAGTGGACATCGGTGGTTACTACAGGCCCGACTTCGACAAGCTTGAAGCCGTCATGCGCCCCAGCAACACCTTCAACGCTGCGCTGGCATCGGTCCAGGCCTGACGCGACGCCTGGACGTGGAATGAAGCGGCCTACCGGGCAAACGGTGGGCCGCTCAGCTTGGCGCCGGCCTTGAGGCCACGCTTGTCAAACCAGCCCTTGTTCATCTCCAGCACAAAGCGCACCGGCTTGGCCGAGCAGTGCGATGTCAAGGTCTGCGGCTGCATGTCGGCGAGGTTGACGATGGTGCCGTCGTCAGCCACGAAGGCCGCCGTGAGCGGGAGCAGGGTGTTCTTCATCCAGAAGCACTGTTCCGAAGCCTGCTCGAACGCAAACAGCATGCCTTCGTTGCTTGGCATTTCCTTGCGGTGCATGAGGCCGACCGCGCGCTCTTGCGGGGTTGCCGCCACCTGGGCCTGGATCAGGTGCATGCCGGCTGCCAACGTGACCCGTGGCAACTGGAGCTGTGGGGTTTCCTGGGGCCAGGCCGGGCCCGTTGCGAGGACCAGCAGAGACAGCAAGAGGGTTGACAGCTTTTTCATGCAATGAGTTGAGTGGTTCGCTTCAGATCCGCATTCTCCGCCATTCACCTGCTCTGGGTGCGTCTTGCGGGACGACCCCGCAGCCACGCTGGGCGCAAGGCCGGCGAAGACTAGAATTTCCAGAGCGCCCCAGCGCGAACTTCAGGCCCAGGGTGGCTCCACGCGAGCCGGCGGCCTCGCACCAAAATTCTCGGAGATGTTCCCATGTACCAACACATCAAGGTGCCCGCCCAGGGCGAAAAAATCACCGTCAATGCTGACATGTCGCTCAATGTGCCTGACCAGCCCATCGTGCCGTACATCGAAGGCGACGGCACGGGTCTGGACATCACGCCAGTGATGCTCAAGGTGGTCGACGCGGCCGTGGCCAAGGCCTACGGCGGGCAAAAGAAGATCCACTGGATGGAGGTCTACGCCGGCGAGAAGTCGACCCAGGTGTACGGCCCCGACGTGTGGCTGCCCGAAGAAACCCTGACCGCGCTGCGCGAATATGTGGTTTCCATCAAAGGCCCATTGACCACGCCTGTGGGTGGCGGTATCCGCTCGCTCAACGTGGCGCTGCGCCAGGAGCTCGATCTCTACGTCTGTCTGCGCCCGGTGCAGTATTTCAAGGGTGTGCCTTCGCCGCTGAAAGAGCCCGAGAAGACCAACATGGTGATCTTCCGCGAGAACTCGGAAGACATCTACGCGGGTATCGAGTACGAAGCCGAGTCGCCCAAGGCCGTCAAGCTCATCAAGTTCCTGCGCGAGGAGATGGGTGTCACCAAGATCCGTTTCCCGGAGACTTCGGGCATCGGCATCAAGCCGGTGTCGCGCGAAGGTACCGAGCGCCTGGTGCGCAAGGCCATTCAGTACGCGATCGACAACGACAAGCCCAACGTGACCATCGTCCACAAGGGCAACATCATGAAATACACCGAAGGGGGCTTCCGTGACTGGGCTTACGCCCTGGCGCAGAAGGAATTCGGCGCCGAGCTGATCGACGGCGGCCCGTGGTGCAAGTTCAAGAACCCCAGGACCGGACGGGACATCATCGTCAAGGACAGCATCGCCGATGCCTTCCTGCAGCAGATCCTGCTGCGACCGGCCGAATACTCGGTGGTGGCCACGCTCAATCTGAACGGCGACTACATCTCGGACGCCCTGGCTGCCCAGGTCGGCGGCATCGGCATTGCGCCGGGTGCCAACCTGTCCGATACCGTGGCTTGCTTCGAGGCCACCCATGGCACCGCGCCCAAGTACGCCGGCAAAGATTACGTGAACCCCGGCTCCGAAATCCTGTCGGCCGAGATGATGCTGCGCCACATGGGCTGGAAAGAAGCGGCAGACCTGATCATCAGCTCGATCGAGAAGTCGATCGCCAGCAAGAAGGTCACCTACGACTTTGCGCGCCTGATGGAGGGTGCCACCCAGGTGAGCTGCTCCGGTTTTGGTCAGGTGATGATCGAGAACATGTAAGTCATCGCTGGCCAGCTTTCTGGATCCAAAAGCCCCTGGCGCCCGCGCGACAGGGGCTTTTTTCAGTTCGGCTGCGGCTTCTGAGAACCGGTGAAGTTCGCGTTGCCTCCACCCACCGCCCGATAGCGCGAACTACGCCCTCAAAAACCGTCAGCTCTTCGGTTTTGTTTTGGGCTTTCCATTCACAATGAGGCATGGAAACGACCAGCCGTCCGCGTTCTGCCCCTGCCACGGGGCGGGGTGTGGTTTTGCTGGAAGGGCCGTCCCTAATCCCGCGTGGCGAGGTGGGCGGATATGCGCCGCTAGAATGGTTTTCATGGCCACCCAGAACCCCAAAAAACCCGAAAACCCGACGGCGCCTCCCAGCGTCAGCAACGACGAGTCGGTGGTGCTCGAACGGCGCGCCCAGCGCACCCAGCCGCCCCACATGTTTCAGGTGGTTTTACTCAACGACGATTTCACGCCCATGGAGTTCGTGGTGCACGTCATTCAGGAGTTCTTCAGCAAGGACCGTGAAACCGCCACCCAGATCATGCTCAAGATCCATCTTGAAGGAAAAGGCATTTGCGGTGTGTATTCGCGTGATGTGGCCAGCACCAAGGTGGATCAGGTTCTCCAGGCCGCGAGGGCTGCCGGACACCCTCTTCAATGCATGAGTGAGCCAGTTGAATAAAGCACGACGCGCCCCATCTGACCCTCCGAATCAGTTCAATTTGTTTTCCAGACGTTTGCTTATCCGTTCACCCAAGCCCAAAGGACGTGCCCCATGATTGCCCAGGAACTTGAAGTCAGCTTGCATATGGCCTTTGTCGAGGCCCGGCAGCAGCGGCACGAATTCATCACGGTCGAGCACCTGCTGCTGGCGCTGCTGGACAATCCCAGCGCCGCCGAAGTGTTGCGCGCCTGCTCGGCCAACATCGACGACCTCCGCAAGTCCTTGACGAACTTCATCAAGGACAACACTCCCCAGGTGGCCGGCACCGACGAGGTGGACACGCAGCCCACGCTGGGTTTCCAGCGCGTGATCCAGCGCGCCATCATGCATGTGCAGTCCACCGGAAACGGCAAGAAGGAAGTCACTGGCGCCAACGTGCTCGTGGCCATCTTCGGCGAGAAAGACTCACACGCCGTGTACTACCTCCACCAGCAGGGCGTGACCCGCCTGGACGTGGTGAACTTCATCGCGCACGGCATTCGTAAGAGCGATCCGCCCGAGCCGTCCAAGTCGGGCGAGAGCGCCGCCGAGAACGAGGAAGCCGGTGAAGCCAAGAGCAACGAAAAGGCCTCTCCGCTGGAGCAGTTCACCCAGAACCTCAACCAGATGGCCAAGGACGGCAAGATCGATCCGCTCATCGGGCGAGAGTACGAAGTCGAGCGCGTGATCCAGATTCTGTGCCGCCGCCGCAAGAACAACCCGCTGCTGGTGGGTGAGGCCGGCGTGGGCAAGACCGCGATCGCCGAGGGCTTGGCCTGGCGCATCACCCAGGGCGATGTGCCCGAGATCCTGGCCGATTCGAGCGTGTTCTCGCTCGACATGGGCGCTCTGTTGGCCGGCACCAAGTACCGCGGTGATTTCGAGCAGCGCTTGAAAGGTGTTCTCAAGTCGCTCAAGGACCGCCCCAACGCGATCCTGTTCATCGACGAGATCCACACCCTGATCGGTGCGGGCGCGGCTTCGGGCGGCACCCTGGACGCGTCCAACCTGCTCAAGCCGGCGCTCTCCAGCGGCCAGCTCAAGTGCATTGGCGCCACCACCTTCACCGAATACCGCGGCATCTTCGAAAAAGACGCGGCACTCAGCCGCCGCTTCCAGAAGGTGGACGTGGTCGAGCCGACCGTGCAGGAAACGGTGGACATCCTCAAGGGTCTGAAGTCTCGCTTTGAAGAGCACCATGGCGTGAAATACGCCGTGGCCGCCCTGCAGGCCGCGGCCGAACTGAGCGCCAAGTACATCAACGACCGCCACCTGCCCGACAAGGCCATCGACGTGATCGACGAGGCCGGTGCGGCCCAGCGCATCCTGCCGGTGTCCAAGCGCAAGAAAACCATCAGCAAGACCGAGGTCGAGGAAATCGTGGCGAAGATCGCGCGTATTCCCCCGGCCAACGTGTCCAACGACGACCGCAGCAAGCTGCAGACGCTGGAGCGCGATCTCAAGAGCGTGGTGTTCGGTCAGGACAAGGCGCTGGAGATCCTGGCCTCGTCCGTCAAGATGGCGCGTTCGGGCCTGGGCAAGAGCGACAAACCGATCGGCGCCTTCCTGTTCAGTGGCCCCACCGGCGTCGGCAAGACCGAAGCCGCCAAGCAACTGGCCTACATCATGGGTATCGACCTGATCCGCTTCGACATGTCGGAATACATGGAACGCCATGCCGTGAGTCGCCTGATCGGTGCGCCTCCGGGCTACGTCGGCTTCGACCAGGGTGGTCTGCTCACCGAGGCCGTGACCAAGAAGCCCCACTGCGTGCTGCTGCTCGACGAAATCGAGAAAGCGCATCCCGACATCTTCAACGTGCTGCTGCAAGTCATGGACCACG
This sequence comes from Hydrogenophaga sp. PBL-H3, assembly GCF_010104355.1. Taxonomy (NCBI): domain Bacteria; kingdom Pseudomonadati; phylum Pseudomonadota; class Betaproteobacteria; order Burkholderiales; family Comamonadaceae; genus Hydrogenophaga; species Hydrogenophaga sp. PBL-H3. Next base: position 2,228,437 of record NZ_CP044972.1, read on the forward strand.
GCACGCTGACCGACAACAACGGGCGCAAGGCCGACTTCCGCAACGTCATCGTGATCATGACGACGAACGCGGGTGCCGAGACCATGAACAAGGCGACCATCGGCTTCACCAACCCGCGCGAAGCGGGTGACGAGATGGCCGACATCAAGCGCCTGTTCACACCCGAGTTCCGCAACCGCCTGGACGCCACGGTGAGCTTCAAGGCGCTGGACGAGAACGTCATCATGCGTGTGGTCGACAAGTTCCTGCTGCAACTGGAAACGCAACTTGGCGAGAAGAAGGTCGAGGTCACGTTCACCGATGCCCTGCGCAAGCACCTGGCCAAGAAGGGTTTCGACCCGCTGATGGGCGCACGCCCGATGCAGCGCCTCATCCAGGACACGATTCGCCGCGCCTTGGCCGACGAACTGCTGTTCGGACGCCTGACAGAAGGTGGCCGCCTGACGGTGGACATCGAGACCAAGCACGATGAAGCAGGCAAGGAAGTGCAGGAAGTTCTGCTGGACATCCAGCCGTTGCCCAAGAAGGAAGGCAAGGCCAAGCCCGAAGAGGCCACGGCGGGCTGAGCCCGTTCTTCTCCCAGACAAAAGGCCCGGTGATCCCGGGCCTTTTGTCTGGTTGCAGCTCGCTCAGGGTGCCGCGAGGTAGGCGGCCCGAATCGCCTCGACGCGCTTGCGGTTCACTCCGAAGTCTTCCTGCCCCAGACGGCTGGCGCTGCGCACCTCGATCACGCCGCCGGCGGGATTGGCCCAGAACTCCACGTCGTCGACGAACTTGAGCCAGCGCGTTTGCGCCTGCGCGTAGAGGTAGTCCGGGCGCTGCTCAACGACGGTCACGTCCTGCATGGCCCGCAGCACGGCTTCCAGAGTCTTGAGCGAGTCGGCAGCGCCGGCACCCTTGAGGGGCAGGGGATCGATGGCTGCGTAAATGCGCTGTGGGTGGTCGGTATAGAGCGCAGCCTGGCTGCTCACGCTGTTGCGGGTGCCGGACGGTGGCTTGAAGCGGCCGTCCTTGATACCGATGTCAGCAGGCCGCTGACCACTCAGCAGGCCCATCTGAGCGGCCACCAGGGCCACCACGACAGCGCCCAGAACGATGTAGAGCGCGATCTTCATGGCCAGGCCCGGGCTCAGCGCTTACCGCCCAACAAACTGCCGAGCACGCCACGCACGATCTGGCGGCCCAGGCCGCTGGCCACGCTGCGCGCCGCCGTCTTGGCCATGGTCTGCACCAGGCCGTCGTACTGGCCGCCGCGCGGACCGGTGCGGCCGAACAAGGCCTCGTTGACCATGCCACCGATGCCGCCTCCGCCAGCTTCGGCCTCCTGTTTCGCAGCGCCGGGAATGCGGGGTGTCTTCGGTGCGTCTTTCGTGGCTTCGGGCTCGGCTTCGGCACCACGTTTGCCTGCGTGGTTGGCGAACATTTCGTAGGCGCTCTCGCGGTCCAGCAGCTTTTCGTACACACCGGCCACCAGGGATTCCTGGCGCAGTTGCTGACGCTGCGCATCGGTGATGGGCCCGAGCTGGCTGCCCGGCGGCAGCACAAAGACGCGCTCGGTTTCACTGGGTCGGCCCTTGGCGTCGAGCAGGCTCACCAGCGCCTCGCCCACGGCCAGCTCGGTGATGGCGGCTTCGATATCCAGCCCGGCCTTGGGTCGCATGGTCTGCGCGGTGGACTTCACGGCCTTCTGATCGCGCGGTGTGAAGGCGCGCAGTGCGTGCTGCACGCGGTTGCCGAGCTGGCCGAGCACGCTGTCGGGGATGTCCAGCGGGTTCTGCGTCACGAAATACACGCCCACGCCCTTGGAGCGCACCAGGCGCACCACCAGCTCGATGCGCTCGATCAGCACCTTGGGCGCCTCGTTGAACAGCAGGTGGGCCTCGTCGAAGAAGAACACCAGCTTGGGCTTGTCGGGGTCGCCGATCTCCGGCAGGGTCTCGAACAACTCGGAGAGCATCCACAGCAGGAAGGTGGCGTAGAGGCGCGGCGCGTTCATCAGCTTGTCGGCCGCCAGGATGTTGATCACGCCTTTGCCGTCCACCGTCTGCATGAAGTCGGTGATGTCGAGCATGGGCTCGCCAAAGAACCGGTCACCCCCCTGCTGCTCCACCTGCATCAGCCCGCGCTGGATGGCGCCGATGCTGGCCGCGCTGATGTTGCCGTACTCGGTGGTGAACTGCTTGGCGTTGTCACCGATGTGCTGCAGCATGGCCCGCAGGTCCTTCATGTCCAGCAGCAAGAGACCGTTGTCGTCCGCGATCTTGAACACCAGGTTGAGCACGCCGGCCTGGGTGTCGTTGAGGTTGAGCATGCGCGCCAGCAGCAGCGGGCCCATGTCGCTGACGGTGGCGCGCACCGGGTGGCCCATCTCGCCGAACACGTCCCACAGCGTGGTGGGGCAGGCCTGCGGGGCGGGCAGGGTGATGCCACGGTCCTGCAGAACCTTGCTGATCTTTTCGCCGAAGCTGCCCTTCTGGCTGATGCCCGAAAGATCACCTTTGACGTCGGCCATGAACACCGGCACCCCGATGTTGGAGAACTGCTCGGCCAGGGTTTGCAGCGTCACCGTCTTGCCGGTGCCGGTGGCGCCCGTGATCAGGCCGTGGCGGTTGGCCAGCCCCGGCAGCAACTGGCAGGTGGTGTTGGCGTTCTGGGCGATCAGCATCGGTTCGGCCATGGCGGAGCTTCCTTGTGTGCGGGTTCGGGGCAGGGCGGGTGAAAACGTAAAATCGCAGGCTTATTAGATCAAAGCCCAAGCAGGCAAAAGGACAATTTCGTGGCCGGACACAGCAAATGGGCAAACATTCAGCACCGCAAGGGTCGCCAGGACGAAAAGCGCGGAAAGATCTGGACCCGCGTCATCCGTGAGATCACCGTGGCCGCGCGCCAGGGCGGCGGCGACCCGGCCATGAACCCGCGCCTTCGCCTGGCCATCGACAAGGCCAAGGCGGCCAACATGCCGGCCGATCGCATCAAGTACAACGTGGAGAAAGCGTCCGGCACGTTGGAGGGCGTGAGCCTGGAAGAGATTCGCTACGAGGGCTACGGCATCGGTGGCGCGGCCGTGATCATCGACACCATGACCGACAACAAGGTCCGCACCGTGGCCGAGGTTCGCCACGCCTTCAGCAAACACGGCGGCAACCTGGGCACCGACGGCTCGGTGTCTTTTCAGTTCAAGCACTGCGGGCAGCTGGTGTTTGCGCCGGGCACCTCTGAAGACAAGGTGATGGAGGTGGCGCTGGAAGCCGGCGCCGACGACGTGATCACCGACGCCGATGGCGCCATCGAGGTGCTGACCTCACCGACCGAATTCGAAGCTGTGAAGAACGCACTGGAGGCCGCCGGTCTCAAGCCCGAGATCGCCGAAGTGACCATGCGTGCCGAGAACACGGTGGAGCTCACGGGTGACGACGCGGCGCGCATGCAGAAGCTGCTCGATGTCCTTGAAGACCTGGATGACGTGCAAGGCGTCTTCCACAATGCCGAGATCAACGAATGAACGTATTGGTTATTGGCGGCGGTGGCCGCGAGCATGCCCTGGCCTGGAAACTCAAGCACGACGACGGCGTGAGCCAGGTGTTTGTCGCGCCCGGCAACGCCGGCACGGCGCGCGACCCGGATCTGGTCAACCTCGACATCACCGACAAGGTGGCGTTGCGTGAATGGGCGCAGGCCCAGAACGTGGCGCTCACCGTGGTGGGGCCGGAAGCGCCTTTGGCCGCGGGTGTGGTGGACGAATTCCGCGCCCACGGCCTGCCGATCTTCGGCCCCACCAAAGCGGCGGCGCAACTGGAGAGCTCCAAGGCCTTCTCCAAGGCCTTCATGCAGCGCCACGGCATTCCCACCGCCAGGTACCAGGCCTTCACCGACCCGGCGCTGGCCCACGCTTACGTGGATGCCGAAGGCGCTCCCATCGTCGTGAAGGCAGACGGCCTGGCCGCTGGCAAAGGCGTGGTGGTGGCCATGACGGCGGCCGAGGCGCACGAAGCCATCGACTTCATGCTGCTCGACAACACCCTGGGCGTGGCGCACAACGAGGGCGGGGCGCGCGTCGTCATCGAAGAATTTCTTGAAGGCGAAGAGGCCAGCTTCATCGTGCTGTGCGATGGCGAGCACGCGCTGGCGCTGGCCACCAGCCAGGACCACAAGCGCCTGCTGGACGCCGACCAGGGCCCCAATACCGGCGGCATGGGCGCGTATTCGCCTGCGCCGGTGGTCACGCCTGCCGTGCACGAACGTGCCATGAACGAGGTGATCCTGCCCACGTTGCGCGGCATGGCCGCCGACGGCATTCCGTACACCGGTTTCCTGTACGCGGGCCTGATGATCACGCCCGATGGTCAGGTCAAGACGCTGGAGTTCAACTGCCGCATGGGCGACCCCGAGACACAGCCGATCATGATGCGCCTCAGGAGCAATCTTACGCAGGTGCTGCTCTCGGCCACACGGGCCGAACTGGACCGCGTGGCGCTGGACTGGGACCCGCGCGTAGCGCTGGGCGTGGTGCTGGCCGCCGCCGGCTACCCGCTGAACCCGCGCAAGGGCGATGCCATCACGGGCCTGCCGGCCGATGCTGCTGAGCGCATGGTGTTCCACGCGGGCACGGCCAAGGCTGGCGATGAGGTGCGGGTTTCGGGCGGCCGCGTGCTGTGTGTGACCGCCCTGGCCGAGACGGTCGCGCTTGCGCAACAGCGTGCCTACGAGGTGGTGGATGGCATCCAGTTCGCCGGCATGCAGTGCCGCCGCGACATCGGGTACCGCGCACTTTGAATTCCGTCTGCGATTTCCCCACGCCACACGCGGTGCAATTCCAGGGCTCAAGGCTGGCGCGCTGGCTGCTGGGACGCCTGGGCTGGACGGTGAATTTCGGCGGTTTTCCGGCCCTGCAAGGCGTGGCCATCGTCTACCCGCATACCAGCAACTGGGATTTCGTGGTGATGCTGCTGGCCAAGTGGTCCATGGGTGTGCCTGCGCGTTTCTGGGGCAAGGACTCGCTGTTTCGTGTGCCGCTGCTGGGCGCCTGGGTGCGTTGGCTGGGCGGCATTGCGCTGGACCGCCATTCGCCACGCGGCGCCGTCAGCGACATGGTGGCCCTCATGGCCGAGCACCGCCGGCAGGGCCGAATGCTCTGGCTGGCCTTGTCGCCCGAAGGCACGCGGCGGCGCACGTCCGGCTGGCGCAGCGGTTTCTACCAGGTCGCGCGAGGGGCAGACGTGCCGCTGGCCTTGATCCGGCTGGATTACAGTCGCAAGCAGATCGATGTGACCGACTTCGTGCGCCTGAGCGGAGACGTGGCGGCCGATCACGCCCGGATTGCGCAGCTCTACGGTGATGCCCGTGGCTTGCACCCCGAACTGGCCAGCCCCATTCAGCCCCTGTCCAAATCCACCTCTCTTGACACGGTTTGACCATGAAACAGACGTCCTTGACCGCCGTGCGCGAGTTCCTCACCGATTTGCAGGACCGCATCACCTCCACCGTGGCCATGGTCGATGGTGGTCGTTTCGTGGTTGACAAGTGGACCAAGCCATCGGGTGAAACCTTGCAGGGCAACGGCATCACGCAGATCCTGGAAGACGGTGCCGTGTTCGAGCGGGCGGGCTGCGGGTTCTCGCACGTCACGGGTCCTCGCCTGCCGCCCTCGGCCACCCAACACCGGCCCGAACTGACCGGCGCGCCGTTTGAAGCCATGGGCGTCTCGCTGGTGTTCCACCCGCGCAACCCCTACGTGCCCACGGTGCACATGAATGTGCGCATGCTCGCCGCCACGCCCGCCGGTGGCGAGCCGGTGTGCTGGTTTGGCGGCGGCATGGACCTCACGCCCTACTACGGCTTTGAGGAAGACGCGGTGCATTTCCACCAGTCGGTGAAGAACGCGCTCGACCCCTTCGGCGTCGACAAGTACCCCCGCTTCAAAACCTGGTGCGACGAGTACTTCTATTTGAAACACCGCGATGAACAACGCGGCATTGGTGGTGTGTTTTTCGACGATTTCTCCGAACTCGGTTTTGACGGCAGCTTTGCCATGATGAGCTCGGTCGGCGATGCATTCCTTGACGCCTACCTGCCCATCGTCGACCGGCGCAAGAACACCCCGTACGGCGAGCGCGAACGCAGCTTCCAGCTCTACCGCCGTGGGCGCTATGTCGAATTCAACCTGGTGTGGGACCGTGGCACCCATTTCGGCCTGCAATCGGGTGGCCGCAGTGAATCCATCCTGTTGTCCATGCCGCCGCTGGTGAGCTGGGCATACAACCGCAAGACCAAAAAAGGCACGCCCGAGGAGCGGCTCTACAAGGAATTCCTGGTTCGCAAGGACTGGCTTTGAAGCCTGGTGCCGCGAGCCCTCAGCGCGTGGGCATGTTCGGTGGTGCGTTTGATCCGCCGCACTGGGCGCACCGCGCGCTGGCTGAAACCGCACTCCAGCAGCTCGGGCTGGACGTGTTGCACATCCTGCCCACCGGCTACGCCTGGCACAAGACCCGGGTGCTCTCACCCGCCGTCGATCGGGTGGCCATGTGCCATCTCGCGTTTGACGACCTGGCCCGTGTGAAGATCGACGAGCGCGAAATCCAGCGGCAAGGCCCGAGCTACACCGCCGATACGCTGCACGAACTCCGGCGCGAGTACCCAGGCGCACAGCTGTTTCTCATCCTGGGTGCCGACCAGTTGTTGTCGTTTCGCACCTGGGTGCGCTGGCAAGAGGTACTGGATTTGGCCACGCTGGCGGTGGCCAACCGCGCGACCAACATCGGAGCCGACGCCCCACTGGACCATGCCGTCGAGACCGACCTGTCGCAGGTGGGGCTCCCCTTTGACCGGCTGGACATGCCACTCAAGAACATCAGCGCGACCGCCGTACGGGCCCGACTGGGGCAGGCGGCACAGAGCACCAGCACCCTGGAGGTTCTGGTGCCCGAGGCCGTCGCAAGCTACATTTCAACCCATCACCTTTATCAGAATCCCACATGACCAGCGAAACCATTGCCAAAAAAGACATCCAGAGACTCCAGCGGGCCATCGTCGACGGGCTGGAGGACGTCAAGGGGCAGGACATTGTGGTTTTCAACACCGAACACCTCTCACCGCTCTTCGAGCGCGTGATCGTCGCCAGCGGTACCTCGAACCGTCAGACCAAGGCCCTGGCCGCCAGTGTGCGCGATGCCGTGCGCGAAGCTGGCTTCGACAAGCCCCGCATTGAGGGCGAAGACAACGGCGAATGGATCATCGTGGACTGCGGCGCTGCCGTTGCCCACGTGATGCAGCCCGTGATCCGCCAGTACTACCGCCTTGAAGAGATCTGGGGCGCCAAGCCGGTTCGCCTGAAACACGGTGCCGAGAAGCCTGTGGTGGCAGAGGCCAAGCCCGCCAAGACCAGCCGCAAGAAGCCGGTGGCCACGGCCGCCGCCCAGCCTGCCAAGAGCACGGCGCGCAAGGCCGCGCAGTCGGCGGCCCGCACGGCTGCGGCTGCACCGGCCAAACCCGTGGCCAAAACCGCGGCCAAGAAGCCCGCAGTGAAGTCGGCAGCCAAGTCCGCTCCAGCCAAAACCACGGCTGCCAAGACCACCCGCAAACCAGCAACCAGCGCACCGAAAGCGGCGCTGCAGAAACTGGTGGTCAAGCCCCGCGTGGCTCCGAGCGCGAAGCCCGCCGCCAAATCCGCCCCGAAAGCGGCGTCCAAAGCGGCTCCCAAGGCCGCCACCAACCCCGCCGCCAAGACGCCTGCGCGCAAGACCACCAAGGCGGTTGCCCCTAGAAAGGCATGAAGCTGCTGATCGTCGCGGTCGGGCAGCGGGTGCCCGACTGGGCCCAGACCGCCTACGACGATTACGCCAAGCGCTTTCCGCCCGAACTCCGTGTGGAGCTCAAAGCGGTCAAGACCGAACCGCGCGGCTCCAAGACCCTGGAAACGCTGCTCGCGGCCGAGCGGGAACGCATCGAGGCTGCGATCCCGCGCGGCTCGCGCATCGTGGCACTCGACGAGCGCGGCATCACCCTCACCACGAAGGCGCTGGCCCAGCAGCTGAACGAATGGCAGTTGGAGAGTGACGACGTGGCCTTGGTGATCGGCGGACCCGACGGCCTGGACCCCGCGTTTCGCGCCGCTGCCCACCAGCGCATCCGCTTGTCCGACCTGACGTTGCCACATGCCATGGTGAGGGTGCTCCTGATCGAGCAGCTCTACCGCGCGTGGTCCGTCAACGCCAACCACCCGTACCACAGAGAATGAGCGACTTCATTTATCTCGCGTCCCAGAGCCCGCGCCGCAAACAGCTGCTCGAGCAGTGGGGCGTTCGTTGCGAACTGCTGCTGCCCGATGCTGACGAAGACGCCGAGTCGCTGGAAGCCGTGTTGCCGGGTGAGGTGCCCGCCGCCTATGTTCAGCGCGTGACAGGCCTGAAGCTGCAGGCCTCGCTCGAGCGCCTGAAACGCCGTGGCCTGCCTCTCGCGCCTGTGCTGTGCGCCGACACCACCGTGGCGCTGGGTCGCCGCATCCTGGGCAAGCCCGCCGATGCGGCAGAGGCCTGCGGCATGCTCGCCAGCCTGGCAGGCCAGCGCCACCGCGTGCTCACCGCCGTGGCGGTGGGCGTGCCCGGCAAACGCAATCCGCGCATCCACACGGCCCTGTCCACCTCGTGGGTCACGTTCGAGCCGTTGACAGCCGCGCAGATCGCGCGCTACGTGACCAGCGGTGAGCCCATGGGCAAGGCCGGGGCTTATGCGATCCAGGGGCGCGCGAGCCTCTGGGTGAGCCACATCAGCGGCAGCTATTCGGGCATCATGGGCTTGCCCGCGCACGAGACAGCGCAGGTGCTGCACGCCGCCGGTGTGCGGCTGATCTGAACCGCATCACGCCACGGAGAAGGGCCCATGAGCCAGGACATTCTGATCAATTGGTCCCCACAGGAAACGCGGGTGGCGGTGGTGGAGCAGGGGGCTGTGCAGGAGGTGCACCTGGAGCGCACGCTGGAGCGTGGTTTGGTCGGCAACATCTATCTGGGCAAGGTCTCGCGCGTGCTGCCCGGCATGCAGTCGGCCTTCATCGACATTGGCCTGGATCGCGCGGCCTTTCTGCATGTTGCCGACCTCATGCCCAACATCGCGGCCAAACACGCGGCACCACGTGCGAGTGTGCCGGCGGCGACCGAGTCAGAACCCGCAGCACCAGCTTCGGGCGCCAATGGCAAGCTGCTGGCTCCCAACCCTGTGCTGCCGATCGAGCGGCAAATCTTCGAGGGCCAGGCGCTGATGGTGCAGGTACTCAAGGACCCGATCGGCACCAAGGGCGCGCGCCTCACCGCACAGATCAGCATTGCGGGTCGCCTGCTGGTGTTCCTGCCGCAAGACAACCACATCGGCGTCTCGCAGAAGATTCCGCCGACGCAGCGCGAGGCCCTGCGCCAGCGCCTGCTGCGCCTGACGGCCACCACCGACGGCAGCGCAGCGGGTGGTTTCATCTTGCGCACCAACGCCGAAGACGCCACCGACGAAGAGCTTGCCGAAGACACGGCCTATTTGCGCAAGACCTGGCTGCGCATCAAGGAGGCGGCCACACGTCAGCCCTCGGCCACGCTGCTGCACGAAGACCTGAACCTCATGCAGCGCGTGCTGCGCGACCTGGTGGGGGCCGACACCCATTCCATTCGCATCGATTCGCGCGAGCAGCACGGCCTGCTCACCGCATTTGCCGCCGAGTTCATGCCCGACACCGTGGCCAAGCTGCAGCACTACAGCGGTGAGCGGCCGATCTTCGATCTGTTCAACGTCGATGAAGACATCGTGCGCGCGCTCAGCCGGCGGGTCGACCTGAAGTCGGGCGGCTACCTGGTGATCGACCAGACCGAGGCGCTGACCACGGTGGACGTGAACACCGGCGGTTTTGTGGGTGCGCGCAATTTCGACGACACGGTGTTCCGCACCAACCTCGAAGCAGCGCAAGCCATTGCAAGGCAACTGCGCCTGCGCAACCTGGGCGGCATCGTCATCGTGGATTTCATCGACATGGTGCGCGAGGATCACCGCGATTCGGTGCTCAGCGAGTTCCGCAAACAACTCGCGCGGGACCGCGTGAAAACCATGACCGGCGGCTTTTCGCAGCTCGGTCTGGTGGAGATGACACGCAAGCGCACGCGCGAGTCGCTGGCCCACATGCTCAGTGAGCCCTGCGAGGCCTGCAGTGGCAAAGGCGTGGTGAAGACCGCGCGCAGCGTGTGCTACGACATCCTGCGCGAGATCCTGCGCGAAGCCCGGGCTTTCAACCCGCGCGAGTTCCGCGTGGTGGCCTCGGCCAAGGTGGTGGAGCTGTTCCTCGACGAGGAACGGGCGCACCTCGCGGGTCTGTCGGACTTCATCGGCAAGCCGATTTCACTGCAGAGCGAAGGCTCGATGACGCAGGAACAATACGACATTGTTCTGTTGTGACCGGCCTGCTCAGGTTGGTGTTTCGGGCCTGAAGCTCTGGGCATGCAGCCGGGCGTAGAGGCCGTCGGCCTGCAGCAGCTCGCGGTGCGTGCCCTGTTCGCTGATGCGACCGTCGGCCAGCACGACCACACGGTCGGCGTGTTCGATGGTGGACAGGCGGTGTGCAATCACCAGGGTGGTGCGGCCCTTCATCAGGTGGGCGAGTGCGTCCTGCACCAGCCGCTCCGATTCGTTGTCCAGCGCTGAAGTTGCTTCGTCCAGGATGAGGATGGGGGCGTCCTTGTAGACGGCTCGCGCAATCGCCAGCCGCTGGCGCTGGCCGCCCGAGAGCTCGGCGGCGTTGTGTCCCACGGTGCTGTGAATGCCCTGCGGCAGGCGCTCGACCAACTCGCCTAGGTTGGCTGACAGCAATGCCGCGCGCACCCGGCCTTCATCGACCTCGTTGCCCATGGCTCCCAGGGCCACGTTGGCCGCGAGGGTGTCGTTGAGCATCACCACGTCCTGGCTCACCATGGCGTACTGGCGTCGCAAACTGGCCAGGTTCCAGTCGGTCAGGGGCACGCCGTCGAGCCGGATGTCGCCGCGCTCGAATTCGACGAAACGCGGCAGCAGGTTGACCAGCGTGGTCTTGCCCGAGCCGGAAGGGCCGACGAAGGCCACGGTCTCGCCCGGGTGGATGTTCAGCGAGATGCCGCGCAACGCCACCAGGCTGTCGTCGTCGCTGCGCACGACCTGGTCGTCCTTGGCCGGGTAGCGCACCCACACATCCCTCAAGTCGATGGAGCCGGCCACGCGATCGGCCGTGTGCGCGCCCCCGGGTTGCTCAGGCGTGTTCTCGATGAGTTCCAGGCCACGCTCCAGCGCCGCGAGGCCGCGCGTGATGGGCGCACTGATCTCGGCCAGGTGGCGGATCGGTGTGATCAGCATCAGCATGGCGGTGACGAAGGCCACGAAGTTGCCCACCGTCACGCCGCTGCTGCTGCTTTGCCACAGTGCTACCGCGATCACGGCCGACAGGGCGGCCGAGGCGAGCAACTGCGTGAGCGGTGTCATGGCCGCCATGGCGATGGTGGACTTGAGCGCCAGCCGGCGCAGCGCCACGCTGAGCACGTCGAAGCGCTCGGTCTGGCGCGCCTGGGCGCCGTGCAGCCGCACCATGCGGTGGGCCAGGGCGTTTTCTTCCACCACATAGGCCAGTTCGTCGGTGGCGGTCTGGCTGTCCCGGGTGAGTTTGTAGAGGCGGCGCGAGAGCACCCGCATGATGAGGATCAGGCCTGGAAACACGGTCAACACGATCAGCGTGAGTTTCCAGTTCAGGTAGAACAGGTAGCCCATCAACGCGATCACCGTGAGGCTGTCCTTGGTGAGCGTGAGGAAGGCCGACACCAGCATCTGCGAGCCGGTCTGCACCTCGTAGACCAGTGTGTTGGACAGTTTGCTGGCGCTCTGGCGGGCGAACAGCGTCATCTGGGCGTCGTTGAGCTTGACGAACATGGCCCGGCGCAGGTTGAGCAGGCCCAGGCTGGCGGTGTAGGACAGCGTGTACTGCGCCACGAAGCCGGCCAGCCCGCGGACGCCGAACAGGCCCATGAGCGCCACGGGCACCATCCACAGATCGATGTCGCCTTCGGCAAAGCCACGGTCAAGCAGCGTCTTGAGCAGCGCGGGAATGAGTGGCTCGGTCAGCGCACCGATCAGCGTGCTGATGGCGGCCAGGGCGATGCCGGTCTTGGCCGAACGGAAATAAGGCCACAGGCGCAGCAGGCGCTGGGTCAGCGTGCCGGCCAGTGGTGGGTTGGTACGGTTGGAGGCGGTCAAAAGCGGATCGGTCCCAAAGTATGCGGGCTTGCGGAACATTCCGCGCGGCGGTGAATCAGCCTTGCACCACAAGCGTCGGCCCGCGCACACACATCTTGTCACGGAAGGGCCGGATGCCTCCGTTATTATCGGTCGGCTGTGCAGGGCGTTTTGCCCCTGCTGCGACCACAGGACAAGTGACACACACAGCATGCTGGATTTGAACCGACACAACGCGCTGCCCCTGATCCCGAGACGCCGCGCGCTCGGCCTGGTTTCCACCCTCCCTCTGCTGGCTTGGCCTCTGGCTTCGCAAGCCCAGTTCCGGGTTGAGGTGGCGGGCGTCGGCCTCACCCAGTTTCCGTTCTCTGTCGTGGGTTTTCGCGGCAATGAGGTGGCCAGCGAGAACATCGCCGCCATCGTGCGCGCCGATCTGGAACGCAGTGGTCAGTTCCGTTTTGTGGAGCCCATTGCGGGCGGTCTGGACGAAACCTCCCGCCCCGACCTTGGTCCCTGGCGCGAGCGCAAGTCCGATTCCTTGCTCACCGGCAGCGTCACCAGACTGGCCGACGGCCGCTTTGACGTACGTTTCCGTCTCTGGGACGTGGTCCGTGGCCAGGACCTCGGTGGACTGAGCTACCCGGTGGGCGCGCAAGACCTGCGCCTGGCGGCCCACCGAATCGCCGATTTCATCTACGAGAAGATCACCGGCGAAAAGGGCGTGTTCTCCACCCGCATCGCCTACGTCACCAAGACCGCACAGCGCCACAACCTGTGGGTGGCTGATGCCGATGGTGAAAGCGCTCGTGCGGCCCTCACGAGCCCCGAACCCATCATCTCGCCGAGCTGGGCACCGGGTGGTGCGCAGCTGGCCTATGTGTCGTTCGAGGCCCGCAAGCCCGTGATCTATGCCCACGACGTGGCGTCGGGCAAGCGTCGGCTGCTGGCCAATTTCAAGGGCTCGAACAGCGCGCCATCCTGGTCGCCTGATGGCCGCTCGGTGGTGGCCACGCTTTCGCTCTCGGGCAACGCACAGGTCTACTCCATGGATGCCAACGGAGGTGAACCCCGCCGCCTGAGCCAGTCGGCCAGCATCGACACCGAACCGGTGTTCAGCCCCGATGGCAAGACCATCTATTTCGTGAGCGACCGCGGAGGCTCGCCGCAGGTGTACCGCATGGGGTCGCAAGGTGGCAATGCGCAGCGCCTGACCTTCACCGGCAACTACAACATCTCGCCCGCGCCCAGCCCCGACGGCCGCTGGCTGGCGTTCATCTCACGGGTGAACGGAGCCTTCCGCCTGCATGTGATGGAGCTCTCCAGTGGCAACGTCACGGCGCTCACCGAATCGAGCGCCGACGAGAGCCCCAGCTTCTCGCCCAACAGCCGCATGATCATCTACGCCACCCGGGAAAAGGGGCAGGAAGCCCTGATGACCACCACGGTGGATGGGCGCATCAAAACCCGGCTGGCCGGCGCGCAGGGTGACATCCGGGAGCCCGAGTGGGGCCCGTTCCTGCGCTGAGTCAAGCCTGGGGGTGCGCAGCATTCCCACACACATTCGTTTTTCATTTCCAAGGAATTTTCATGACCACATCCATCTCGACCGCTTCTCTTCAAAACACCTGGGCCCGACGCGGCGTTCGCCTGGTTGCCGGCTTGGGCCTGGCCGCTGTGCTGGCCGCTTGCAGCTCGGGCGTGAAGCTCGACGATGTGCCGGTTGAAAATCGAACGGGCTCGGCGGTCAACTCCGGTGGTGCTGCGGGTGGGCAAGGTGGTGCGGTCGATCCGCGCGGCGTGTCGGGCGTGTCCGTGGGTGGTGCAGACTCGGCGCAGCCTGCCGCCGTGGCCCGCATCATCTATTTCGACTACGACAGCTTCGAGGTCAAGGCCGATTCAGCCGCCACGCTGGAAGCCAACGCACGCTACCTCAATGCCAACCGCACTCGCCGTGTGAACCTCGAAGGTCACACCGACGAGCGTGGCGGCCGCGAATACAACCTGGCTCTTGGTCAGAAGCGCGCCGAAGCTGTGCGCCGTGCGCTCAGCCTGCTGGGCGTGACCGATGCACAGATGGAAGCGGTGAGCTTTGGTGAAGAAAAACCTGCGCAGGTCGGCCTGGACGAAACCTCGTTCGCCAAGAACCGCCGCGTTGAACTGACCTACCGTTGAACATGAAGCTCTCCACCGCAGCGCCCTGGGCGCTTTCGCTGGCAGTCTTGTGGCCCTTCCAGGCCCATGCCCTGTTCGGCGACGACGAGGCCCGCAAGGCCATCATCGAGCTGCGCCAGAAGGTGGATGCCAACAAGCAGGCTTCCGATGCCGCTGCAGCAGAAGCGCGGGAAGGTGATGCCGGCGCGCGGCGCAGCATGCTCGAGCTGTCCAACCAGATCGAGCAGTTGCGTGGTGAACTGGCGCGCCTGAGGGGCCAGAACGAACAATTGGCGCGCGAAGTCTCCGAACTCCAGCGCCAGCAGAAGGACGTGCAATCCGGCATCGACGAACGCTTGCGGCAGGTGGAGCCGCTGCGCATCGAGTACGACGGCCAGACGTTCACGGCAGCGCCCGCCGAAAAGAGCGACTTCGATGCTGCGATGGCGCAGTTGCGCAAGTCCGAGTTCCAGCCCGCGTCGGCGGCCTATGCCGCTTTCATGCAGCGGTATCCGGCCAGCGGCTACACACCCTCGGTGCTGTACTGGTTGGGCAACGCCCAGTACGCGAGCCGCGCTTACAAGGAAGCCGTGGTTACCCATGGCCGGCTGGTGCGCGAGTTCCCAGCCCATGTGCGCACGCCCGAGGCGATGCTCGCCATGGCCAACAGCCAGATCGAGCTGAAAGACGCGCGCACCGCCAAGCGCACGCTGGAAGACCTCGTGAAGGCGTACCCCAACGCCGAAGCCGCAGCAGCGGCGCGCGAGCGACTGGCCCGGCTGCGCTGATGCGCGGTGCGCGCTTCGGCGCGTATCGATCAATGAGCAGTGAGGTCGGCCTCCTACAATGGCGGCCATGGAAATTGCCGACCTTCTCAAGCTGAATGCCCTTGTGCTCTGGGCCGCCTTCGCGGTGGCTGTTGTTTTCGGGTTCATCGCACAACGCACCCATTTCTGCACCATGGGGGCGATCAGCGATATCGTGAACATGGGTGACTGGACCCGCATGCGCATGTGGGGCATGGCAGTGGGTATCGCCATGATCGGCTTTTACGGCATGGCATGGTTGGGCTGGATAGATCCGAACCAGAGCATTTACACCGGCAACCGCGTGATCTGGCTCTCTGCCACGTTGGGTGGGCTCCTGTTCGGTTTCGGCATGGTGCTGGCGTCGGGCTGCGGCAGCAAGACCCTGGTGCGCATCGGCGCGGGCAGCCTGAAGTCGCTGGTGGTCTTCTTCGTCATGGGTTTCGCAGCATTTGCCACGCTGCGCGGCGTGACCGCTGTGCTGCGCGTCAACACCGTGGACAAGGTGAGTTTCGAGATGGCCTCCGGGTCAGCGCTGCCCGCCTGGCTGGCCAGCCTCACCGGCATGGAGCCCACACTGACCGGGCTAGTCTTTGCGCTGGTGGTCGGCGGTGCGCTGGTGGTCTGGGCCCTGGTGGGCCAGGATTTTCGCAACGCCAACAACTTGCTGGCCGGTATCGGGCTCGGGCTGGTGGTGATCGCAATGTGGTGGGTCAGTGGCCGACTGGGTTTCGTGGCCGAACATCCCGAGACCCTGGAGGCCGTCTACCTGGGCAGCAACACGGGCCGGATGGAGGCGCTGACCTTCACCGCGCCGATGGCCTTCACCCTGGACTGGATCATCTTTTTCAGCGACACCTCCAAGGCGCTTACTTTCGGCATCGTCACGGTGGCGGGCATGGTCGTTGGAGCACTTGTCTGCGCCTTGCTTGAAGGCAGCTTCCGCTGGGAAGGGTTTCGCAGCACACAAGACACGGCACTGCACCTGACTGGCGCGGTGTGCATGGGAGTGGGTGGTGTCACGGCACTGGGTTGCACGGTGGGCCAGGGCATGTCGGGCCTGTCCACGCTGAGCCTGACGAGCATCATCGCCGTGACAGGCATCGTGCTGGGCGCCATCGGTGGTTTTCGTTTTCAGATCTGGTTGCTGGATCGCGAGTGACACAAGACGCCATCGCATTGTTCGAACGCCGCTTTGGTGGCCTGCGCCGTCTGTATGGTGTCGATGGAGCGCAGCGTGTCTTTGACGCGCATGTGGTGGTGGTGGGCATTGGTGGTGTGGGGTCCTGGGCGGTGGAAGCCCTGGCGCGCAGCGGCGTGCGCCGTCTCACGCTGATCGACCTGGACCACGTGTCCGAATCCAACATCAACCGGCAGATCCATGCGCTGGAGCCGACCCTGGGCCAGGCCAAGGCTGATTCGATGCGCGAACGCATTGCGCTGTTTCACCCGGGCTGCTTGGTCGACGTGGTGGATGACTTCGTGACGCCCGACAACTGGCCAGCCTTGCTGCAGGCCTTGCCGGGACTTATGGGCTTGCCCTCGGCTGTCATCGACGCATGCGATCAGGTGCGTGCCAAGACCACCTTGGCCGCCTGGGCAGCAGCCCATTCGGTGCCATTCATCACCGCGGGTGCTGCCGGTGGCAAGCGGCTCGCCCATGCGGTTGATGTCGCCGATCTGGCTGACGTCACGCACGATCCCTTGCTGGCGCAATTGCGTTACCGCCTTCGCAAGCACCACGGTGGCGCGCGCTCGGGGAGCATGGGCGTGAGCTGTGTGTTCAGCCGCGAGACTGTGGCCCCGCCCGACGCGTCCTGCAACATCGAGGGTCCCGATGGCTCGCTCAATTGCCACGGCTATGGCTCAGTGGTCAGCGTCACGGCGACCTTCGGCTTTTGTGCTGCGGGGTGGGTGATGAACACCTTGTCGAAAGATGTGAATGCAATCTCGACGAGGTCTTCAAAAGTCCCTAAAAAAGAAGCTATAATTTGAGGCTTCGCGGGATACACAATGTGTAAACAGTGTGAAGAACGCGAAGCCCTGATGGGACGTTAGCTCAGTTGGTAGAGCAGCGGACTTTTAATCCGTTTGTCGTGGGTTCGACCCCCGCACGTCCCACCAAAACATTTGAAGCCCTGATCGAAAGATCAGGGCTTTTTTGTTGCTCGCGCAGGTCATGAGGCGGGAGCGGCCTCAGGTCTTTTTTACGAAGCCGTAGATCATCAACAAAATGATGGCGCCGACGACCGAGGCCAGAAAGCCCACGGGATCACCTTGCCGGTAAAGACCAAGCGCTGCACCCAGGAAGCCGGCCAGGAACGAGCCCGCCACCCCGAGCAGGGCGGTCATGATCCAGCCCATGCTGTCGTTGCCGGGCTTGAGGGCGCGTGCGATGAAGCCGGCGATGAGGCCGATGAAGAGGGTGCCGAGGATGGACATCATTGGAAGGCTCCAGAGGGTTGAGATTGATACAAAAGCAGTAGAGCTTGCACTCTAGCCGCTTTTCATCGCCTCCCCTGGGCACCTACTTCGGTTGTCCGGCGAAGGGTCAGGCGTTGACGGACTCGATTGCTTCGGTGAGTTCCAGCCAACGTGCTTCGAGAGCCTCGTTCTCGTCATTGACGGCCTTGAGCTGCTTGCCGTTGTGTGCGAGGTCGGTCGGACTCAGCGGTTGGCTCATGCTGGCTTCCAGGCGAGATTTCTCCTGTGCCAGTTGCGCCATGCGCTTCTCGGTCTGCTCCAGCTCTTTCTTCAGCGGCTTGGTTTTTTCTGCCAGTTGCTGGCGGCGCTGGGCGTCGTTGCGTTTCTGCTCGGGCGCGGCCACGGGAGCCACCACGGGATTGCGCTGGGCATCGCGCTGTTCCTGACGTTGCGCCTCGCGAGATTGCTTGGCCATGTCCAGCAGGTAGCGCTGGTAGTCGTCCAGGTCGCCATCGAAGGGCTCGATGCCACCGCGAGAGACCAGCCAGAACTCGTCGCACACCGCGCGCAGCAGGGCACGGTCGTGGCTGACCAGCATGACCGTACCTTCGAATTCGTTGAGTGCCACCGACAGGGCCTCGCGCGTGGCGAGGTCGAGGTGGTTGGTGGGTTCGTCGAGCAGCAGCAGATTGGGGCGCTGCCAGACGATCATGCACAGCACCAGGCGCGCTTTCTCGCCGCCGCTCATGCTGCCCACGCTTTGCTTGACCTGATCGCCGGTGAAGTTGAAGTTGCCGAGGAAGCTGCGCAGGTCTTGCTCGCGCGTGGGCTGGCCGCTCAGGCGACCTTCGGCCGTGCATTCGCGCACCAGCCGGATCATGTGCTCCAGCGGGGTGTCGGCCGGGCGCAGCACGTCGAGCTCTTGCTGGGCGAAGTAGCCGATGTTCAGGCCTTTGCCTTCGGTGATCTGGCCGGCGAGCGGTTGCAGGTCGCGCGCGATGGTCTTGACCACGGTGGACTTGCCCTGGCCGTTGGCACCCAGGATGCCGATGCGCTGGCCCGCGAGCACCGAGCGGCTGATGTTGCGCACGATGATGGTGGGCTCGCTGCCTTCGTCGGGTGGCGGGTAACCAAAGCTGGCGTCGCTCATGGCCAGCATCGGGTTGGGCAGGTTCTGCGGCTCGGTGAATTCGAAGGTGAAGTCGGCATCGGCGAGCACCGGGCCGATCTTCTCCATGCGCTCGAGCGCCTTCACGCGGCTCTGTGCCTGTTTGGCCTTGCTGGCCTTGGCCTTGAAGCGGTCGATGAACTTCTGCAGGTGCGCCATCTTGTCCTGCTGGCGCGCGTAGGCCGACTGCTGCAGCGCCATCTGCTCGGCGCGCATGTCTTCAAAGCGGCTGTAGTTGCCACCGTAGCGCGTGAGCTGCGCGGTGTGAATGTGTATGGTGACGTTGGTCACGGCGTCCAGAAACTCGCGGTCGTGGCTGATGACCAGCATGGTGCCTTCGTAGCGCTTGAGCCAGGCTTCCAGCCAGACCAGGGCATCCAGGTCCAGGTGGTTGGTGGGCTCGTCGAGCAACAGCAACTCACTCGGGCACATGAGGGCACGCGCGAGTTGCAGGCGCATGCGCCAGCCGCCAGAGAAGCTGTTGACCGGGCGCTCCAGCTCGTCGGTGCGAAAGCCCAGGCCCAGAATCAGCGCCTGAGCGCGGGCGGGCGCGTCGTGCGCGCCGGCGTCGTGCAGTGCCATGTAGGCGTGCGCCATGCGTTCGCCATCGCCGCTGTCCTCCGAGGCGGTCACTTCCTGCTGGGCGGCGAGCAAGGTCACATCACCTTCGATCACGAACTGCGTGGCCGTCTGGTCGGTCTCCGGCATGTCCTGGGCCACCTGCGCCATGCGCCACTGGGGAGGCACATAGAAGTCGCCCTTGTCTTCGTGCAACGTGTGGTTGAGCAGACCGAACAGGCTGGATTTGCCCGCGCCGTTGCGTCCTACAAGGCCGACCTTTTCGCCCGGGTTGATGGTGCAGGATGCGTTGTCGAGCAGGACCTTCACGCCGCGGCGAAGGACAAGGTTTTTCAAGGTGATCATGGAGCGGGCGTCTGCAAGGTGTGCAGTGCCGTGATGGATTCAAGGGTGAGCAAGAGGACCTGGTCATCGCCGGCGCTGGTGGCCAGCCAGACGGTTTCCAGGTGGGGGAACGCAGCTTCGAAATGCGCGCGTTCATTGCCGATTTCCAGCACCAGCACGCCCTGAGGCTTGAGGTGGCGGGGCACGTCGCGGATCAGCTGTCGCACGAAGTCCATGCCGTCCACATTGCCCGCGGTGTTGCCGTCCAGGGCCAACGCCGGTTCAGCGCGGTACTCCGGCGGCAGGGCCGCCATGCTTTGTGCGTTCACATAGGGTGGGTTGCACAGGATCAGGTCCCAGGGGCCGGGGCAGTTCTTCAGGCCGTCGGACACCACCAGCTGGATGCGGTGTTGCAGTTCGTGCCGGGCCACGTTGATGCGGGCGACTTCCAGGGCCTCGGGTGAGATGTCTGCGCCGGTCACGCGCACGTCGGGGTAGGCCATGGCGGCGAGCACGGCCAGACTACCGTTGCCGGTGCACAGGTCAAGCACATCGCGGGTTTTTTCGTCCAGCCAGGGATCGATCGAGCCCTCGGCCAGCAGCTCGGCAATGAAGCTGCGCGGCACGATGGCGCGCCGATCGACGTGGAAGGGCACGCCCTGCAGCCAGGCTTCGCCGGTGAGGTAGGCGGCTGGCTCACGGGAGTCGATCCGCCGCTGGATCAGCGCCTCCACCTCGGCTTGCTGCTGCGCCGTGACGGGCTGGCGGGTGAGGGCGTCCAGGTCGCTGTCCAGCGGCAGGCCGAGCTGCCACAGCACGAGCCAGCTGGCTTCGTCGCGCGCGTTGGTGGTGCCATGGCCATAGGCCAGATGGGCCGCATCCAGGCGGCGGGTGGCCGCAGCCAGCAGTTCTTTCAGTTTCACGGGAGCGCTCAGTGTGGGGAGCCGGCGAGGCGGGACAGGTTGTCCAGTGTGCGGCGGTAAATGTTCTTGAGCGGTTCGATGTCGGACACGGCCACGTGCTCGTCAATCTTGTGGATGGTGGCGTTGGGGGGGCCGAGTTCTATCACCTGTGGACAAACCTGCGCGATGAATCGCCCGTCGCTGGTGCCACCAGTGGTGGAGAGTTCGGTCTCGATGCCGATCTCCGATCGAATGGCCTCGCGCACCGCGTCCACCAGCGTGCCGGGTGGGGTGAGGAATGGGCGACCGCCCAAAGTCCAGCTCAGGTCGTAGCCGCTGTCGGGCAGCAGACCGTGGCGCGCGAGAATCCCGGCCACGCGCTGCTGCAAGCCTTCGGGCGTGGACTCGGTGGAGAAACGGAAGTTGAAGTCGATCACCACGGTGCCGGGAATCACGTTGCTCGCACCGGTGCCGCCGTGGATGTTGCTGATTTGCCAGCTCGTGGGCGGGAAGAAGGCATTGCCGGCGTCCCATGCCGTGCCAGCGAGCTCGGCCAAAGCGGGCGCTGCCAGGTGGATCGGGTTCTTCGCCAGGTGCGGGTAGGCGATGTGGCCCTGAATGCCCTTGACGGTGAGCTTCCCACTCATCGTGCCCCGGCGGCCGTTCTTGATCATGTCGCCGGTGCGCTCGACCGACGTGGGCTCGCCCACGATGCACCAGTCGAGCCGCTCGCCGCGTTGCTTCAGCCGCTCGCACACCACCACGGTGCCGTCCACGGCAGGGCCTTCCTCGTCGCTGGTGAGCAGAAAGGCAATGTCAATGGCCGGCCGTGGATGCATGGCCACGAATTCCTCGCAAGCCACCACCATGGCGGCGAGCGAGGCTTTCATGTCGCTGGCGCCACGGCCGTAGAGCTTGCCGTCGCGGTGCGTGGGAGCAAACGGATCGCTGCTCCACGCGCTGGCGGGGCCGGTGGGAACCACGTCGGTGTGGCCGGCGAAGATCAGCGTGGGTTGCTGGCCCGTGCCCAGCCGGGCCCACAGATTGGTCACCCGGAAATCGTCGGGGCCGCTCTCGATCGTCTCGCAGGCAAAGCCCAGCGCAGACAGGCGCTGCGCAATGACCGACTGGCAGCCTTCATCGCGCGGCGTGACGGAGGCGCGGGCGATGAGCTGTTCGGTCAGGCGCAGGGTATCGGTCATGGGATCAGTGTTTCACGTCGAGCGTGAACTCGGTGAAAGTGGCGTCCTCGGTCGTGTCTTCGTCGCTCGCATTGGCCGCGTCGTTCGACTTGAGGGCGTGAAAGTCGTTCTGCAGGCGCCAGAGCAGGTTGTTGGGCGAGTCGGCCTGCGCCAGGCCTTCGTTGCGCGTGACCAGGCCGTCGTTGATGAGGCGTGCCAGGTCCTGCTCGAAGCTCTGTGAGCCGTCGGCCAGTGATTTCTCCATGGCCTCGCGCACGCCGGAGAAATCGGCCTTCTGGATCAGGTCGGCGATCAATGAGGTGTTGAGCAGCACCTCCATGGCCGGCACGCGGCTGCCGGTGTGGGTGCGCAGCAGGCGCTGCGACACGATGGCGCGCAGGGCGGCAGCCAGGTCGCCGAGCATGGTGGGACGCACCTCGACCGGGTAGAAGCTCAAGATGCGGTTGAGCGCCTGGTAGCTGTTGTTGGCATGCAGCGTGGCCAGACACAGGTGACCCGACTGGGCATAAGCGATGGCGGCCGACATGGTCTCACGGTCGCGGATTTCACCGATCAGGATCACGTCGGGTGCCTGGCGCAGCGCGTTCTTCAGCGCGATCTGCAGCGAGGCCGTGTCGGGCCCGATCTCGCGCTGGTTGACCACCGACTTCTTGTTGCGATAGACGTATTCGATCGGGTCTTCGATGGTGAGCACGTGACCGCTGGCGCATTCGTTGCGGTGGTCGATCATGGCCGCCAGCGTGGTGCTCTTGCCCGCACCGGTGGCACCCACCATGAGCACCAGGCCGCGTTTTTCCATCACCAGGTCGGCGAGCACGGGCGCCACGTTGAGCGAGTCGAGCGCTGGAATGTCACCCGGGATGTAGCGGATCACCACGGCAATCTGGCCGCGCTGGCGAAACGCGCTGATACGGAAGTTGCCCAGTGCCTCCAGCGGCACGGCCATGTTGAGTTCGCCGGTTTCCTGCAGTTCCTCCATGCGGGTGGAGGGCACGATCTCGGAGAGCAGGTTGCGCGGGGCCTCCGGTGGCAGCACCTGGCTGTTGATCGGGATGGTCTGGCCGTTGATCTTGATCATGGCTGGCGCATGCGCCGTCAGATACACATCCGAGGCCTTCTTCTCGGCCATCAGGCGCAGGATGCGCTCCATCGTTCCGCTGCTCATGCTGATCCCTTCAGGTAACTACGTTCAGTGAGACAGGCCGCCGCGCCGGGCCGCCCCAGGCGAGGCCAGCCCCCTTGGGCAGCAGCGACTCGCGAAGCGGCGGCGCGTGGGGGCATCTTGCTCAGTCCCGAAGGAGGTCGTTCAGGCTGGTCTTGGAGCGCGTCTGTGCGTCCACCGTCTTGACGATGATGGCTGCGTAGGTGCTGTAGTCTTTGCCCGATGCCGTTTTCTTGGGCAGGCTGCCGCTGATCACCACGCTGCCGCTGGGCACGCGGCCAAACACCACCTCGCCGGTGTCGCGGTTGAAGATGGGCGTGCTCTGGCCGAGGTAGACGCCCATGCCCAGCACGGAGTTTTCTTCGACGACCACGCCTTCGACCACCTCGGAGCGCGCGCCGATGAAGCAGTTGTCTTCGATGATGGTTGGGCCCGCCTGCAGGGGCTCCAGCACGCCGCCGATGCCGACGCCGCCCGAGAGGTGCACGTTCTTGCCAATCTGGGCACAGGAGCCGACCGTGGCCCAGGTGTCGACCATGGTGTTCTCATCCACGTAGGCGCCGATGTTCACGTAGCTGGGCATCAGGATCGCTCCCTTGGCCACAAAGCTCCCGCGGCGCGCCACGGCGGGCGGCACGACGCGCACGCCGGTGGCCTTCATTTCGGATTCGCTCAGGTGCGAGAACTTGGTTTTGACCTTGTCGAAGAAGCCCAGGTCGCCCGCGCGCATG
This sequence comes from Hydrogenophaga sp. PBL-H3, assembly GCF_010104355.1. Classification (NCBI taxonomy): domain Bacteria; kingdom Pseudomonadati; phylum Pseudomonadota; class Betaproteobacteria; order Burkholderiales; family Comamonadaceae; genus Hydrogenophaga; species Hydrogenophaga sp. PBL-H3. Next base: position 2,252,108 of record NZ_CP044972.1, read on the forward strand.
AGCTCGTTGTCCTTGAGGCGGAACGACAGCAGCACCGCTTTCTTGATCCACTGGTGCACCGTCCACTGGCCCACGGCCTGGCGCGTGGCCACGCGCAGGCGGCCCTTGTTGAGCTCGGCGATCACGTGTTCCACCGCGTCCAGCACTTCCTTCGGCGCGGAGGCGGGGGAGAGTTCGGCGCGCTTGTCCCAGGCGTTGTCGATCAGGCTTTGCAGTTGTTGTGTCATGAGGCAGGTCGGAGGAAGAAAAAGAAAAAAGGGGGAGTCAGGTGCACCCGGCCATGAAGGCTCTGATGCGGTGGGCGGCTTCCAGGCATTCGGCGGGCTCGGCCACCAGGGCCATGCGCACGCGGCCCGTGCCGGGATTCGATCCGTTGAAATCGCGCGCGAGGTAGCTGCCGGGCAGAACCGTCACATTGTATTGAGCCAGCAGCGCGCGGGCGAAGGCTTCGTCGGCGCTCAGGCCCTTGGATGCATCGGCAAACGACGCCGGAACCCCGGCCCACAGGTAAAAAGACGCGTCGGGCAGGGCCACATCGAGCACCTCGGCCAGCAAGGGGGTGACCTGGGCGAATTTTTCACGGTACTGGCGCCGGTTGTCCACCACATGGGCTTCGTCGTTCCAGGCGGCCATGCTGGCGGCCTGCACCACGGGGCTCATGGCGCCGCCATGGTAAGTGCGGTAGAGCAGAAAGGGCTTGATGAGCGAGGCGTCACCGGCCACGAAACCGCTGCGCAGGCCCGGCACGTTGCTGCGCTTGGAGAGGCTGGTGAAACTCACCAGGTTGCGGAAATCGGTACGGCCGAGCGCGTGTGCGGCCTCCAGACCGCCCAGCGGCGGCTCGTCCCGGAAATAGATTTCGCTGTAGCACTCGTCGGACGCGATCACGAAGCCGTGCCGGTCGCTCAGCTCGAAAAGCTTGCGCCATTCCTCCAGCGGCATCACCGCGCCGGCCGGGTTGCCTGGCGAGCACACAAACAGAAGCTGGGTCCGGGCCCACACGTCGGCCGGCACGGCGTCCCAGTCGGCCGCGAAGTTGCGCGCCGGGTCGCTGGCCACATAGAACGGCTCGGCGCCACCCAGCAGGGCCGCGCCTTCATAGATTTGATAGAACGGGTTGGGAAACACCACCGTGGCGCCCGGGCGCGTCGGGTCAATCACGGTCTGGGCGAAGGCGAACAGCGCCTCTCGCGAACCATTGACCGGCAGCACCTGGGTGGCCGGGCTCACCGCCACGCCATAGCGGCGCTGCACCCAGGCCGCGCAGGCTTCGCGCATGGCGGGCTCGCCGGCGGTGGCCGGGTAGCTGGAGAGACCCGTGTCCAACGCCTGGGCCAGGGTTTGTTTGAGGAACGTTGGCGCGGCGTGTTTGGGCTCGCCAATACCCAGGCTGATGGGGCGAAGTTCCGGGTTGGGGGTGATGTCGGCAAACAGCCGACGCAGACGCTCGAAGGGGTAGGGCTGCAGGCGGGACAAAAGCGGGTTCATGCCGCGATTATCCCGGTGCCCGGCAACACACCGCGCCTGCGGGGGCGTTCGGCGGCGCCCGGCAGGCACTTTCAGCGCATGCTGGCTGCTGTCCCGGCGGGTTTGCTGCGCAGGTACTGCAACAGCTGGTCCACCGACAGCAGGGCCGTCATCATCAAGGTGATGGCGATCACCAGCGTGGGCAGGCGGAACGAACTGATGTAGCTGGCGCCTTGCGGAATGGCGTTGCGGCTCTCGGTGGTGCACACGAACTCGGCCGCATACATGCCGGTGTAGTGCATCGCGCAGACTGCCACACCCATGGCCAGGGCGGCGGCAATGCGGCGGTTGAGCGTGGGGCTGTTGAAGGCCAGCCAGAGCGCGGCGGTGGCTGCCACGATGGCGATCACCATGGAGAGCACCACCACGCCATAGTCCCAGCGGATATAGCCGTTGATCTTCAGGCCGAACATGCCCAGGTAGTGCATGACGACCACGCTCATGCCCAGCAGCACGCCGGCGGTGGCCAGGCGGGGCAGGTTGTCGGGCGATTTGGCAGCGAAGCTCACCGTCCACGACGTGGCGACGATGACGATCAGAAGTGATGCGAAGGTATCCACCATGGAGTAGCTGCTGCCCACGTCCATGTCGAGGGCGAGCATGCCAATGAAGTGCATGGACCACACACCGATGCCGCCCAGCGAGACTCCCACGGTGAGGACGTTGGACAGGCTCTGGCGCCCGCCGAGCTGATTCACTCGGCCAGCGGCTGTGAGCGCCACGAAGGAGCCGACGACGGCAAAGACGAATGACAGGGCGACCAACAAGGGATTGAAAGCGGTGGTGACGTAGGGGTTCATGGCGGGGTGGCGTTCGGCGCGAAATAGCGGGGTTTAAACGACTCGGCCGGAGCATAGGGGTGTTGGACATAAAGGTAAGCATGCCAACCTTCGTTCTCTGTGAAAAACGACGCAGTCCCCGACCTTTTCCGCTGGCTGCGGGCCCAGGCCGCTGGATCGGTGGCCCCGTGAGGCAGCGGGGTATCATTTCGCTCGCGTCGTCGGCCCAGGGGCGGGCGTTCCTCACCAGTCAGTCATCGGGCAGCGCCGTGCGTCTCAACTCCATCAAGCTCTCCGGCTTCAAGTCCTTCGCCGAACCGACCAATTTCATGCTCCCGGGCCAGCTGGTGGGCGTGGTCGGGCCCAACGGCTGTGGCAAGTCCAACATCATGGACGCGGTGCGCTGGGTGCTGGGCGAGTCCAAGGCCTCCGAGCTGCGTGGCGAGTCCATGCAGGACGTGATCTTCAACGGCACCAACACGCGCAAACCGGCCAGCCGATCCAGCGTGGAGCTGGTGTTCGACAACAGCGACCACCGCGCCGGCGGCCAGTGGGGCCAGTTCGGCGAAATCGCCGTCAAACGCGTGCTCACGCGCGACGGCACCAGCAGCTACTACATCAACAACCAGCCGGTGCGCCGCCGCGACGTGCAGGACGTGTTTCTGGGCACCGGCCTGGGCCCACGCGCCTACGCCATCATCGGCCAGGGCACCATCAGCCGGATCATCGAAAGCAAGCCCGAAGAGCTGCGCCTGTTCCTCGAAGAAGCCGCAGGCGTCTCCAAATACAAGGAGCGCCGCCGCGAGACCGCGCACCGCCTGGCCGACACGCGCGAGAACCTCACCCGGGTCGAGGACATCCTGCGCGAACTCAACGCCAACCTCGACAAGCTGGAGAAGCAAGCCGAGGTGGCCGCGAAATACAACAACCTGCAGGCCGGCGTCACGCTCAAGCAGCACCAGCTCTGGTTCATGAAACGCAGCGAGGCCGAGGCCGATCAGGTCAAGGTGAAGCTTGATGCCGCCCAGGCCATCAACGACCTGGAGTCGCGCACCGCCGACCTGCGCCGCATCGAAAGTGAGCTGGAAACCATCCGCCAGGCCCACTACGCTGCGGGCGACCAGGTCAACCAGGCCCAGGGCAAGCTGTACGAGGCCAGCGCCGAGGTGGGCAAACTCGAAGCCGAAATCCGCTTCGTGGTCGAGGGTCGCACCCGCGTGGAGCAGCGCCTGGTGCAGCTGAAGGAACAGATTGCCTCGTGGGCCACCCGCAGCGAAGACGCGGCGGTGGAGCTGGAACAGCTCGCCGAATCGATGGTGCAGGCGGAAGACCAGTCGGTGGTGCTGGCGGCGCAGGGCGAGGAACAATCGGGCGCCTTGCCCGCGCTCGAAGACAGCCTGCGCCAGGCCCAGGCCCGTGCCAACGAGCAGCGCGCCAGTGTCACGCAGGTGCAGCAGCAGATCCAGGTGCTGGCGGCCGAGCAGCGCAACATCGAAGAGCAGAGCCGTTCTTTCAACCAGCGCCGCGAGCGGCTGACCGCCGACCGCAATGCGCTGGCCGCGCCCGACGAAGCCCGCCTGCTGAACGCGCAGACCCAGCTGGCGAGTGCGCAGGACGCGGCCGAAATGAACGACGCCGTGCTGCAGAAACTGCAGGACAGCGTGCCCCAACTGGACGACGCGCGCCGCACCGCGCAGCAAGCGGTGAACCAGGAGTCGGCACGGCAGGCCGATCTGTCGGCCCGCATGGAGGCGCTGAAGGCGCTGCAGGACAAGGTCAAGACCGACGGCAAGCTCAAACCCTGGCTGGCCAAGCATGGGCTGGACGGTCTGCAAGGCCTGTGGAGCCGCATCCACATCGAGACCGGTTGGGAAAACGCCCTGGAGGCCGCGCTGCGCGAGCGCCTGGGTGCGCTCGAAGTCTCGCGCCTGGACATGGTGCGTGCCTTCGGCAACGACGCGCCGCCGGCCAAGCTGGCCTTTTACAACCCGCCCGCGGCCGGCGCAGGTGCGCCCAGCGCCAGCGGCCTCAAGCCCCTGGCCGCCTGGTTGCGCCTGAACGACGCCGGCCAGCAGGCCTTGCTGGCCGAGTGGCTGCACGGCTGCCTGACCGCGCCCAGCCTGGAAGACGCCATGGCGCAGCGCGCCCAGTTGCAAGCCGGCGAGGTGATCTTCGTGGCCAGCGGCCATGCGGTGACCGCGCACAGCGTGAGCTTCTACGCACCCGACAGCGAGCAGGCAGGCCTGCTGGCTCGCGCCCAGGAAATCGAGAACATCGACAAGCAGCTCAAGGCGCAGGTGCTGATCAACGAACAGGCGCGCTCCAGCCTGATCCGCGCAGAGGCTGCCTACACCGACGCTTCGCAGCGCCTGGTGAGCGCGCGGCGCGAGGCCGCCGAGTCGCGCGGCCGCGCCCACGAGCTGCAGGTCGAAGCACTGCGCCTGACCCAGCTGGCCGAACAGACCCGCGCGCGCAGCGAGCAGATCGCGTCCGACTTGGCCGAGGTGGACGCCCAGCTCGATGAGTTGCAAGAGCGCCGCGTGACCGCCGAGGCGCGGTTCGAAGAACTCGACATGCAACTGGCTGACAGCCAGGAGCGCCACGCGCAACTGGACGACACGGTGATCGCGGCCGAACGCGCGCTGAACCAGGCTCGTGAGCAGCAGCGTTCGCTGGAGCGCACGGCGCAAGAAGCCACGTTTGCCCTGCGAAGCCTGCAGGCGCGACAGGCCGAGCTGCAGCGCTCGCTGGAGACAGCGGCCACGCAGGAGAAGTCACTTGCAGACGAACAGCAACGTGCCTCCGAGGAGCTGGGTCGCCTCAACGACGCGGCTGCGCAGGCCGGCTTGCAAAACGCGCTGGCCATGAAGCTGGAGCGCGAGCAGGTCCTGGGCGCGCTGCGCAGCCAGTACGACGACCTCACCGCCAAACTGCGCGCCAGCGACGAGCGCCGCCTGCAACTGGAACGCGAACTCGATCCGCTGCGCAACCGCATCACCGATTTCCAGCTCAAGGAGCAGGCCGCGCGCTTGGGCGTGGAGCAGTACAGCCAGATGCTCGAAGAGGCCCAGGCCGATCTGGCCGCCGTGGCGCAAAGCATCACGGAGAACAACGTGCGCCTGCCCGGCATGCAGGGTGAAATCGACCGCCTGCACCGCGAGATCCAGGCGCTGGGCGCGGTCAACCTCGCCGCGCTGGACGAACTCACCGCCGCGCGCGAACGCAAGACCTTCCTCGATGCGCAGACGGCCGACCTGGTCGAAGCCATGAACACGCTGGAAGACGCGATCAAGAAGATCGACAACGAAACGCGCGATTTGCTGGGCAGCACGTTTGAGACCGTCAACACGCACTTCGGCAAGATGTTCCCCGAGCTGTTCGGTGGTGGCAACGCGCGCCTGGTGATGACCGGCGAGGAAATCCTGGACGCCGGCGTGCAGGTGATGGCCCAGCCACCCGGCAAGAAAAACCAGACCATCCACCTGCTCTCGGGCGGCGAGAAGGCGCTCACCGCCATCGCGCTCGTGTTCGCCATCTTCCAGCTCAATCCCGCGCCGTTCTGCCTGCTCGACGAGGTGGACGCGCCGCTGGACGACGCCAACACCGAACGCTACGCCAAGCTGGTCACGGCCATGGCCAAAGAGACGCAGTTCCTGTTCATCAGCCACAACAAGATCGCCATGGAAATGGCCGAGCAGCTGATCGGCGTGACGATGCAGGAGCAGGGCGTCTCCCGCATCGTGGCGGTGGACATGGAATCGGCCGCCGGCATGCTCGAATCCACCTGAACAAAAACACCATGAGCACTCTGCAAATCGGTCTGGCCATCATCGGGGGGCTCGTGCTGGCCGGTGTGGTGGCCTACAACGCCTGGATCACACGCCACAGCGCGCCGCGCCTGGCGCGCGAACGCTCGACCCACCCGCCTGGCGATCCGTCCGGTGACGAGACCGTGCCGTACTCACCCGAAGACCTCGAGGGCACCGAGATCCAGCGCATCGACCCGGTGCTGGGCGACATGCCCGGTGTCATGCGGCCCGACCCTGCCGCGATCGCCGTGGCTGCGGCGGCCGTCAGCGTGAATCCGCTGCTCAACCAGCCCGAGAAACGGCCCGGGCTCGACGCCCTGATCGACGTGATCACACCCTTGGTGCTCGACCACGAGGTGTCGGGCGATGCCCTGCTGGCGGCACTGCCCGGCACGCGCCGGGTGGGCAGCAAACCGTTTGCGGTCGAGGGCCTGTGCGACGCCAGCGGCGAGTGGGAAACGCCGCGCCTGGGGCAGCGCTACCGGGCGCTGCAAGCGGGTGTGCAACTGGCCAACCGGGCTGGCGCGCTCAACGACATCGAGTTTTCCGAGTTCGTGGTGAAGGCCCAGGCCTTCGCCGATGCAGTGGGCGCGGCCCCCGAGTTTCCCGACATGCGCGCCGAGGTGGCCCGCGGGCGTGAGCTCGACGCATTTGCCAGCGGGCACGACGCGCAGCTCGGCTTCACCCTGCGTGCGCGCCGCGCCGCCTGGAGCCCGGGCTATGTGGCTCAGCACGCGGCCAAGCTCGGTTTCGTGGCGGGGGCATTGCCCGGGCGCATGGTGCTCTCGGGCAGCCAGATGGGCCAGGCGCCGGTGCTCAGCCTGGTGTTTGACCCGCAGGCCGCCATGGCCGAAGACCCCGAGCAAAGCGCCTTGCGCGAGGTGGCGCTGTCGCTGGAAGTGACCCATGTGCCGCGCAGCGAACAGCCTTTTGTGCGCATGCGCCAGACCGCCATGGCGCTGGCCGAGGCCATGGACGGCATCGTCACCGACGACGCGGGCCAGCCGCTGTCCACCGACACCATGGACGGCATTGGCGCCGACCTGGAAAGCCTGTACGACGCGCTCGACAGCCGCGACCTGTCGGCCGGCTCCGCGCAGGCGCGCCGGCTGTTCTCTTGATGCAACAAAACCCCCACGCTCCACCGCTTTGCGGGTCGCTGCCCCCCATGGTGGCTGGCCTGCCTTGGGGCGGCCCGGCGGAAGTCCGATGACACCCGATCTTTTCGCTGCGGGGCCGAGCCCCGCCGAGCGAGCCGCCGAGTTGCGCGCTCAGCTGCACCATCACGCGCATCGTTACTACACGCTGGACGACCCGGAGATCCCCGACGCCGAGTACGACCGGCTGTTCCGCGAGCTGCAGGCCATCGAGGCCGGACACCCCGAGCTGCTGACCAGCGATTCACCGACCCAGCGCGTGGGCGGCCGGGTGCTCGATGCGTTCACGCCGGTGCGCCACCGCGTTCCCATGCTCTCGATCAACACCGAGACCGACACCGAGCCCAGCGGCGCGCGCAACTTCGACACCCGCGTGCGCCGCGCGTTGGGCATGGCCGAAGCCGATCCACCGGTCGACTACGTGGCCGAACTCAAGTTCGACGGCCTGGCCATGAGCCTGCGTTACGAGGCAGGCGTGCTGGTGCAGGCCGCCACGCGTGGCGACGGTGAGCTGGGTGAGGACGTCACCACCAACGTGCGCACCATCCAGCAGGTGCCGCTGCGCTTGCCGGCCGACGCTCCAACGGTGCTCGAAGTGCGGGGCGAGGTCTACATGCGCCGCGACGACTTTGACGCGCTCAACGAGAAGCAGCGCGCCAAGATCGCCGCTGGCGCCAAGGGTGAAAAGACCTTTGTGAATCCGCGCAATGCCGCGGCCGGCGCGGTGCGCCAGCTCGATTCAGGAATTGCCGCCCAGCGGCCCTTGAGCTTCTTCGCCTACGGTCTGGGTGAGATCACACCATCCGAGCAGGGCGGACCAGCGTTCGAGACCCACTTCGAGCTGCTCATGCAGCTCAAGGCATGGGGCTTTCCGGTGGCAGAGCAGACCGCCCTGTGCCGTGGCGCAGATGCCTTGGTCGAATTCCACCAGCGCATCGGCACCAGCCGCGACCAGCTGCCCTACGACATCGACGGCGTGGTCTACAAGGTCAATTCACTCGCGCTGCAGCGCCAGTTGGGCTTTGTCACGCGCGAGCCACGCTGGGCCGTGGCACACAAATACCCCGCGCAGGAGCAGCTCACCACCGTGCTGGCCATCGACGTGCAGGTGGGCCGCACCGGCAAGCTCACGCCCGTGGCCAAGCTCGCGCCTGTGTTCGTGGGCGGCGTGACGGTGACCAACGCGACGCTGCACAACGAAGACGAGGCGCGCCGCAAGGACGTGCGTGTGGGGGACACGGTGATCGTGCGACGGGCTGGTGACGTGATTCCCGAGGTGGTGTCGGTGCTGCTCGACAAACGTGTCGGCGACCCAGAGCCCTTCAGCCTGCCCCGCCAGTGCCCGGTCTGCGGCAGCGACGCCGTGCGAGAAGAGGGTGAAGTGGACTACCGCTGCACCGGCGGCCTGTTCTGCGGCGCCCAGCGAAAGCAGGCTCTGTTGCACTTTGCCCAGCGCCGCGCGGTGGAGATTGAAGGTCTGGGCGACAAGCTGGTCGAGCAGCTGGTGGACGCGGGCGTGGTCAAGACCCTGCCCGACCTCTACCGCCTGGGCCTCACTTCGCTGCTGGCGCTGGACCGCATGGCCGAAAAATCGGCGCAAAACGTGTTGGCCGCCCTGGAGAAGTCCAAGCGAACAACGCTCCCGCGTTTCCTGTTTGGTCTGGGCATCCGCCATGTGGGCGAGGCCACTGCCAAGGCCCTGGCGCGCCACTTCGGCCAGCTTGATCGCGTCATGGACGCGAGCCTGGAGGCGCTGTCGGAGGTTGACGATGTCGGCCCGGTGGTGGCGCAAAGCATCCGCACCTTCTTCGACCAGCCGCACAACCGCGAGGTGGTGGAGCAGCTTCGCGCCTGTGGTGTGAGCTGGGAAGAGGGCGAGCCCGCCCAGCGCGCCCCGCAGCCGCTGGCGGGCAAGACCTTCGTGCTCACCGGCACCTTCCCCACGCTCAAGCGCGAGGACGCCAAGGCCATGCTGGAAGCCGCCGGCGCCAAGGTGGCCGGCTCGGTGAGCAAGAAGACCGACTACGTGGTGGCTGGCACCGAGGCCGGCAGCAAGCTGGACAAGGCGAACGAGCTGGGTGTGGCGGTGCTGGACGAGGCCGGCATGCTGGCCTTGCTGGGCTCACTCACTTGAACTTGTAGTGGTCCCGGTTGAGCACCGCGGCGATGGCGGTGACTTCTTCGGGGAAGAGTTGCAGGTTCAGCTGCGTGCTGCAGTTCTCCACCATGCCGCGCAGCAGGGCAGCCGTGTTGATGCGGCCTTGAGGGCGGTAGATGGTGTTGCCGTCGCCGCCGACCTTGCTGGCGTGGCATTGGGCACATTTGTTGTCTGCGATGAGCCTGGCGCCCAGGGCGAGATCGGCGCCTTTGAAAATGTCGGCGCCCTGGGCCTGTGCAAGCACGTGCACGAACAGGGCGAGGGCGAACAGGGCGGTCTTCATGGCATCTCCTCTTTTGGGGTCGTGCGCAGGGCAACGATCAGCGAAACTAAACCCATCCCCGCTGCTTGTCCAACGCCATGACCATTCACACCATTCTGAAAATGGGCGATCCGCGCCTGCTGCGCCACGCCCAGCCCGTGACCGCCTTCGACACGCCCGAACTGCACCAGCTGGTGATCGACCTGCAGGACACCATGGTGGCGGCCGTGGGTGCCGGCCTGGCCGCGCCGCAGATCGGCGTGGACCTGCAGGTGGTGATTTTCGGCAGCGGCGAGCCCAACCCGCGCTACCCCGACGCTCCCGTGGTGCCGCGCACCGTGCTGGTGAACCCGGTCATCACCCCGCTGGGTGACGAAGAGGAAGAGGGTTGGGAAGGCTGCCTGTCGGTGCCGGGCTTGCGCGGCGTGGTTCCGCGCTGGAGGCGCATCCGCTACCAAGGCTTCGATGAGCGCGGACAGGCCATCGACCGCGAGGCCGAGGGTTTCCATGCGCGGGTGGTGCAGCACGAGTGCGATCACCTCTGGGGCCAGCTGTACCCGATGCGGGTGCGCGACTTCACCCGCTTCGGCTTCACCGAGGTGCTGTTCCCCGGGTTGGATGCGGCCGTTGACGATTGATACAAACCGTCGCGTGGTTGAAATGAATTGACATGTTCGGGCGGGCACATCGAATAGAGTCAGGCCCGGGTCAAACCAACGAACAGGGATTCCGACACATGAAGCACTTGCTGGCCATGGCGGCCTGCGCGGCACTGCTGGGCGCCTGCAGCGTGACCAAGCCCCCCGTCGATCTGGCCGTGGACCTGCCCGGCAGCTGGTATGCGCCACCCCTGGTCCACCAGGGCAGCACGATCGAACTCACCCAATGGTGGAGCCGATTCGACGATCCGGTGCTCACCGACTGGATCGCCCGCGCGCAGGCGCAGAGCCCGACGATCGCCACGGCACGCGCACAGGTGTTTGCCGCCCGCGCCGCGAGGTTCGGCGTGGAGGCGCAGAACGGGCCGCAGGTGACCGCGGTGGCCAACGCCACCCGTGGCATCACCGACCCGACCATTCCCCTGGGAACCACGCTGAGTGCGGGACTGCAGGCCTCGTGGGCCATCGGCCTGTGGGGCGAGAGCCAGGCCCGCCTGGGCAGTGCCCAGGCGTTGCAAGACGCGGCCGGTGCCGGCTGGCACGAGGCCCGCGTGCTGGTGGCTTCTGAACTGGCGCAACTCTATTTTTCGCAACGCCTGTGCCGCGAGCAGCTTGCGGTGGCCTCGCGTGACCGCGATTCGCGTGCGGTCACCGCGCAGAACAACACCACCTCGGAACGCGCCGGCCTGACGGCGCCGGCGGTGGCCGCGCTGGCCCGCGCCAGCGGGGCGGAGAGCGCGGCGCGTTACCGGCAGCAGTTTGAAACCTGCGAACGGCAGGTGAAGTCGCTCACGGCGCTCACCGGCGTGCCCGAACCCGAGGTGCGCCAGCGGCTGGCGGGAGCGCCGGCCTTGCTGGCATCGCATCGGCTGGACAGCCTGTTGTCGGTGAACGCCGTGCCCGCCGAGGTGATCCGCCAGCGGCCCGATGTGTACCGGGCGCAGCGCGAGCTGGTGGCCGCCAGCGAAGACGTGGGCGTGGCCAAGGCAGCGCTGTTGCCCGGCCTCTCGCTCTCGGGCAGCCTGCTGCGCAACCGGTTTTCGGGCGGTGGCACCGAGGGCACGTTCAACACCTGGGCCATCGGCCCGCTCAGCCTGAGCCTGCCGCTGCTGGGGCGCGACAGCCTGGGCGCCAGCTCCGACAGCGCGCAGGCGCGCTACGAGGCCGCCGCCATCGCCTACGCCAGCACCCTTCGTCAGGCCGTGGCCGAGGTGGAGCAGGCGCTGGTGACGCTGGCCAGCCTGAGCGAGCGTGGGGCCTCCACGGATACCGCGCAAGCTGGCTACGAGCAGTCGCTCAAGGGCACCGAGGCGCGTTACCGCGTGGGCCTGGCCAACCTCAACGAGCTGGAAGAAGCCCGTCGACTCAAGCTCAACGCCGACAGCAGCGCCGTCAACCTGCAGCAGGAACGCATCAACGCCTGGATCCAGCTCTACGTCGCGCTGGGCGGTGGCTTCGATCCCGTGAACAACCCCAACGCCCTCAAAGACCCGTCATGAACGCCACCCCTTCGCAATCGCGCAAACGCTGGCTCTGGCTGGCCATCGCACTGGCCCTGGTGCTGCTGGTGGTGTTCTGGATGTTCATCAGGAAGCCGCAGGCGCCCGAGGCGGATGCCGCGACCACCGCCGGACCCAAGCCCGCGCTCACCGTGACGGTGGCCCAGCCCGAGCGCAGCAGCCTGCCGATCAGGTTGCAGGCCAACGGCAACATCACAGCCTGGCAAGAGGCCAGCGTCGGCGCGGAACTCAACGGCCTGCGCCTGGCGTCGGTGAATGTGAACGTGGGTGACGTGGTGCGCAAAGGCCAAGTGCTGGCCGAGTTCGCCCGCGAGACCACGCAGGCCGACAGTTTGCAGAGCCGCGCCAGCCTGATGCAGGCCGAGGCCAGTTTCGAGAATGCGAAGGCCGACGCCGACCGCGCGCGCTCCATCCAGGACAGCGGCGCGCTCTCGGCTTCGCAGGTGGCGCAGTACCTCACCCAGGAGAAGGTGGCGCGCGCGCAGCTGGAGGCGGCCAGGGCGGTGCTGGGCGCGACCGAGGTGCGCCTGGGCAACACCCGGGTGCTCGCGCCCGACGACGGCGTGATTTCAGCGCGCGGCGCCACGGTGGGCGCGGTGATGAGCGCGGGGCAGGAGCTGTTTCGCCTGGTGCGCCAGAGCCGTCTGGAATGGCGCGGCGAGGTCACGCCCAGCGAGGTGGGCCGCATCCGCGTGGGCCAGAAGGTGCAGGTCACTGCGGCCACCGGGCTGGAGATCGCTGGCCAGGTGCGCGCGATTGCGCCCAGCGCCGACCCGCAGACACGCAACATCCTTGTTTTCGTGGACCTGCCCCGGCATGCCGACCTGAAGGCCGGCACCTTTGCCAAAGGCTTCTTTGAGCTGGGCCAGAGCGAGGCGCTCACCGTGCCGAGCGAATCCATCGTGGTGCGCGACGGCAGCAACTACGTGTTCGTGATCGACGCGCAGAACAAGGCCGGCCAGCGCAAGGTGCAGACCGGGCGCCGTGTGGGTGAGCGGGTCGAGGTGCTGGATGGGGTGAAAGCCGACGAGCCGGTGGCTGTGCAAGGCGCGGGCTTTTTGAACGAAGCCGACCTCGTCAAAGTGGTGAAGTGAGGACCAGGCCATGAACGTCTCAGCCTGGTCCATCAAGAATCCCATTCCCGCGGCGATGCTGTTCTTCATGCTCACGCTGGCGGGCCTGTTCTCGTTCGGCCAGATGAAGGTGCAGAACTTCCCCGATCTGGACGTGCCCAACATCACGGTGACGGCCAGCCTGCCGGGCGCTGCGCCCAACCAGCTTGAGAACGACGTGGCGCGCGTGATCGAGAACAGCCTGGCTTCGCTGCAGGGTCTCAAGCACATCACCACCAAGGTGCAGGACGGCGCGGTCACCATCACCACCGAGTTCCGCATCGAGAAGAACACCCAGGAAGCGCTGGACGACGTGCGTTCGGCCGTGGCCAAGGTGCGGGGCGAGCTGCCGGCCGATCTGCGCGAGCCCATCATCAACAAGATCGAGCTCGCGGGCGGCGCGGTGCTGGCCTACACCGTGTCGTCCGACAAGATGGACGCGGAAGCCATTTCCTGGTTTGTCGAGAACGACATCGCCAAGCTGCTGCTGTCGGTGCGTGGCGTGGGCGCGATCAACCGCGTGGGCGGTGTTGACCGCGAGGTGCAGGTGCTGCTGGACCCACTCAAGCTGCAGGCCCTGGGCGCCAGCGCGGCTGACGTGTCGCGTCAGCTGGCCAAGGTGCAGATCGAAAGCGCCGGGGGCCGGGTCGACCTGGGCGGCAGCCAGCAGCCGCTGCGCACGCTGTCGTCGCTGCAGTCGGCCGAGGCGCTAGCCCGGCTCGAACTCGCGCTGCCGGATGGCCGGCGCGTTCGCCTGGACCAGATCGCCCAGATCAAAGACACCGTGGCCGAGCCCACGGCGGCGGCCTTTCTGGACGGCAAGCCGGTGGTGGGCTTCGAGGTTGCGCGCAGCCGCGGCGCCAGCGAGATCGAGGTGGGCAATGGCGTGCGTGCCAAGCTGAAAGACCTGCAGGCCGCGCGGCCCGACCTGCGCATCACCGAGTCGTTTGACTTCGTCACGCCGGTGCAGGAAGAGTTCGACGGCTCCATGACGCTGCTCTACGAGGGCGCCCTCCTGGCGGTGCTGGTGGTGTGGCTGTTCCTGCGCGACTTCCGCGCCACGGTGGTCTCGGCCGTGGCGCTGCCGTTGTCGGCCATCCCGGCCTTCATCGGCATGCATTACATGGGCTTCACCATCAACGTGGTCACGCTGCTGGCCATGTCGCTGGTGATTGGCATCCTGGTGGACGATGCCATCGTGGAGGTGGAAAACATCGTGCGCCACATGCGCATGGGCAAGACGCCGTACCAGGCCTCCATGGAAGCGGCCGACGAGATTGGCCTCGCGGTGATCGCCACCACCTTCGCCCTGATCGCGGTGTTCCTGCCCACGGCCTTCATGTCGGGCATCCCGGGCAAGTTTTTCAAGCAGTTTGGCTGGACGGCCTCGTTCGCGGTGTTCGCCTCGCTGGTGGTGGCGCGCGCGCTCACGCCCATGATGGCAGCCTACCTCTTGAAGCCGGTGGTGCTGGCCAAAGACATGCCGCGCTGGGCGCGCAGCAACCGCGTCACCGCGGCGGTCTGGCGCTGGATGACCAACCAGGACGAGCCTGCCTGGCTCGACACCTACCAAGGCTGGGCCGCCTGGTGCATCCGCCACCGCTGGATCACCATGGTGGGCGCCGGCGTGTTCTTTGTCGGCTCGCTGATGCTGATCCCGCTGCTGCCGCAGGGCTTCATACCGGCCGACGACAACTCGCAGACGCAGGTCTACATCGAGCTGCCACCGGGCGCCACGCTGCAGCAGACCGTGGCCAGCGCCGAGCGTGCGCGCCTGCTGGTGATGGACGTGCCGCACGTGAAGTCGGTCTACACCACCATCGGCTCGGGCTCGGCGGGCTCCGACCCGTTCGCGCCGCAAGGCACGGCCGAGTCGCGCAAGGCCGCGCTCACCATCCAGCTCGACGCGCGTGGCACGCGTCCGCGCAAGCAGGTGATCGAAAACCAGATGCGTGCCGCCATGTCCAACCTGCCGGGCGTGCGCAGCAAGGTGGGCCTGGGCGGTTCCGGCGAAAAGTACATCCTGACGCTCACCGGCAACGACGCGTCCGCGCTGACCAGCGCGGCCACCGCGATCGAGCGCGACCTGCGCACCATCGGTGGTGTGGGCAGCGTGCAGTCCACCGCGTCGCTGGTGCGCACCGAGATCAGCGTCACGCCCGACCTGGCCCGTGCGGCCGAGATGGGCGTGACCAGCAGCGCGATTGCCGAGACCCTGCGCATCGCCACTGTGGGCGACTACGACACGGCCCTGCCCAAGATGAACCTGCCGCAGCGGCAGATTCCCATCGTGGTCAAGCTCGATGCCGCAGCCCGTGGCGACCTGGATCTGCTGGCCCGTCTGGCGGTGCCGGGCAGCAAGGGCCCGGTGATGCTGGGACAGGTGGCCACGCTGAGCTTTGGCGGCGGCCCGGCGGTGATTGACCGCTACGACCGCGCGCGCAACGTCAACTTCGAGGTGGAGCTGGCCGGCATTGCCCTGGGCGACATGAAGACCGCGGTGGAGAAGCTGCCCAGCCTGCGCAACCTGCCGCCGGGGGTGTCGGTGCTGGAGATCGGCGACGCCGAGGTGCAGGGCGAGCTGTTCGCCAGCTTCGGCCTGGCCATGCTCACCGGCGTGCTGTGCATCTACATCGTGCTGGTGCTGCTGTTCAAGGCTTTCCTGCACCCGGTCACCATCCTGGCGGCACTGCCGCTGTCGCTCGGCGGTGCCTTCGTGGCGCTGTTGCTGGCACACAAGAGTTTCTCCATGCCCTCGCTCATTGGCCTGATCATGCTGATGGGCGTGGCGACCAAGAACTCCATCCTGCTGGTGGAGTACGCCATCGAGGCGCGGCGCGAACACGGATTGAACCGGCTGGACGCAATCCTGGACGCCTGCCACAAGCGCGCACGCCCGATCGTGATGACGACCATTGCCATGGGGGCGGGCATGTTGCCGATTGCGATTGGCTGGGGCGCGGCCGACAGCAGTTTCCGTTCACCGATGGCGGTGGCGGTGATCGGTGGTTTGATCACGTCCACCTTCCTGAGTCTGCTGGTGATCCCGGCGGTATTCACGCTGGTGGACGATGTGTCGATCTGGTTCGGGAAACTGTTTGGGCGCAAACCTTCTGGTGCTGAGCCTGGGGAGGCCGTTCGCGCCTAGGGAGCTGCCGAAGAGAAACACGAGCGAAGCCAGAGAAAAAACTCAGCCCTCCAAAGTCTCCAGCAATTCCGTCTCGATCTCGATCTGCCGCTTGTTCATCTGCAGCTGCGCACCGCAGATGAGGAAGGTGTCTTCCACCCGCTCACCCAGGGTGGTGATCTTGGCCAGCTGCACGTTGATGTCGTAACGCGCCAGCACCCGCGAGATGCCGTAAAGCAGACCGGCGCGATCGCTCGCCGAGACCGACAACAACCAGCGCTGCGCTTTTTCGTCGGGGCGCAGATCCACCCGCGGCGTGACCGGGAAACTCTTGACCCGGCGCGATAGCCGACCCTTCATCGGCGCGGGCAGCGGACCGCACTCGTCGATGGTTTGCGCCAGGTTGTTCTCCACCATCGCGATCAGTTCCCGGTAATGCTCTGACAGTGTGGGCGCCACCACCTGGAAGGTGTCGAGCGCGTGCCCGGTGAGCGTGGTGTGCACGCGGGCGTCGAGGATGCTGAAGTTCGAGCTGTCGAAGTAGCCGCAGATGCGGGCAAACAGATCGTGCTGGTCGGGGGCGTACACCAGCACCTGCAGGCCTTCACCTTCGGGCGAGAGGCGGGCGCGGACGATGCAGGGATCGATGGCCTGGGCGTCGGGCGAGGCTTTGCCTGCGCCCTTGGCAGCCGTCTGGGCGATCTGGCGCGTGAGCACGCGGGTGTGCCAGGCGATCTCGTCAGCCTGATGGCGCATGAAGTAGCTCACATCGAGCGTGTCCCACAGGGCCTTGTGCGCCATGTGCGGCAGCGCGTGCAGCGCCAGCATCGAGAGCGCCTCGCGCTTGCGGCCCTCGATCACTGCACCCGGGTCGGGTGCGCGGCCGCCGAGTGCGCGCAGCGTGTACCGGTAGAGGTCTTCCAGCAACTTGCCCTTCCAGGCGTTCCACACCTTCGGGCTGGTGCCGCGGATGTCGGCCACGGTGAGCAAGTAGAGTGCCGTGAGGTAGCGCTCGTTGCCCACGCGTTTGGCAAACGCGGCAATCACGTCCGGGTCGCTCAGGTCTTCCTTCTGCGCCATGCGGCTCATGGTCAGGTGTTCGGACACCAGGAACTCGATCAGCTTGCTGTCTTCGCGCTCGATGCCGTGCTGGCGGCAGAAGGTGCGCACGTCCTTGGCGCCCAGATCGGAATGGTCACCGCCGCGGCCCTTGGCGATGTCGTGGAAGATGGCCGCGATGTAGAAGATCCAGGGCTTGTCCCAGCCAGCGGCCAGCTGCGAGCAGAACGGGTATTCGTGCGAGTGCTCCGCAATGAAGAAGCGGCGCACGTTGCGCAGCACCATGAGGATGTGCTGGTCCACCGTGTAGACGTGGAACAGGTCGTGCTGCATCTGGCCCACGATGTGGCGGAACACCCAGAGGTAACGACCGAGCACGGAAGTCTCGTTCATCATGCGCAGCGCGTGCGTGATGCCTTCGGGCTCCTTGAGGATCTGCAGGAACTGCGCGCGGTTGACCGGGTCGGCACGGAAGCGCGCGTTCATCACGGGGCGGGCGTTGTAGAGCGCACGCAGCGTGCGCGCCGAAAAGCCCTTGATGCCCACCGTGGTCTGGTAGACATGAAAGGTCTCCAGGATGGCTTGCGGCTGCTGGACGTACAGGTCGTCGCTGGCCACTTCGAGCATGCCGCCCTTGTCGAAAAAGCGCGGATTCAGCGGCCGCAGCCGGTCCACGCCGGCCATGTCGTCCTGCAGGCGCTCCTGGATGTTGAGCAGCAGGATCTGGTTGAGCTGGGTGACCGCCTTGGCGGCCCAGTAATAGCGCTTCATGAGCGCTTCGCTGGCGCGGCGGATGCCTTTGGCCGTGGGGGCTGCGTGGGGTTGGTCGGCCGGCCCGGCGGTGATGGCGGGCGGCACCTGCGCCTTGAAGCCGAACGATTCGGCCACGGCGGTCTGCAGGTCGAACACCAGGCGGTCTTCGCGCCGGTTGGCCAGCAGGTGCAGGCGGGCGCGGATCAGGCTGAGCAGGGCCTCGTTGGCCTTGATCTGGCGCGCCTCCAGGGGCGTGGCCAGGCCTTTGCGGGCCAGTTCGTCCCAGCTGCGACCCAGGCCCGCGGCCTTGGCCACCCAGAGAATGATCTGCAGGTCGCGCAGGCCACCGGGGGACTCCTTGCAGTTGGGCTCCAGCGAGTACGGCGTGTTTTCGTACTTGGTGTGGCGCTGGCGCATCTCCAGCGTCTTGGCCACATAGAAAGCCTTGGGATCCATGGCTTCATCGAGCAGGGTGACCAGGCGGCTGAAGGCGCTCTTGCTGCCGCAGATCAGGCGGCTCTCCAGCATGGAGGTCTGCACCGTCACGTCCTTGGCCGACTCATCCACGCAGTCCTTCACCGAGCGCACACTGGAGCCGATTTCCAGCCCCAGGTCCCAGCAGGCGCCGATGAAGGCTTCCAGCTGCTTCTTGAGTTCGGTGTCCTCGTCGGGTTGCGCGCCATCGGGCAGCAACACCAGCACATCCACGTCGGAATAGGGAAACAGCTCGGCGCGGCCATAACCGCCCACGGCGATCAGGGAAAAACCGGTGGCAAAGCCGGCACGGCCCCAGAGCTCGCGCAGGGTCTGGTCGGTCAGCCTCGAGAGCTGCTGCAGGGCCTGACGCACACCACGGGTCGATGCGCCCTGATCACGCAGCAGCGCAAACAGCGCGGTCTTGTCGTCACGGTAGCGCTGGCGCAGCGCGCCGATGTCGCCCGCTGGCGCCAGGGGGGCGTCCATGGGCTCAGGCGGCCACGGCGGCGGCCGGCTTCACGAAGGCCGGCGGTGCCAGGCTGCCGGCCGAGAGCGTGAGCACCTCGTAGCCGGTCTCGGTGACCAGCACGGTGTGTTCCCACTGGGCCGAGAGCGAACGGTCGCGCGTGACGATGGTCCAGCCGTCGCCCGCTTCCTTGATGTCGCGCTTGCCGGCGTTGATCATGGGCTCGATCGTGAAGGTCATGCCGGGCTTGAGCTCTTCGAGCGTGCCCGGGCGGCCGTAGTGCAGCACCTGCGGGTCTTCGTGGAACTTCTGGCCGATGCCGTGCCCGCAGAACTCGCGCACCACCGAGAATCCGTTGCCTTCGGCAAAGGTCTGGATCGCGTGGCCGATATCGCCCAGGCGGATGCCAGGCTTGACCATGACGATGCCTTTCCACATGGCTTCGTACGTCACCTGGGTCAGCCGGCGTGCCTGCACCGAACAGGCTGCCTCGCCACCGATCATGTACATGCGGCTGTTGTCCCCAAACCAGCCGTCCTTGATGACGGTCACGTCCACGTTGAGGATGTCGCCCTTCTTCAGCGGCTTCTCGTTGGGTATGCCGTGGCACACCACGTGGTTGATGGAGGTGCACAGGTGGCCCGGGTAGGGCGGGTAACCGCTGGGCTGGTAGCCGATGGTCGCCGAGACCGTGCCCTGCTGCTTCATGAACTCGGCCGCCAAGCGGTCGATTTCCAGGGTGGTCACGCCCGGCTGGATCAGCGGCGTGAGGTAGTCCAGCACTTCGGAGGCCAGGCGGCAAGCCACCCGCATGCCTTCAATGCCCGCTTCGTCTTTGTAGGTGATGCTCATGGGGCCGGATTATCCCACCGGGCCCTGGGGCGCAGGGTATCGGCGGCGATGCCTGGGTGGCCCACGCGGGTAAAATCCTCGCTCCGCCCACCCCCCGGGTCTACGCACCTCAGGCTCCCAACGTGTCCCTGCACCTGCGCACTTTCGATGGCGGCAATGCCATCAGCGACTTCAAAGTCCAGCAACTCCTGCCCCGTCTGGCAGCCCTCTCCGACAAGATCACCGGCCTCTCGGCCCGCTTCGTGCACCTGGCCGCCTTCGACGGCGAGCCCGATGCGGCCACCGTGGCGCGCGTGGGTGAGTTGCTGACCTACGGCGAACCCGCCACCGAGGCGCACGCCAGGCTCGAAGCCACAGGCGCTCCGGCCTTGCTGGTGATGCCGCGCCTGGGCACGGTCTCGCCCTGGGCCTCCAAAGCCACCGACATCGCCCACAACTGCGGCCTCGCCCTGCATCGGGTGGAGCGGCTGGTCGAATTCCGCCTGCAGCTCAAGAGCGGCCTGCTGGGCAAGGCCAGCCTGTCGACCGATCAGCTGCGTGCCGTGGCCGACCTGCTGCACGACCGCATGACGGAAAACGTCTCGCTCGACCGCACGCAGGCCCAGGCCCTGTTCACCGAGCTGCACGCAGCGCCCATGGAGCAGGTCGACGTGCTGGGCGGTGGCCGTGCAGCGCTGGAGCGCGCCAACACCGACTGGGGCCTGGCCCTGGCGGATGACGAGATCGACTACCTGGTGAATGCCTTCACCGGTCTGAAGCGCAACCCGACCGACGTCGAGCTGATGATGTTCGCGCAGGCCAACAGCGAGCACTGCCGCCACAAGATCTTCAACGCGCAGTTCACCATCGACGGCGTGGCGCAAGACAAGAGCCTGTTCGGCATGATCCGCCACACCCACCAACTCGCGCCGCAGCACACGGTGGTGGCGTATTCGGACAACGCATCCATCATGGAGGGCAGCGTGGTCGAGCGCTTCGTGGCGCGCGCCGGTGGCGATGCCTCGCCGGCTTATGTGGCCGAGACGGCAACGCACCACGTGCTGATGAAGGTGGAAACCCACAACCACCCGACGGCGATTTCCCCTTTCCCCGGCGCCTCCACCGGCGCGGGTGGCGAGATCCGCGACGAAGGCGCCACCGGCCGTGGCTCCAAGCCCAAGGCGGGCCTGACCGGCTTCACCGTGGGCAAGCTCTGGGGCGGTCTGAGTGACCAGCCGGGCGGCAAGCCCGAGCACATCGCCAGCCCGCTGCAGATCATGACCGAGGGACCGCTGGGCGGCGCAGCCTTCAACAACGAGTTTGGTCGGCCCAACCTGCTGGGCTACTTCCGCGAATACGAACTCACGGTGGACGGTGTGCAGCGCGGGTACCACAAGCCGATCATGATCGCCGGCGGCGTTGGCGTGATCGACGCGACGCAGACGCAGAAGATTTTGTTCCCCGCCGGTTCGCTGCTGATCCAGCTCGGTGGTCCGGGCATGAAGATCGGCATGGGCGGCAGCGCGGCCAGCTCCATGGCCAGCGGCACCAACGCCGCCTCGCTCGACTTCGATTCCGTGCAGCGCGGCAACCCCGAGATCGAACGCCGTGCGCAGGAGGTCATCAACCACTGCTGGCAACAAGGCGCGAACAACCCCATCCTGGCGATCCACGACGTGGGCGCGGGTGGCCTCTCGAACGCCTTCCCCGAACTCACCAACGACGCCGGACGCGGTGCGCGGTTTGATTTGCGCGCCGTGCCACTGGAAGAAAGCGGCCTGGCGCCCAAGGAAATCTGGTGCAACGAAAGCCAGGAGCGTTACGTGCTGGCGATCGCGCCCGAATCGCTGGAGGTCTTCCAGGCTTTTTGCGAGCGCGAGCGCTGCCCGTTTGCGGTGATCGGTGTGGCCACGGAAGAACGCCAGCTGGTGCTGGGTGACGACCCTTCGACAGGCTCAGGGCGATCGGACAAAGCGGTCGACATGCCGATGAACGTGCTGCTGGGCAAGCCGCCCAAGATGCACCGCGATGTGAAGACCGTGGCGCGCACGCCGGCCCCGCTGGACCTGACCGGCGTGGACCTGCAGAAGGCCGTGATCGACGTGCTGAGCCACCCCACCGTGGCCTCCAAGCGCTTCCTCATCACCATCGGCGACCGCACCGTGGGCGGCCTCTCGCACCGCGACCAGATGGTCGGTCCCTGGCAGGTACCGGTGGCCGACTGCGCGGTGACCCTTGCCGACTTCCAGGGCTTCGCGGGCGAGGCCATGAGCATGGGCGAGCGCACGCCGCTGGCCGCACTCGACGCAGCGGCTTCAGGCCGCATGGCGGTGGCCGAGGCCATCACCAACCTGCTGGCCGCGCCGATCGAACTGCCGCGTGTGAAGCTCTCCGCCAACTGGATGGCCGCCTGCGGCGAACCGGGCGAAGACGCCGCGCTGTATGAAACCGTGAAGGCCGTGGGCATGGAACTCTGCCCGGCGCTGGGCATTTCGATCCCCGTGGGCAAGGACAGCCTGTCCATGCGCACGCAGTGGAAAGAGGGCGCCGACACGAAGAAGGTGACCTCGCCGGTGAGCCTGATCGTGAGCGCCTTCGCCACGTTGGCCGACGTGCGCGGCACACTCACGCCGCAGCTCAACAACACGCTGGAAGACACCACGCTGGTGCTGATCGACCTGGGCAAAGGCCGCCACCGCATGGGCGGCAGCGTGCTGGCCCAGGTGCTGGGGCAGGGCGGTGGCCAAGCGCCGGATCTCGATGACGCACAAGACCTCATCGGTCTGGTCAACGCGGTGAACGCGCTGCGCGCCGAGGGCAAGATCCTGGCCTACCACGACCGCAGCGACGGTGGCCTGCTGGCCGCCGCGGCCGAGATGGCCTTCGCTGGCCATGTGGGCGTGGCGCTCAACGTGGACCTTCTCGTGACCGAAGGCGACGGCATCAGCGACAGCCGCGCCGAGATGGGCGACGCCAAGAATTGGGCTGGCCAGGTCAGCGCGCGGCGCGAGGAGCTCACGCTCAAGGCGCTGTTCAGCGAAGAGCTGGGCGTGTTGCTGCAGGTGAAGACCGAAGACCGCAACGCCGTGATGCAGACCCTGCGCGAGCATGGCCTGAGCAAACACAGCCACTTCGTCGGCAAGACCCGGCCAGCGTCTTCCGCGATGGACGCCGGTAAAGGCCAGCTTCAGGTGTGGCGCGACACCAAGGCCGTCTTCTCGGCCAGCCTGTTTGATTTGCACCAGGTCTGGGACAGCGTGAGCTGGAAGATCAACCAGCAGCGTGACAACCCGGCCTGCGCCGATGCCGAGCACGCAGCCGCCGGACGCCCCGAAGACCCGGGCCTGCATGCCTTCCTCCCTCTCCCCCTGGGAGAGGGTTGGGGTGAGGGCGTCCCCGCTCCCTACTTGAACCTCTCCCGCCCCAAGGTCGCCATCCTGCGCGAGCAGGGCGTGAACTCGCACGTGGAGATGGCCTACGCCTTCACCCAAGCCGGTTTCGAGGCCTTCGACGTTCACATGACCGACCTGCAAAGCGGTCGCGCCAGGCTCGCCGACTTCAAGGGCGTGGTCGCCTGCGGTGGCTTCAGCTACGGCGACACGCTGGGCGCGGGCATCGGCTGGGCGCGCAGCATCACCTTCAACCCGGCGTTGTCGGCGCAGTTTCAGGGTTTCTTCGCCCGCAGCGACACCTTCGGCCTGGGCGTGTGCAATGGCTGCCAGATGTTTGCCGAGCTGGCCGACATCATCCCCGGCGCCGAGGCATGGCCGCGCTTCACCACCAACCAGAGCGAGCGCTTCGAGGCGCGCCTGTCGATGGTGGAGGTGCTTGAATCGCCCAGCCTGTTCCTGGCCGGCATGGCCGGCAGCCGCCTGCCGATCGCGGTGGCCCACGGCGAGGGCTACGCCAATTTCCACCACCGTGGCGACGCTTCCAAGGCGATTGCTGCGATGCGCTTCACCGACAACACCGGCATGGCCACCGAGGCCTACCCGTTCAACCCCAATGGCAGCCCGGGCGGCCTCACGGCCGTGACCACGCTGGATGGCCGCTTCACGGCCATGATGCCGCACCCCGAGCGCGTGTTCCGCAACATCCAGATGAGCTGGACCGATCAGGACCCGGCCGCCCACAGCGCCTGGATGCAGCTGTGGCGCAATGCGCGGAAGTGGGTGGGGTGAACGCTTCTTAGATTGCCGTTTACCGGTAAACGGTATAAACTGTCGCTTGCATGATCGTTTCCTTCGCTGACCGTGCCACCGCAGATCTGTTTTCCGGCAAGCCCGTGAAGGCGTTTGCCAACATTCTGTCAGTGGCTCAGCGCAAGTTGCAGCAGCTTGACAGTGCCGTGACGCTGGATGCCTTGAAGGCCCCTCCCGGCAACCGCCTGGAAGGGCTGAAGGGTGATCGCAAGGGTCAGCACAGTATCGGGATCAACGATCAGTTTCGTCTGTGTTTTGTCTGGGCTGCAGACGGAGTGCGCGATGTGGAAATCGTGGACTACCACTGAGCCTGCAAGGAGTTGGCCATGGCTGTTGTCGCACCCATCAACGGGCTTCGCCCCATCCATCCTGGAGAAATTCTCCGGGAAGACTATCTGTTGCCACTCGGCATGAGCGCCAATGCGCTGGCGCACGCCCTGAAGGTGCCGGCTTCGCGCATCAACGACATCGTGCTGGAGCGGCGTGGCGTGACGGTGGACACCGCCATGCGGCTGGTGCGTTATTTCGGTGGCGATGTGCAAAGCTGGATGAACCTGCAGACTGCGTACGAAGTGAAGGTGGCCCAGAAGGAGTTGGCGCCACGAATTGCAAAAGAAGTGCTGCCCATGGCCGCCTGAGTCCTCAACCCACGAAAGTCCCCATGGCTGCAAGCAGCTTGCTCTTGTTGATCGACGACATCGCCACCATCCTCGACGACGTGGCGGTGATGACCAAGGTGGCGGCCCGTCAGGGCATGGCGGCCGCCGATGACGTGGCCGCCATGACGCAAATGGCGGCGAAGAAGACGGCGGGTGTGCTCGGCGACGACCTGGCACTCAACGCACAGCAAGTCACCGGCGTGAAGGCCGACCGCGAGTTGCCGGTGGTGTGGGCGGTGGCCAAGGGTTCGATGATCAACAAGGCCATCCTGGTGCCGGCGGCGCTGCTCATCAGCGTGGTTGCGCCCTGGGCCATCACGCCGCTGCTGATGCTCGGCGGCCTGTTTCTGTGCTTCGAGGGGGTGGAAAAACTCGTGCACGCTTTTGGCGCACACAAGGCCGAAGACAAGGCCGAACACGCCAAACTGCTGAAGGCCGTTGCCGACGAAAACGTGGACCTGGTGGCCTTCGAGAAAGAGAAGATCAAGGGCGCCGTGCGCACCGACTTCATCCTCTCCGCCGAGATCATCGTGATCAGCCTGGGCACCGTGGCCACGGCCAGCATGGGACAGCGCGTGGCCGTGCTCGTGGGCATTTCGTTGCTCATGACCGTGGGCGTGTATGGCCTGGTGGCCGGCATCGTCAAGCTCGACGATCTGGGCCTGTACCTCAACCGGCAGATCGAAGGCTGGAAACAGGCTATCGGGCGCGGCATTCTGGCCGCAGCGCCCTGGCTTATGAAAACGCTGTCGGTGGTGGGCACCGCTGCGATGTTCCTGGTGGGTGGCGGCATCCTGGTGCACGGCGTGCCGGCGGTGGGCCATGGCATCGAGGAATTTGCTGCTGGCCTGGGCTGGATCGCGCCCGTGGTGACCAACCTGGCCGGCGCGCTGGTGGGGCTGGTGGCTGGTGCGGTGGTGCTGCTGGTGGTGGGGGTCATCGGCCGCCTGCGGGGCAACAAGCCCAAGCACGTCTGAGCCGGGCGTCCCCCGGGATGGGGATGGCACGCACCGGAGTCGCGTCCTAGAATGAGCCGGTTGGCCCAGGCGCCTTGGCGCTGGCCGGGCCCGACACCGGACACCGCACCGATTTGCGGTGACACCTGGGGTCTTCGCCACATGGACGGGATCTTCATCAGCTACCGCAGGGACGATTCGGCTGGCTACGCCGGGCGGCTGTACGACCGGCTGTCGGCCCACTTCGGCGCCGACCAGGTGTTCATGGATGTCGAGGGCATCGAGCTTGGCACCGACTTCGTCACCGCCATCGAAAAGGCTGTTGGCTCCTGCAAGGTCCTGATCGTCGTCATCGGGGACGAGTGGCTGAGCACCGCCGATGCAGCGGGCCGCCGACGGCTGGACGACCCCCAGGATTTCGTGCGCCTGGAGACCCGTGTGGCGCTGGATCGCGAAATCCGGGTCGTGCCGGTGCTCGTGGGCGGCGCGCTCATGCCGCGTGCCGAAGAGCTGCCCGAGGAACTCAAATCACTGGCCCGTCGCCAGGCCATCGAGATCAGCCACAAGCAATGGGAGGCGTCCACGCGCGAACTGATTCGTGCACTCAACACCATGCTGGGTCAGCGGCCTGATGCCGGGATCACCGTCCTTGGAGAGGTGCCCGAGGCGCACCTCGTGACCAGCTCGCCCGATACAGCGGCAGTGGACCCCAGGAAGCCCTGGCCCGGCAGGCGGTGGATATGGGCGGGTGTGGGCGCAGGCGTGCTCGGGCTGGTGCTCTGGGCGGGCTGGCGCGGCACTCCCGAGCCGGCCACGGCGGTGGGTTCGCCCCCCATCCTCACGGCCAAGGCACCCCGCACCGACCAGCCGGCGGCGGCGGCCACTGCGCCCGCTGTGCCCGCTGTGCCCGCCCGAGCGGATCCCCCGGTGGCCGTGGCCGCAGCACCCACCGTGGCACCACCGGCATCGCCGGCCGCTGTGGCTGCGCCCTCACCGCCGGCACCGCTCGCACCGTCACCACCCGTGATCCGCCTGTTCCAGAGCCAGGCCGATCCCGCGGGCGCGAAGCTGTGCTATTCGGTGGCCCAGGCCGAGAGCCTCACCCTCATGCCGCAACCGGGTGCGCTGGCCAAACCGGTCAAGGATTGTGTGACGGTGGCCGTCACCGAGCCGACCACCTTCACGCTCACCGCGCGCAACGCCACAGGCTCGGCCACCAGAACCCTGTCGGTTCGCCCGCGTCCAGCGGTGGCGCCAGTGCCAGTGCCAGCGCCGGTGGCTGTTGCGCCCGTACCCGCGCCCGCGCCAGAGGTGGCGCGCCCGGTGGACGGTGCCTTGCCCCGGCCCGGCGAAAGCTGGACCTACCGCACCAGTGGCAAATGGCCCACCAGCCCGCGCCGCGACATCGTGATCTCGGTGCAATCGGTGCGCGATGGACTGGTGACGGATGTGCTGCGCGCTGACGCTGACACGCGCATCACCGGCGACTCGCGCCGCGCCGTGGGTGGGCGGCCCGGATTCCTCAAGTGGGATCAGATCGGTCTGGAATACAGCCCCTACCTCGGCGCATTCCGTGACCTGAGCAGCCTGGGCCCCCTGAGCGATTTCGCCACCCCGGACGTGGACACCTGGGGCCAGTGGTATTCGCAAGCCAAGGTGCTGGGGCGCGAAACCGTGAACGTGCCGGGTGGCAGCTTCGACGCCTTCAAGGTCGAGGTGTGGAGCAGCCGCAACGCCACCGGTGGCGCCACCCGGGCCATGATCGAACCGGTGCGCATCCACTACCTGATCTGGTACGCGCCATCGGCCAAGCGGTACGTGAAGATGCAGCGCCGCGTGATCAGCGCGTCCGGCGCGGAAAACGAAAAAGACGTGTTCGAGCTGGTGGCGCATCGCTGAACCGGCCCCGCTTGACTTGCATCAATGCGCAGGGCCGTGGCCTGCCTAGACTGCTTGCATGCGCCGGGCGTTCGTCCGGCGGCCCGCCAGGAGACACCATGCCCACCCCAGCCCACCCGGGTCATGACGAGCAAGCGCCGCTGACCACCTTCACCGACTGCCATGTCGGCATCCTCAAACGCCTCCAGTCGCTTGACGGACTGCCAGCCCTGCTGGAGCCGGTAGCGCAGGCCCGCCAGATCGCTTCGGACTCGCTGGCGTTTTTCCGGGAGGCCATCTTTGAACACCACCTTGACGAGGAGCGTGACCTGTTTCCGGCGGTGCTCGCCAGCGCCCAGCCCGGCGTGGAACACGAACGCGTGCAGGGCATGACCGAGCGGCTCACCCGAGAGCACCGCGCCATCGAGACACTCTGGAAAGGCCTGGAAAAAGCACTCAAGCGCGTGGGCAAGGGCCAGGACGCCGACCTCGACGTGGACGAACTGCACCAGCTGGTGACCGCCTACGCCGCGCACGCCGCCTTCGAGGAAAAGGAATTCCTGCCGCTGTCCGAGACCATCCTGAGCCGCAACAGCAACCACATGGCCGCGTTGGGTCTCTCGCTGCACATCAGGCACGCGCGCAAACCACTCGCCTACATCTGACGACCTGGTGAGCGCAGGGCAGAATCCGGTGGATTTGAACCCCACCGGAGATCGCTCTTGAACACAGCCGCCGACCCCACGAAGACCTCCATCGTGCTCGTGCACGGCGCCTGGCATGGAGCCTGGTGCTGGAGCAGGGTGCTGCCGCTGCTGCGAAGTGCGGGGGTGGACAGTCACGCCGTCACGCTCACCGGCGTGGGTGAACGTGCCCACCTGATGTCGCCCGGCATCGATCTGCACACCCACATCCAGGACGTGATCGGATTGATTGAAGCCGAAGAGTTGCAGCGCGTGGTGCTGGTGGGCCACAGCTATGCGGGCATGGTGATCACCGGTGTTGCCGACCGGCTGCAGCGGGAGCGGCCCGGCCTGCTGACGCACCTGGTGTACCTTGATGCCGCGCTGCCGTACCCCGGTGACAGCTGGAGCAGCCACCACTCAGCCGAGACACGGCAGGCTCGCATCGATGCATCGAAACCCAGCGGCGGCCTGAGCTTCCCCCCGCCCGACGCCACCTTGTTTGGCCTGAGCGGCGCTGACCGCGACTGGGTCAACCGGCGCCAGACGCCACAGCCCTTTCGGCTGTACTTGCAGCCGCTTGACTTTGATGCCGAGCGGGTGGATGCACTGGCGCGCACCTTCATCGACTGCACGCAGCCCGCGCTGGCCACCATTGCACCGTCGCGCGCCAGGGTGCGCAGCGAGCCGGGCTGGAACGTGGTGGAGATGGCCACCGGCCACGACCCCATGGTCAGCGAGCCTGCAGCGCTCAGCCAGATCCTGCGGGACATCCAGCGCCAGGCCAGCACCTGAGGCATCCATGACGTGGCGCCTGGACCGCATCTGCCAGAACTTCGCTCGCCCCATCATCCAAGACTTTCATCTCCGCCTGCTTTGGCTGGGGAGTCGGCTGAACCGAAATGAAAAAAGCGCGGAAATCCGCGCTTTTTCAGGGAGCCGCAGGGCTCGTGTTATTCGATTTTGGCCTTCTCGCGCAAGCCCTTCTGGAACTCGGTGAGTTTTTGCTGCTGCATCTGCTGCGCGATCTGCGGCTTGATGTCTTCGATCTTGGGCAATTCAGCCTGGCGGATGTCGTCCACGCGGATGATGTGCCAGCCGAACTGCGTCTTCACCGGCACCTGCGTGGTCTGGCCCTTTTCAAGCTTGACCATGGCCTCGGAGAACTCGGGCACGTAGCTGGCGGCAGCAGCCCAGTCCAGGTCGCCCCCGTTGGCGCCGGAGCCTGGGTCCTTGGACTGCTTCTTGGCGATGTCCTCGAACTTGGCCTTGCCCTTGAGCGAAGCAATGATGGCCTTGGCTTCTTCTTCCTTCTCCACCAGGATGTGGCGGGCGCGGTATTCCTTGCCACCGTTGGCCACTACAAACTTGTCGTACTCGGCTTTGATCTCGGCGTCCGTCACCGGGTTCTTGGCCTGGAAGTCGGCAAACAGCGCGCGGATCATGATGGTCTGGCGGGCCAGTTCAAGCTGGTTCTTGAACTCGTCCGTGGCGCCAACGCCGCGCTTCTGCGCTTCCTGCATGAAGATTTCGCGCAGGACCACTTCTTCCTTGAGCTGGGCTCGCACAGCGTCGTCCACCGGGCGACCCGAGGCCGCGAGCTGCTGCGCCAGCACCTCCAGGCGAGCGGTGGGAACGGCCTTGCCGTTGACGATGGCCACGTTCTGGGCAGAAGCGCTGAAGGCTGCGGCAGCAAGCACGGCCACGGTCAGGGCTGAGCGGGAAAATTTCATGGTGTTCCTCGGGTTTGAAAAGGGGTTGGAGCTGCGGGTGCCGGTTGGGTTCAGCAGACTCGTGTCAGAACGTGATGGCAGGCCGGCAAGCCGCTTCAGGCCTTGATTTCGATGGCCAACGCGTGCAGTCCCGCGTCGGTGAATTTTTGCAGCGCATCATACACAAGGCGGTGCCTGGCGACCCGGCTCAGACCCTGGAACCCGGGTGCCGCGATGCGCACCCGGAAGTGGGTGCCGAAGCCCAGTCCGTTGGACCCCGAATGCCCGGCGTGAGCGGCGCTTTCGTCGATCACTTCCAGTTCGGTGGGGACCAGCGCGGCGCGCAGTTGCGCGTCGATGGCGGCGGCGGTCGGTGTCACGGCTTCGCTCATGACTTCTCCACCGGGTCGTCCTTGAGGAAGCGAGAGATGTACAGCCCTTGCCCGACGATGAAGATCACCGGAAACACGTAGCCCCAGAGCTTGAAGTTGACCCAGTCCTCGGTGGAGTAGTAGGCCGCCACATAGGCGTTGATGGCCGCCATGAACACGAAGTAAGCGGCCCAGGCCACGGTGAGTTTGGCCCACACCGCGTCGGGCAGGCTGAGCTGGCTGCCCAGCAGCAGTTTCAGGAAGTTTTTCTTCCAGACCCAGAGCGCGGCCGCCAGCACGATGGCCATGCTCGCGTACAGCACGGTTGGTTTCCACTTGATGAAGCGCTCATCCTGCAGGAAGAGGGTGAGGGCGCCGAACACCAGAATGAGCACCAGCGTCACCTTCTGCAGTGTCTGCAGCTTGCGGTCGATGGCGTAGATGATGCCGGTCTGCACCAGTGTGGCCGCCATGAGGACGGCGGTGGCGGTGTAGATGTCGGCCATTTTGTAGGCCGCCACGAACAGGGCGATGGGAAAGAAGTCGATGAGGAAACGCATCGCTGGATTATCCCCTTTGCTCTGCGGCCTTCGTTGAGCGAGGTCAAGCGCCCGGAACTCGTGGCCACCCGGCGGCTCCATTGGTTGGGTCTGTCCACCTTCGGCTTCAAGGAGTTCACGCAACATGTCCCCCCAGGAACAACAATCGATCCTCACCATTGCCTTGCTTGCGGGCTTTGCTGACGGTCACAAGGACGACACGGAGCGCGAGGCGATCCGGCGCATGGCCGAGTCGCTCACGCGGGAAGACGTGGGCGTGAGACTGGCTGGCCTGTATCAGGATGTGCTGCTCAAACGCGTGTCGCTGGCCGATGCCGCCGCCAGCCTGCAAGACGCCGGGCAGCGCCAGCTGGCCTACGAGATGGCCGTGTGCGTCTGCGATGCCGATGGCCGGCAGAGCGACGCCGAGCGGGCGTTTCTGGCGGACCTGAAGACACGCCTGAAGCTGGACCCGTCTCAGGCCGCTGCGTTCGAGCGCGAGGCAGATGCCCTCGTGGATGCGGCGGAGCAGGCCGCTCCGGTCGCGGTGCCCGCAGCAGCTGCCGCTGCGGTGGTTTCAGCTTCCGTGGCGCCCGGGGTCGACCTGGACAAATCCATCCTGAATTACGCGCTGATCAACGGTGCGCTGGAGTTGTTGCCGCAGTCCTGGGCCTCGATGGCCATCATTCCCCTGCAGGTGAAGATGGTCTATGCCATCGGCAAGGCACACGGCGTGGAGCTGGACCAGGGCCACATCCGCGAGTTCATCGCGGCGGTGGGCGTGGGCCTGACCTCGCAGTACCTGGAGCAGTTCGGGCGCAAGTTGCTGGGCGGTTTGCTGGGCAAGGTCGCGGGCCGTGCCATCGGTGGCCTGGGTGGTGCCGCCACGGGCGTGGCGTTTTCGTTTGCCACCACCTACGCGCTCGGGCAGGTGGCCAAACGCTATTACGCAGGCGGGCGGGTCATGAGCACCGCTCTGCTGCAGGAAACCTTTCAGAGCCTGCTGGGCCCAGCCAAGCAGATGCAGGCACAGTACCTGCCGCAGATCCAGCAGAAGGCCGCCACGCTGGACGCCGGGCAGATCATGAAACTGGTGAAGGGGTAACCCCGCGCACCCTGCGGCCCTGCAAAGCCGGTTCCGCGGGAGCTCTGGTCAGCAGGCGACGCCTGTGCTCACCGGTGCGGCCATCGCTTCGGCTGCGAAGTCCAGCGAGCGCAGGCGCAAGGCGGGATCGAAGACATCGCAGACGATCATGAATTCGTCTGCTTCTGTGGCTTGGGCCAGTGCGCTCAGACCTTCTTGCACCGTCTCGGGCCCACCAATCACGGCCGCAGCGAGGAAGTCGGCAATGCCGGCACGTTCCTGCGGGTGCAGGCGCTGCATGAAGCCCTGTACTGGCGGCGGCAGCTGGCCGCGCTGGCCAGTGAGGATGCCCAGCACACGCTGGTACGTGCTGCTGGCGAGGAACTCGGCTTCGTCGTCGGTGGGTGCGGCGATCAGCGGCACGCCGATGATGACGTAGGGCTTGGCCAGTTGGGCGGAGGGCTTGAAGTGGCTGCGGTACACATCCAGCGCCTGCAGCAGCAGGCGCGGTGCGAAGTGCGACGCAAACGCGAAAGGCAGACCACGCTCGGCCGCCAGGCGGGCCGAGAACAGGCTGGAGCCGAGCAGCCAGATCGGCACGTTGGTGCCGGCACCGGGGTTGGCGATGACGCGCTGGCCGGGCTGCGTGGGGCCCAGCAAGTGCTGCAGTTCGGCCACATCGCGCGGAAAGTCGTCTTCGCTCTCGGTCCGGTTGCGGCGCAGCGCGCGCATGGTCATGGGGTCGGTGCCGGGCGCGCGGCCCAGGCCCAGGTCGATGCGGCCGGGGTAGAGCTCGGCCAGCGTGCCGAAGGCCTCGGCCACCACCAGCGGCGCGTGGTTGGGCAGCATGACGCCGCCTGAACCCACGCGCATGTGTTTTGTGCCGCCCGCGATGTGGCCCACCAGCACGGCCGTGGCCGAGCAGGCGATGCCGCTCATGTTGTGGTGCTCGGCAAGCCAGTAGCGGGTGAAGCCCAGCGACTCGGCGTGTTGCGCCGTGCGCAGGGCAACGGCGAGCGCGTCGGCCACGCTGCCGCCTTCGCGCACGGCGACAAGGTCCAGCATGGACAGGCGGATGTCTTTGAGCTGTTTCATGCCGGGAGGAAACCTTCGATGGACAGATAGCGTTCGCCGGTGTCGTAGTTGAAGCCGAGCACCACGGCGTTGGCCGGCAGATCGGGCAGCTTCTGGGCGATGGCGGTCAGCGTGGCGCCCGAGGAGATGCCCACCAGCATGCCTTCTTCGCGCGCGCAGCGACGCGCCATCTCGCGCGCTGGCTCTGCCTCGACCTGGATCACGCCATCGAGCACGCTGGTGTCCAGGTTGTTGGGGATGAAGCCCGCGCCGATGCCCTGGATGGGGTGAGGTGAGGGTGCGCCGCCCGAGATGACCGGCGAGGCCGCGGGCTCGACCGCGTACACCTTGAGCCGCGGCCAGCGCGCCTTGAGCGCCCGGGCCACGCCGGTGATGTGGCCACCGGTGCCCACGCCGGTGATGATCGCGTCGATGCCCTCGGGGAAATCGGCGGCGATCTCTTCGGCCGTGGTCTGCACGTGAACCGCCACGTTGGCCGGGTTGTTGAACTGTTGGGGCATCCAGGCGCCAGGCGTTGCTGCCACGATCTCTTCGGCGCGCGCGATCGAGCCTTTCATGCCTTTCTCGCGCGGCGTGAGGTCAAACGTGGCGCCGTAGGCCAGCATCAGCCGGCGGCGTTCGACCGACATGCTGTCGGGCATGACCAGGATGATCTTGTAGCCCTTCACCGCGGCCACCATGGCCAGGCCGATGCCGGTGTTGCCCGAGGTCGGCTCGACGATGGTGCCGCCGGGCTGGAGCGCGCCGCTTTGTTCTGCGGCCTCCACCATGGCCAGCGCAATGCGGTCCTTGATGGAGCCGCCCGGGTTGCTGCGCTCGGATTTGATCCACACCTGCTGCGTCGCCGCGCCAAACAGTCGCTGGATACGCACATGGGGTGTGTTGCCGATGGTCTGGAGGATGGTGTTGGCTTTCATGGTGTGTCCTTGGTGGGTGAGTGCTCCAGTGAAGCCGAGTTCATGCAGTAACGCAAGCCAGTGGGTGTGGGGCCATCGTCAAACACGTGGCCGAGGTGGGCGCCGCACTGGCTGCACACGGTCTCCACCCGCACCATGCCGTGG
The DNA here is from genome assembly GCF_010104355.1 of Hydrogenophaga sp. PBL-H3. Classification (NCBI taxonomy): domain Bacteria; kingdom Pseudomonadati; phylum Pseudomonadota; class Betaproteobacteria; order Burkholderiales; family Comamonadaceae; genus Hydrogenophaga; species Hydrogenophaga sp. PBL-H3. The sequence goes on from NZ_CP044972.1 coordinate 2,286,044, forward strand.
GTGCGGTCGGTGATTTCGGTGATGGCGCCGGGCACGGCTTGCGAGAAGCTGGGCCAGCCGCAACCGGCGTCGAACTTGGTCTTCGCGTCGAACAGGGTGTTGCCACAGCAGATGCAGTGGTAGCTGCCATCGGCCCACACCTGCTCGTATTTCCCGGTGTAGGGCCGTTCGGTGTGCGCGTGGCGGGTCACGTCGAAGGCGCGGGGCTCGGCGCCCTTGGCAGCCAGCAGGTCGCGCCACTCGGCTTCGGTTTTCTGGACGGGGAAGTTCATGCGTTCTCCTTGGTGTTCATGACGAACAGCTGATTTCGATCTGGCTGGCCCAGGCGGGCGGGAAGTCGGCGAGGTCTTCGTGACCGGCAACTTCTTCAAATGGGCGTTCCAGCGCGTTTTGCAACCGCGCCACTTCGCTGAAGTCGCCTTGTTTCGCGCGCTGGATGGCGACTTCACCGAGGTGATTGCGCAGCACCACCTGCGGGTTGGTGCGCAGCATCTGCGCCCGGGTGGTGTCGGCATCGAAGCCCGGCTGTGACTGCAGGCGCGCTTGCCAGCGCGCGGCCCAGGCGTCGAAGGCGACGCGTTGCAGGAACAGGTCGCGCACGGGCTCCAGTGTGCCCGCCACCGCGTGGCTGAGCCGGCGCCAGAAGATCGTGAAGTCCACCGCGTCGGCGGCCATGAGTTTCATGAGTGCTTCGGTCAACTCGGCGTCGCCGTCTTCCACGCGGGCTAGGCCGAGCTTGGCGTTCATGCGCCGCTGCAGCGCGGCCGGCATGTGGGCCTTGTAGGGCTCCAGCGCGTCCAGCGCCTGTTGCTGGTCGTCCATCAGGGGCAGCAGCGCCTGGCCCAGGCAGAACAGGTTCCAGTAAGCCACGTTGGGCTGGCGGTTGTAGGCGTAGCGTCCACCGGTGTCGCTGTGGTTGCAGATGTGGCCGGGGTTGAAAGCGTCAAGGAACTGGAACGGACCGTAGTCGATCGTCAGGCCCAGGATGCTCATGTTGTCCGTGTTCATCACGCCGTGGCAAAAACCCACGGCCTGCCACTGCGCCACCATGTCGGCGGTGCGCTCGCTCACAGCCTGCAGCAGCGCGGCGTAGGGGTTGCCGGCAGTCTCGCGGCAGGCGGGATAGAAATGGTCGATGACGAAATCGGCCAGGGTGCGCAGCTGGGCGTGCTGGCCGCTGTGCGAGAAGTGCTCGAAGTGGCCGAAGCGGATGAAGGAGGGCGCCACGCGCGTGACCACCGCTGCGGTCTCGATCTCTTCGCGGCGCACCCGCCCGGGCGACCCTGTGACGCACAACGCCCGGCTGGTGGGGATGCCCAGCGCGTGCATGGCTTCGCTGCAAAGGAATTCGCGGATCGAGCTGCGCAGCACGGCGCGGCCGTCGCCCATGCGCGAATACGGCGTGAGGCCCGCGCCTTTGAGCTGGATCTCCAGCAGGCCCGTTGGCCCGGGCAGTTCGCCCAGCAGGATCGCGCGACCATCGCCGAGCTGGCCGGCCCAGTGGCCGAACTGGTGCCCGCTGTACACGCTGGCCAGCGGCCGCATGCCAGGCAGCACGGCGTTGCCGATGAAGGTCTGCAAAGCCTCGTCGCTCAGCATCCAGCGCTCTTCCAGGCCAAGCTCGCGCGCCACAGCGTGGCTCTGGCCAACCCAGTGCGGATCGGGCAGGGGAGAGGGCTGCAGTACGGTGTGGAAATCGGGGCCGAGGTCGGCAAAGCGGTGGGACCAGGCAAGGGGAAAACTCATGTCGGTCATTGTCACCGAGACGACTTGCACCCACGGCTGGTCAGGCTATCCGGGCAGACCCGGTTGGGCTATCGGCGTGGTCTGCGGCATGATCCGACGGTTGTTCGATTCCGCCAAAACCACACAGGAGATTCCCATGCTGGGCCAGATGCAGAGCCAACCCCTTTTGATTTCAACGCTGATCGTGCACGCCGAGCGGCACCACGCCAGCGGTGAGATCGTGTCCCGCCGTGTCGAGGGTGACATCCACCGCAGCAACTGGGGCCAGATCGCCGTGCGCTCGCGAAAGGTGGCCAACGCGCTCAATGGCCTGAACCTGGCTTTCAGCGACCGCGTGGCCACGCTGGCCTGGAACGGCTACCGCCACCTGGAGCTGTATTTCGGCGTCAGCGGCACGGGGCATGTGTTGCACACGCTCAACCCACGCCTGCACCCCGACCAGCTCACCTGGATCGTGAACCACGCCGAAGACAAGGTGGTCTGTTTCGACATGACCTTCCTGCCGCTGGTCAAGGCAGTGGCGGCCAAATGCCCCACCGTGAAGCACTGGATCGCGCTGTGCGATGCCGACAAGCTGCCTGCCGACAGCGGCCTGCCTGGCCTGCAGAGCTACGAGGCCTGGATCGGCGGCCAGCCCGACACCTACCACTGGCCCACGTTCGACGAGAACTCGGCGTCCAGCATGTGCTACACGAGTGGCACCACCGGCAACCCCAAAGCCGCGCTGTACTCGCACCGCTCGACCATCCTGCACGCCTTCACCGCGGCGCTGCCGGATGCCCTGAGCCTGAGTGCGCGCGACAGCGTGCTCCCAGTCGTTCCCATGTTCCACGTCAATGCCTGGGGCCTGCCGTACTCGGCGGCGGCCACTGGCTGCAAGCTGGTGTTCCCCGGCCCGGCCATGGATGGCAAATCCATCTACGAGTTGCTGGAATCCGAGAAGGTGAGCATGGCCGCGGGCGTGCCCACGGTGTGGCAGATGCTGCTGGGCCACCTGCAGGCCAACAACTTGAAGTTCAGCACGCTCAAGAGCACCGTGATCGGTGGCTCGGCCTGCCCGCCGGCCATGATGAAAGCCTTCAACGACCAGTACGGCGTGGCCGTGATCCACGCCTGGGGCATGACCGAAATGTCGCCACTGGGCACGGTGTGCTCGCTGAAAAACGCGCAGCTGGCGCTGCCTGCGGAGGAGCAGCACAAGGTGCTGCTCAAGCAGGGGCGCGCCGTGTACGGCGTGGACATGAAGATCGTCGATGACGCCGGTGACGAATTGCCCTGGGATGGCAAGCGCTACGGCGACCTGCTGGTGCGCGGCCCCTGGATCATTGCGAGCTACTTCAAGGGTGAGGGCGGCGACCCGCTGCGCTACGACGCACAGGGCCAGGGCTGGTTCCCCACCGGCGACGTGGCCACCATCGACCCCGACGGCTTCATGCAGATCACCGACCGCAGCAAGGACGTGATCAAGTCCGGCGGCGAGTGGATCAGCTCGATCGACGTGGAGAACATCGCCATGGCGCACCCGGCCGTGGCCATGGCCGCCTGCGTGGGCATGCACCACCCCAAGTGGGACGAACGGCCCATCGTGGTGGTGGTCAAGAAGCCCGGCGCCGAGGTGACGCGCGAGGAACTGCTGGCCTTCTTCGAGGGCAAGACCGCCAAGTGGCAGATCCCGGACGACGTGGTGTTTGTCGACGCGATTCCGCTGGGCGCCACCGGCAAGATGCAGAAGATGACGCTGCGCCAGCAGCTCAAGGACTACGTGTTGCCCGGCATTTGAGGTCCGCCGATGCATTGTTTCTTCGAATGAAGTCGCCAGCGCGATACCCCCTAGGGGGTATCCCTGAGTGCTGCACCGCAACAGGCTTGTAAGCTGCGTGCGCGACTTCCCCAAAACCAACGGAGACAAACAATGCATTTCGCCATCAAGAGCCTCACCGCCGCCTCGTTGCTGGCTTGCGCACTCGCCGCGCAAGCCCAGAAGGGCGAAACCGTCAAGATCGCCCTGATCGACCCTCAGACCGGCCTGATGGGCCCGGTCGGCAACAACCAGGTCAAGAGCTGGCAGTTCTTCGCCGAGAAGTTTTCCCAGAGCAATCCGGCCGGAGTGAAATTCGAACTGATCGCGTTCGACAACAAGCTCAGCCCCGCCGAGAGCCTGAACAACCTCAAGGCCGCGTTGGACCAGGGCGTGCGCTACATCGCCCAGGGCAACGGCTCCTCGGTGGCTGGCGCGCTGATCGATGCGATCAGCAAGCACAACGAGCGCAACCCCGGCAAGGAAGTGATTTTCCTGAACTACGCAGCGGTCGACCCCGACTTCACCAACAGCAAGTGCAACTACTGGCACTTCCGTTTCGACGCAGACACGTCCATGAAGATGGAGGCCATGACGACCTTCATGAAGGACATTCCCGACGTCAAGAAGGTCTACCTGCTCAACCAGAATTACTCGCATGGTCAGCAGGTGGCCAAGTTCGCCAAGGAAAACCTGGCACGCAAGCGCCCTGACGTGCAGATCGTGGGTGAAGATCTGCATCCGCTGGCCCAAGTGCGTGATTTCGCTCCCTACATTGCCAAGATCAAGGCCTCCGGCGCCGATACGGTGATCACGGGTAACTGGGCATCGGACATGACCTTGCTGGTCAAGGCGGCAGGCGAGGGCGGATACACCGGCAAGTTCTTCACCTACTACACCGGCTTGACGGGCACCCCCACCGCGCTGGGCACGGGTGGCGAGGGCCGTGTGTACCAGGTCGCGTACCAGCACTACAACATGGGCGGCCAGATGGGCAAATGGGCCGACGAGTTCAAGGCCAAGTACAAGGACGACATGTACACCGGTGCGATTCCGCTGGCTTACACCGCCGTGTCCGAAGCCATGGCCAAGGCCAAGTCGACCGATCCGGTGAAGGTCGCGGCCGCCCTGGAAGGCCTGAAGTTCAAGGGCTTCAACGGCGAAGTGGAAATGCGCAAGCTGGACCACCAGCTGCAGCAGCCGCTGTTCGTCACGGTCTGGCAGAAAGCCGACAAGAAGTACCCCTACAGCCCGGAGAACACCGGCATGACCTTGGCGCCGGTGAAGGAATACCCGTCCTACATCTCCAGCACGCCCACCAGCTGCCAGATGAAGCGTCCGGGCTGATCGACAGGACTGCTGTGCACGAACCCGGTTTCGTGCAAGGTGGTCGTCTTGGGTAGAACCAGCGCCGTTTCAGGCGCTGGTTCGTTTTCACCGTGCTCCGACGGCTGCCACACCAGCCAAGAAAGGCGAACTCATGGAGTTCTTCATCATCTCCATGCTCAACGGCATCAGCTACGGTCTGCTGCTGTTCATGTTGAGCTCGGGGCTGACCCTCATCTTCAGCATGATGGGCGTCCTCAATTTTGCGCATGCCAGCTTCTACATGGTGGGGGCCTACATCGGCTACACGCTGTCCCACTGGATCGGCTTCTGGCCCGCGCTGATCGTGGCGCCCGTGCTGGTGGGTGCCATGGGCGCGCTGTTCGAGCGGCTCACGCTGCGCAAGGTGCACAAGTTCGGCCACGTGCCCGAACTGCTGGTGACCTTCGGTTTCTCGTACATCCTGCTTGAAGTGGTGCAACTGATCTGGGGCCGCACGGCGCTGGACTTTGGGCCGCCCGAGGTGCTGCGCGGCCCGGCCTTCACGCTGGTGCACCTGGCCGATGATTCCCTGCAACTGGTCTGGGGCGCGGTGACCAGCGATGTGTGCTCCGCCGCCGGCGTGATCTGCTCGCCGTTCCCCGCCACGCGCGGCTTCATGATGCTGGTGGCCCTGCTCATGCTGCTCTCGCTGTGGCTGCTGCTCACCCGCACCCGCATCGGCCTGGTGATCCAGGCCGCGCTCACCCACCCCGAGACGGTGGAGAGCCTGGGGCACAACGTGCCGCGCGTGTTCATGCTGGTGTTTGGCGCCGGCACCGGCCTGGCCGGCCTGGCCGGGGTCATTGGCGGCAGCACCTTCGTCACCGAGCCGGCCATGGCCGCCACGGTGGGTTCGGTGATCTTCGTGGTGGTGGTGGTCGGCGGCATGGGCTCGCTCTCGGGCGCTTTCCTCGCCTCGCTGCTCATCGGCGTGATCCAGACCTTCGCGGTCGCGTTCGACTATTCCTTCATCAGCCTGGCGCAACAGCTTGGCCTCGAACTCTCGGACGCCACCAAGAACAACTCGGTGGTCAAGCTCACGCTGTCGCAAGTGGCGCCGATCCTGCCCTACCTGTTCCTGGTGTTGATCCTGATCTTCCGCCCCAAAGGCCTTCTCGGCACGCGAGAGGGCTGACCCGATGACCACCATGCAACACACCACCACCGGTTTCAACAAAGGCCGCTGGACCGTCTGGTCCCTCTTTGCCGCGGTCTTGCTGGTCGCGCCTTTTGTGTTCAGCAGCAACCTGGCGGTGACCATGCTCTCGCAGATGGGCATCGCCATCATTGCCTGTCTGTCCTACAACATCCTGCTGGGGCAGGGCGGCATGTTGAGCTTCGGCCACGCGGTGTACACCGGGCTGGGCTCGTATGTCGCCATGCACACGCTCAATGCCGCCGCTGGTGGGCAGCTGCCCATTCCCGTGACGCTGCTGCCGCTGGTGGGCGGCGTGGCGGGTCTGTTCTTCGCCGTGCTGTTCGGCTATGTCACCACCAAGAAGGCCGGCACCACCTTCGCCATGATCACGCTGGGCATGGCCGAGCTGGTGTTTGCGATGTCGCTGATGTTTTCCGAGTTCTTCGGTGGCGAGGCGGGTGTCTCGGGCAACCGGGTGTTTGGCGAGGCCTTCCTGGGACTGACCTATGGCCCGCCACGGCAGGTGTACTACCTGATCGCGGTCTACACCTTCATCTGCGTCGGGCTCATGTTTGCATTCACCCGCACGCCGCTGGGTCGCATCTTGAATGCCGTGCGCGACAACCCCGAACGCGTGGAGTTCATTGGCTACAACACGCAGAAAGTGCGTTACCTGTCGTTCATGATCGCCGGCTTCTTCGCTGGCATTGCGGGCGGTCTGGGCGCGCTCAATTTCGAGATCGTCACGGCCGAGGTGGTCGGTGCCGGGCGCTCGGGCGCGTATCTGCTGTTCACCTTCCTGGGGGGCGCCACCATCTTCTTCGGCCCGATCATTGGCGGCATTCTCATGGTGCTGGCCTCGGTGCTGCTGTCCGAACTCACCAAGGCCTGGCTGCTGTACCTGGGCCTGATCTTCCTGTTCATGGTGATGTACGCGCCCGGTGGCGTGGCCAGCCTGATCATGATGAATGTGCGCGTGGCCGCCTACGGCCTGCTGAAGCGCGTGCTGGGTAGCTACGCGCTGCTGGCCGTGCTTGGCCTGGTCATGCTGGCCGGTGCCGGCGCCATGATCGAAATGATGTACCACCTGCAGCTCAATGCGGGGCAAGACACGGCCTTGCGCTTCCTGGGCCTGGACCTCGACGCCCGCAGCGCGACGAGCTGGGTGGGTGCGCTGGTCGTGCTGCTGGTGGGCCTGGGACTGTTCGAGCTGGTGCGCCGGCGCTTCATGCTCCAGTGGCACGACATCCAGGTGACGATTGAAAAACACACACAACAGCGGGAGGCTGCATGAGCACAGCGCACGGCCGCTCCGAAGCGGGCTCGCACCGCAGCCCGCAGGGCGAAGGTACTTCTGTTGGCACCCCCGCACTTGAACTGCGCGATCTGCGCAAGAGCTTTGGCAAGACCGACATCATCCGTGGCGTCAACTTGGTGGTGAACCCGGGTGAGCGCGTGGCCATCATCGGCCCCAACGGCGCGGGCAAGTCCACGCTGTTCAACCTGATCTCGGGCCGCTTCGAGCCCAGCAGCGGTGACGTGATGCTGGGGGGTCACCGCATCAACGGCATGAAGCCTTTCGAGATCAACCGGCTGGGCCTCTCGCGCAGTTTCCAGATCACGAACATCTTCCCCAAGCTCAGCGTGTTCGAGAACCTGCGCTGCGGCGTGCTCTGGAGCCTGGGCTACAAGTACACCTTCCTGAAGTTTCTTGCGAACCTGAAGGACGCCAACGACCGCGCCGAAGAGCTCATGCGCATGATCCATCTGGAGCGCAAGCACGACACGCTGGCCATGAACCTGACCTACGCCGAGCAGCGTGCGCTGGAGATCGGCATCACCATCGCCGGTGGCGCACAGGTGATCCTGCTGGACGAACCCACGGCCGGCATGAGCAAGAGCGAAACCAGCCGCTTCATCGACCTGATCCGCGAGGTGACGGTGGGCAAGACGCTGCTGACCGTGGAGCACGACATGGGTGTGGTGTTCGGCCTGGCCGATCGCATCGCGGTGGTGGTGTACGGCGAGGTGATCGCCTTCGACACGCCTGAAGCGGTGCGCGCCAATCCGCGTGTTCAAGAAGCCTATCTGGGCTCGGTGCTGGCGGATCAACAGGCGGCAGGCCACTGAGGACACACCATGCTTGAACTACAAGACCTTCACGCCTACTACGGCAAAAGCCACGTGCTGCACGGGGTGCAGTTTTCGGTCGGCAAGGGCGAGATCGTGGCGCTGCTCGGGCGCAACGGCTCGGGCCGCTCCACCACCGCCAAGGCCATCATGGGCCTGGTGGAGGCCACTGGCAGCGTCAACTGGCAGGGCAAGCCCATCCTGGGCAAAAAGCCGTTCGAGATCGCCCACCTGGGCATCGGCCACGTGCCGGAAAACCGCGACATCTTCCCCAAGCTCACCGTGCACCAGAACCTGCTGCTCGGCCAGAAAGGCAAGGGCATCGGCGCGCGCTGGAGCTTCGACGACATGTACGCCATGTTCCCGCGCCTGAAAGAGCGCGAACACACCGAGGCCGGCGTGCTCTCGGGCGGCGAGCAGCAGATGCTCACGCTGTGCCGCACCCTCATGGGTGACCCCGATCTCATCATCATCGACGAGCCCACCGAGGGCCTGGCGCCCAAGATCGTGGAGCTGGTGGCCGAGTACCTGCAAAAGCTGAAAAGCCGGGGCGTCTCAGTGCTGCTGATCGAGCAGAAGCTCACCATTGCGCTCAGCATTTCCGACCGTGTGCTGGTCATGGGGCACGGCAGCATCGTGTTTCAAGGCACGCCGGAAACACTTCGCGCCGATTCCCAGGTGCGCAAGGAATGGCTGGAAGTCTGAGCACGCCACAGCCTGACTCGCTGGCGACAAGAGGCCCTTGCGGCAGCGCAGCAAGTTCCTAGAATCGAACGATCGTTCTTTTTCAAGAAGAACATCACAGTCAACGCCCTCGGGGCACCCGTTTTCCGCCAACAACGAAGGAGATTCCATGACCGCTGAGTACCAGGTCCACGGCGATGTGGCCGTCATCACCATGAACAACCCGCCGGTCAACGGCCTGGGGCTCTCCACCCGCCAGGGCATTGCCGCCGGTCTGGAGAAGGCAGAAGCCGATCCGGCCGTGAAGTCCATCGTGATCACCGGTGCCGGCAAGGCGTTTTCGGGCGGTGCCGACATCCGTGAGTTCGGTTCCCCCAAGGCGCTGGCCGAACCCAACCTGCTCTCCGTCATCCTGGCGGTGGAAAACACCTCCAAGCCCGTCATCGCCGCCATCCACAGCGTGTGCATGGGCGGTGGCCTGGAGCTGGCCCTGGGCTGCCACTACCGCATTGCCGCACCCGGCACCAACGTGGCACTGCCCGAGGTGAAGCTGGGCCTGATCCCCGGTGCCGGCGGCACCCAGCGCCTGCCGCGCGCCCTGGGTGTGGAGCCCGCGCTCAACATGATCGTGAGCGGCGAACCGGTCAAGAGCGAGATGCTCGCCATGCTGCCGGGCCAGAAGCTGTTCGACAAGATGGCCGCATCGGCCGAGAGCCTGTCCGAGGAAGCCCTGGCCCTGGCGCGCGAGATGGCCGCCAAACACGCCGACGGCAGCGCACTGCCCAAGGTGCGCAACCTGCCATGCAAACACCCGCTGGGCGATGCGTACTTTGCCTTTGCGCGCAACATGGTCAAGGGCATGTCGAAGAACTTCCCCGCGCCCGCCAAGTGCGTGGACGCGGTGGAAGCCGCGACGAAAAAGAAGTTTGACGACGGCATGGCCTTCGAGCGCGAAATCTTCATCAACCTGATGTGGACGCCCGAGTGCCGTGCGCTGCGCCACCTGTTCACGGCCGAACGCGCCGCGAGCAAGATTCCCGACGTGCCGGAAGACACGCCCAAGCGCGAGATCGCCTCGGTCGCCGTCATCGGTGCGGGCACCATGGGTGGCGGCATCTCCATGAACTTTCTGAACGCCGGCATCCCGGTGAAGATCCTCGAGATGAAGCAGGACGCGCTGGACCGCGGCATCGCGACCATCCGCAAGAACTACGAAGCGCAAGTCAAGAAGGGCAAGCTCAAGCAGGACAAGTACGAGCAGCGCATGGCGCTCTTGAGCACCACGCTGAGCTATGACGACATCGGCTCGGCCGACCTGGTGATCGAGGCCGTGTTCGAAGAGATCGGCGTGAAGGAAGCGGTGTTCAAGGAGCTCGACCGCGTGATGAAGCCGGGCGCGATCCTGGCCAGCAATACCTCCACGCTGGACGTCAACAAGATTGCTTCGTTCACCCAGCGCCCACAAGACGTGGTGGGCCTGCACTTCTTCAGCCCGGCCAACGTGATGAAGCTGCTGGAAGTGGTGCGCGGCGAGAAGACCGCCAAGGACGTGATGGCCACCGTCATGACCGTGGCCAAGAAGATCAAGAAGACCGCGGTGGTCTCCGGCGTGTGCGACGGCTTCATCGGCAACCGCATGATCGAGCAGTACGGCCGCCAGGGCGGCTTCCTGCTCGACGAAGGCTGCACGCCCGAGCAGGTGGACAAGGCGATGGAGAAGTTCGGCATGGCCATGGGCCCGTTCCGCATGGGCGACCTGGCCGGCAACGACATCGGCTGGGCGATCCGCAAGCGCCGCTACCAGGAAAAGCCGGACATGAAGTACAGCAAGACCGCCGACCTGCTGTGTGAGAAGGGCCGCTACGGCCAGAAGACCGGCGCCGGCTGGTACGACTACGTGCCGGGCAAGCGCGACGCGATCCCGAACGCCGAGGTGGTGAAGATGATCGAGGACCACCGCAAGACGCTGGGCATCACACCGCGCAAGATTTCGGATGAGGAGATCGTGCAGCGCCTGGTGTACGCGCTGGTGAACGAGGCCGCGCACATCCTGGAAGAGGGCATTGCCAACAAGGCCAGCGACATCGACGTGGTCTACATCTTCGGCTACGGCTTCCCCGCGCACCGCGGCGGCCCGATGATTTACGCCGACACGGTGGGCCTGTTCAACGTGGTGCAGAGCATGAAGCGCTTTGCCAAGAATCCGCTGGACGACGCGAAATTCTGGGAGCCAGCGCCCTTGTTGGCCCGATTGGTCGCCGAAGGCAAGACCTTCAACGCCTGACCCCACAGCACAAGACCGAACAGGAGAACATTTCATGACCAACGCCGTCATCGTTTCCACCGCCCGCACCCCCCTGGCCAAGAGCTGGAAGGGCGCCTTCAACATGACCCACGGTGCCACCCTCGGTGGCCACGCGGTGCAGCACGCGGTTGCCCGCGCCGGCATCGAAGCCGCCGAAGTGGACGACGTCATCATGGGTTGCGCCAACCCCGAGGGCGCCACCGGCGCCAACATCGCGCGCCAGATCGCGCTGCGCGCCGGCCTGCCCATCACCACCTCGGGCATGACGGTCAACCGTTTCTGCTCGTCCGGCCTGCAGACCATCGCCATGGCCGCGCAACGCATCATCGCGGGCGAAGGCGATGTGTATGTGGCCGGTGGCGTGGAGAGCATCTCCTGCGTGCAGCAGGAAATGAACACCCACATGCTGGCCGACCCGTGGCTCGCGAAGAACAAGCCCGAGATCTACTGGAACATGCTGCAGACCGCTGAGCAGGTGGCCAAGCGCTACGGCATCGGCCGCGACGCCATGGACGAGTACGGCGCCGCCAGCCAGCAAAAGGCCACGGCAGCACTCGAAGCCGGCCTGTTCAAGGCCGAGATCGCCCCCATCACCGTGACCGCCGGCGTGGCCGACAAGGTCATGGGTCTGACGACCAAGCAGGTGACGGTGGAGAACGACGAAGGCATCCGCGCCGGCACCACGTTTGAAGGCATCCACGGCCTGCGCTCCGCGCTGCCGGGCGGCCTGGTCTCGGCCGGCAACGCCAGCCAGTTCAGCGACGGCGGCGGCGCCTGCGTGCTGATGAACGAAACCCTGGCCGAGAAGCGTGGCCTGACCCCGCTGGGCCGTTTCCTCGGCTTCGCGGTGGCGGGTTGCGAGCCTGACGAGATGGGCATCGGCCCGGTGTTCGCCATCCCCAAGGTGCTCGCGCGCCTGGGCCTCAAAGTGAGCGACATCGACCTGTGGGAACTCAACGAAGCCTTCGCGGTGCAGGTGATCTACTGCCGCGACAAGCTGGGCATTCCGGGCGACCGGCTCAACGTCAACGGCGGCGCCATTGCGGTGGGCCACCCCTACGGCGTGTCGGGCCAGCGCCTGACCGGCCACGCGCTGATCGAAGGCAAGCGCCGTGGCGCCAAACGTGTCGTGGTCACCATGTGCATCGGCGGCGGCATGGGCGCCGCTGGTGTGTTCGAAGTTCTTTGACACCGGGGCGCACCATGACTTTGCGCCCGACCGTCGACTTCCTGCTGCACGACTGGCTGCACGTCGAGACGCTGCAGCAGCGTGAGCGTTTCGCGGACCACAGCCGCGAAACGTTCGACGCGGTGCTCGACACCTGCGAGCGCATTGCGCGCGAGAAGTACGCACCGTTCAACCGGCTGGTGGACACACAAGAGCCGCACTTCGACGGCGAGCGCGTGATCCTGCCGCAGGCCACGCACGATGCGCAAAAGGCCTACGCGGCCTCGGGCATGCTGAGCGCCGCGCAGGACTACGAGGTGGGCGGCATGCAGCTGCCCTACACGGTGGAGGCTGCGGCCAACGCGTTCTTTGCCATGGCTTCGGTCAGCATCGGCAGCGGCATGCTCACCACCGGCAACGCCAACCTGCTCATGGTGCATGGCACCGACGCGCAGAAGCGGGTTTTTGCGCTCAACGAGTTCAGCGGCCGTTTCTCGGGGACCATGTGCCTGTCGGAGCCGCAGGCCGGCTCCAGCTTGAGCGACGTGTCCACCCGCGCCGTGCCCGACGGTGCCGACTTCGCCGACGATCCGCTGGGCCCGCGCTACCGGCTCAAGGGCAACAAGATGTGGATCTCGGCCGGCGAGCACGAGTTGACCGAGAACATCATCCACCTGGTGCTGGCCAAGATTCCGGATGAACACGGCAAGCTCGTGCCCGGCACGCGCGGCATCTCGCTGTTCATCGTGCCCAAGAAGATCGTGAACATCGCCGGTGAGTTGACCGGCGAGCGCAACGACGTGGCGCTGGCCGGGCTCAACCACAAATGCGGCTGGCGCGGCACCACCAACACGCTGCTGAACTTTGGCGAAGGCAAGTACCCGGTCGGCGGCGAGGCCGGTGCTGTCGGCTACCTCGTGGGGCAGGCGGGCAAGGGCCTGCACTGCATGTTCCACATGATGAACGAGGCCCGCATCGGCGTGGGCATGGCGGCCACCATGCTGGGCATGGCGGGTTATCTCGCGAGCCTGGACTACGCCAAAAACCGCCCGCAGGGCCGCCCCATGGGGCCGGCCGGCAAAGACCCCGCCCAGCCGCCCGTGCGCATCATTGAACACGCCGACGTGAAACGCATGCTGCTCGCGCAGAAGTCGTATTGCGAAGGTGCGTTGGCGCTGGAGCTGTACTGCGCGCGTCTGGTGGATGAGCAGCACACAGCCGAAGCGGCCGCGGCCGACGACGCGCGCTTGCTGCTCGAGGTGCTCACGCCCATTGCGAAAAGCTGGCCGAGCGAGTGGTGCCTGGAAGCGAACAGCCTGGCCATCCAGATCCATGGCGGCTATGGCTACACGCGTGACTTTCCGGTGGAGCAGTACTGGCGCGACAACCGCCTGAACATGATCCACGAGGGCACACACGGCATCCAGGCCATGGACCTGCTGGGCCGCAAGGTGCTGATGGAAGGTGGCAAGGGCCTCACGCTGCTGGCGGGGCGAATCAACGACACGATCCAGCGCGCCCTCCACGTGCCCGAGTTCGCCGCACACGCCAACGCGCTGGGCCTGGCGCTCGCGCAGGTGGGGGCCGCCACCCAGGCCGCGTGGTCCACGGGCGAGCCCACCGACGCGCTGGCCAACGCCGTGCCGTATCTGCAGGCCTTTGGCCACACGGTGCTGGCCTGGGTGTGGCTCGATGTGGCACTGGCCGCACACGGCGCGCCCGACTCGGCTGCGCGCACCGGGCGCCTCGCCGCCATGCGTTTCTTCTTCCACTACGAGCTGCCGAAGATCGGCGCCTGGCTGCAGGTGGTGAGCAGCCGCGACCAGACCTGCGCCGCGCTGCCCGAGGAGGCGTTCTGATGCTGCACCACATCGTGATGTGGAAGATCAAGGACCTGGGCGCCGAGGGCAACAAGGCCGCCAACATCGCCCAGGCCAAGGCCTTGCTCGATGCCTGTGCCCACCTGGTGCCCGGCATCGAGCGCTTTGACGTGGCCACGGCCCAGCCCGGCCTGGAGGGCACCTACGACCTGGTGCTCAACAGCAGCTTCACCGACCGCGCAGCGCTCGCGGCCTATCAGACACACCCTTCGCATGTGGCGCTGAAGCCTTTCATGAGAAAAGTGGTTCTCGAACGTCAGTGCATGGACTTCGAGACCTGAGCGTCTGACGCGCTGCCCCCATCCCGACCCTCCCCCAGCGGGGGAGGGAGCTTGAAACCAGGAGACATGAACATGACCCGAACCATCCACCAACTCTTCGACCTCAAGGGCAAGACCGCCCTCATCACCGGCGGCTCGCGCGGCCTGGGCCTGCAGATGGCCCATGCGCTGGGTGAAGCGGGCGCCCGCGTGGTGATCAGCTCTCGCAAGGCCGACGATCTGGAAGCCGCCACCGCCGAGCTGCAGGCCGCCAACATCGACGCCCGCTGGATCGCCGCTGATTGCTCGAAGGAAGAAGACATCCAGCGCCTGGCCGACGAGAGCTTGCAGCGCCTGGGCGACATCGACATCCTGATCAACAACGCTGGCGCCGCCTGGGGCGCGCCCGCCGAAGACCACCCGGTGGACGCGTGGGACAAGGTGATGAACCTCAACGTGCGCAGCTACTTCATCCTGAGCCAGATCGTGGCCAAGCGCAGCATGATCGCGCGCAAAAGCGGCAGCATCATCAACACCGCATCGATTGCCGGCCTGGGTGGCAACCCGCGCGACATGAAGACCATTGCCTACAACACCTCCAAGGGTGCGGTGATCAACTTCACCCGCGCACTGGCCGCCGAGTGGGGCGCACACGGCATCCGCGTCAACGCGATCTGCCCCGGCTTCTTCCCCAGCAAGATGACCATGGGCACGCTCAAGGCCATGGGCGAGGAGCGACTGGCCGCGCACGCGCCCTTGGGCCGCCTGGGCGACGACGAAGACCTGAAAGGCCTGACCTTGCTGTACGCAAGCGATGCCGGCAAACACATCACCGGCCAGTGGCTGGCGGTCGACGGTGGTGTGTCCATCATCACCGGAGGCTGAGCAGTTCATGGAGTTTTCCGTTCGCATCCCCTTCGTCGAACTGCTCGGCTTCGAACTGCAACAGTTCGAAGGCGGCGAGGCGGAGATCGGCTTCAAGCCTTCCGATGACCACCTGAATTCCTTCGACGTGGTGCACGGCGGTGCGAGCATGACGCTGCTCGACGTGGTGATGGCGCACGCAGCGCGCTCGGTGCAGCCCGACATGGGCTGCGTGACCATCGAGATGAAGACCAGCTTCATGCGCGCAGCCAAGGGGCCGCTCACTGCCAAAGGCAAGCTGCTGCACCGCACTGCCACCATGGCTTTCACCGAAGGCAGCATTTTTGACGCAGCGGGCAAGCTCTGCGCGCACGCCACCGGCACCTTCAAATTCGTCGCCCGGCTGCCGGTGGGCGCGGGCAGCGTCCAGCCCTTCAACCGCATTTCCACCGACTGATTTCCAAGGAGACACACCATGCCCACCAACCACCAGATCGTTCTCGACAACCGTCCCCAGGGCGAAGCCACCGTCGACAACTTCAAGCTCGTCACCATCGACACACCTGCGCTCAAGGACGGCCAGGTGCTGGTGCGTCACCACTTCCTGAGCCTGGACCCGTACATGCGCGGGCGCATGAACGACAGCAAGAGCTACGCGGCTTCGCAGCCGCTGGGCGAGGTCATGATCGGCGGCACCGTGGGCGAGGTGGTCGAGTCCATGCACCCCAAGTTCAAGGCCGGTGACCAGGTCGTGGGCATGGGCGGCTGGCAGGAGTTCAGCGTGGTCGACGCCAACCAGGTCGGTGCCCTGCGCAAGGTCGACACCACGCATGTGCCGCTGTCGTATTACCTGGGTGCGGTCGGCATGCCCGGCGTGACCGCCTGGTACGGCCTGGTGAAGATCATCAACCCCAAGCCTGGCGACACCGTGGTGGTGAGCGCGGCCACCGGGGCGGTGGGCAGCGCCTTCGGTGCGCTGGCCAAGGCGCGCGGTTGCCGCGCGGTGGGCATCGCCGGCGGGCCCGACAAGTGCAAGTACGCGGTGGAAGAGCTCGGCTTTGACGCCTGCATCGACTACAAGCTGCACAAGGACGCTTACTCGTTGGCCAAAGCCTTGAAAGACGTGTGCCCCAAGGGCATCGACGGCTATTTCGAAAACGTCGGTGGCATGGTGCTGGATGCCGTGCTTCTGCGCATGAACGCCTTCGGCCGCATCGCCGTGTGCGGAATGATCGCCGGCTACGACGGCCAGCCACTGCCGCTGACCAACCCCGCGCTGATCCTGGTGAACCGTCTGAAGATCGAAGGCTTCATCGTCAGCGAGCACATGGAAGTCTGGCCCGAGGCCCTCGCCGAGCTGGGCACGCTGGTGGCCACCGGCAAACTGCGCCCGCGCGAAACCGTGGCCGAGGGTCTTGCCGCTGCACCCGAAGCTTTCATGGGGCTGCTCAAGGGCAAGAACTTCGGCAAACAACTCGTCAAGCTGATCTGACCACCAGGAGGCCGGCATGGTGACCACGCACGAAGTGTTCAACCAGCCCGCGCCGCTGGTCGACACCAACCTGTTCAGCGCCAACCGGGCCATGCAGGCCGCGCTGGCGTTCAACGCGCCTGCACTGGACACGGCGCCGCTGCAGGCGCTGGGCGCCATTGTGGGCAGCGGCGAGATGCAGGCGCACGCGCGGCTGGCCAATGTGCACACGCCGCAGCTCAAGACGCACAACCGGTTTGGGCAGCGGGTGGACCAGGTGGAGTTTCATCCGAGTTATCACGCGTTGATGAAAGAAGCGGTGGCGGCCGGTCTGCACGGTACGGCCTTTTCCGCCGAGCAGCAGGCCACCGGGCATGCCCACCAGTTGCGTGCTGCCGGATTCATGCTGTTCACCGAGCTGGAGCCTTCCATCCTCTGCCCCATTTCCATGAGCTACGCCGTCGCCCCGGCGCTCAAGGACAACGAGGCCATCTACAACGAGTGGGCACCCGGCCTCACCAGCCGCGCCTACGACCCGACCCTCAAGGTCTGGCGCGACAAGGTCGGCCTGACCATGGGCATGGGCATGACCGAGAAGCAGGGCGGCTCCGACGTGCGCGCGAACACCACGCGCGCAGAGCCCACCGGCACAGACCACTGGGGCCAGCGTTTCAGCGTCACCGGCCACAAGTGGTTCTTCTCCGCGCCCATGTGCGACGCCTTCCTGATCCTGGCGCAGACCACCAATGGCCTGAGCTGCCTGTTCCTGCCGCGCGTGTTGCCCGACGGTTCGATGAACCAGCTCTTCATCCAGCGCCTGAAGGACAAGCTGGGCAACAAGGCCAACGCGAGCTCCGAGGTGGAGTTCGTGGGCGCCAGTGCCTGGCTGGTGGGCGAGGAGGGCCGGGGCATTCCGCAGATCCTGGCCATGGGCACCATGACGCGGCTCGATTGCGCTCTGGGCACCAGCGGCCTGATGCGCCAGGCGCTGAGCATTGCGCTCAACCACACGGCACAGCGCAAGGCGTTCGGCAAGATGCTGATCGACCAGCCGCTGATGAAAAACGTGCTGGCCGACCTGGCGCTGGAATCGGAGGCCGCGACCGCACTGGCACTGCGCCTGGCGCGCAGTTTCGACCGCCCCGGCGATGCCCACGAACAGGTGATGAACCGCCTGCTCACGCCGGTGGCCAAGTTCTGGATCTGCAAGCGCGGCAGCCACTTTGCACAGGAAACCATGGAGTGCCTGGGTGGCAACGGCTATGTGGAAGAGGGCGGCGAGGGCGTGATGGCGCGCATCTACCGCGAGATGCCGCTCAACAGCATCTGGGAGGGCGCGGGCAACATCATGGCCATCGACCTGCTGCGCGCCTTGCGCAAGGCCGACGCCGCCGCCGCACTGGCACACGAACTGGCCCCGGCACGCGGCATGCACCCGGCGCTGGACCGGCTCGCCGCGCAACTGCCGATCCGCGTGGAAGAAATGGCCACCGAGATGGAGGCGCGCCGCCTGGCGCAAGACGTGGCCCTGGCCGTGCAGGCCGCGCTGCTCGCGCAGACCGCGCCATCTGCCGTGTTCGGTGCCTTCTGTGATTCGCGCATTGGCGGTGAGTGGGGTCACAGCTTCGGCTCGCTGGGCGCCGGTGTCGACTTCGACGCCATACTCAACCGCGCCATGCCGCACTGAACAACAACGAACCTGGAGACACCATGCCCGACCTCATCCTGCACCACTACCCCACGTCGCCGTTTTCGGAAAAGGTGCGCCTGATCCTGGGCCACAAGAAGCTCAGCTGGCAGAGTGTGAATATCCCGCGCATCATGCCCAAGCCCGACGTGATCACCCTCACCGGCGGCTACCGCCGCACGCCGTTCCTGCAGATCGGCGCCGATATCTATTGCGACACCGCGCTCATCTGCGACGTGCTCGAACACCACCAGCCCGAGCCCACGCTCTACCCCGAACACCTCAAAGGCATGGCGCGCGTTTTGTCCCAGTGGGCCGACAGCACGCTGTTCTGGGCCGCCATGGGCTACAGCCTCAGCCCCAAAGGCGCGGCGGCGCTGTTTGCCGGCCAGCCGCCCGAAGCCGCACAGGCCTTCGCGGCCGACCGCGGTGCCATGCGTGGCGGCATGACCAGCCTGCGCCCGGGCGACGCAAGCTCCGCCTACAAGAGCTACCTGCGCCGCCTTTCGACCATGGTGGAAATGCACCCCTTCCTGCTGGGTGATGCACCCTGCGTGGCCGACTTCGCGGCCTACCACCCACTGTGGTTCAGCCGCGTGGTCAACCCCGCCATGGCCGGCATCCTGGACGCAACGCCGCACGTCATTGAATGGATGGACCGCATGGCCGCCATCGGCCACGGCCACTTGAGCAAACTCACGTCCACCGATGCCATCGCCATCGCCGCTGCCGCCCAGCCCGCGCCCCACACCGACGACACCTTCCAGGACGACCACGGCATCGCGCTGGGCAGCCGCGTGACCATCAGCGCCGAGACGTTTGGGCAAGAGCCCACCGAGGGCATCTTGCGCGCGGCCACCCGAACCCGCTACACGCTGGAGCGCACCGATGATCGCGCCGGGCTGCTGCACGTGCATTTCCCACGCATTGGTTTTGTGCTGAGGGAAGTGCGCGCTTGAGCCCCACCCCCCAGACCTGGCGCTGCCTGCCGTTTGATGCCCTGCATGCCCGCACGCTCTATGCCCTGCTGCAATTGCGCACCGAAGTGTTCGTGATGGAGCAGCACTGCGTGTTCCAGGACATGGACGGGGCCGACGCGCAGTGCTTTCACCTGTTGGGCGAAGGAGCCCGGGGGCTCGAAGCCTATGCCCGCCTGGTGCCGGCAGGCTTGAAGTTCAACGAAGCCAGCATTGGCCGCGTGGTCACGCTGCCGGCGGCGCGCGGTGGCGGCCTGGGCCATGTGCTCATGCGCGAGGCAGTGCGGGCGCTGCACGGCCTGTGGGGGATGCAGCCCATCCGCATCGGCGCGCAGGCGCACCTGCAACCCTTCTACCGACAGCATGGTTTTGAGCCGTCGGGCCCGATGTACATCGAGGACGGCATCGACCACATCGAAATGCTGCGCCCCGCCTGATTGTTGACACACCCACAGAGGAGACAGACATGATTCAAGACTTCAAAGACAAGACCGCCGTGCTCACCGGCGCGGGCTCGGGCTTCGGCCTGGAGTGCGCGCGCATTGGCGCCAGGCTGGGCATGAACCTCGTGCTGGTCGACGTGCAGCAGGACGCGCTGGACAAGGCCACGGCCGAGATCAGTGCCACCGGCGTGAGGGTGCTTGCGCGCAAGGTGGACGTCGCGGACCAGGCGCAGATGGAGGCGCTGGCCGCCGACGTGGAGAAGACCTTCGGAGCACCGCATTTCGTGTTCAACAACGCGGGTGTGGGCTCGGGCGGCCTGATCTGGGAGAACTCGGTGAAGGACTGGGAGTGGGTGCTGGGCGTGAACCTCTGGGGCGTGGTGCACGGCGTTCGCCTGTTCACCCCCATGATGCTGGCCGCCGCAAAGAAAGACCCGGCCTGGCGCGGCCACATCGTGAACACCGCCAGCATGGCCGGCCTGCTCACGCCTCCCAACATGGGCATCTACAACGTGAGCAAGCACGCCGTGGTGAGCCTGACCGAGACCCTGTACCAGGACCTGAAGCTGGTAAGCGACCAGGTGAGCGCGAGCGTGCTCTGCCCGTACTTCGTGCCCACCGGCATCAGCCAGAGCCACCGCAACAAGCCGGCCGAACTGGCCGATGAGAAAGCCACCCAGAGCCAGCTGATTGGCCAGGCCATGAGCGACAAGGCGGTGAGCTCGGGCAAGGTCACGGCGGCCGAGGTGGCGCAGCTGGTGTTTGACGCCATCACGGCCGACCGCTTTTATATCTTCAGCCACCCGCGCGCACTGGGGAATGTACGCGCCCGCATGGAAGGCATCGTGAACCAGACCAACCCGGCGGACCCGTTCGCCGAGCGGCCCGAAATCGGGGTACAGCTTCGGTCTGCACTTCGAAGCTGAGCGCCGACACTGCCCACCCGACAAGCCGCTTTCAGCGGCTTTTTTTCGCCCGTCGCTGGCGTGACGGTTGGTCGGACGCCATGGGTACCCACAGACAGAGGTTTTGCACAAATGAATACTAAAAGCTAAGCATTTGTGGGCGAAGGCGTTGCATTTGCGCCCTCTGTCCATGCCTCGCATGTACTACTTCGTACTGAGAAATGTGTTGGTTGTCACGCTTCTTCTAACAAAAAGAACGATTTCGGGCGTTTCGTGTAACAAGGCAGGGCTAGTTGCTTGCATCTGGTTACGAAGTCATCACAATTCATTCGTGGCTGGCGATATTTTGTTACTCACGTAACTGAACGTATCCACGGGGGTGGGGTTCCAGCAAGCCATCAGCCACTGGTTGCTCATGGGGGGTGACCGGTGAATCAACTTAGTCAAGGAGTTAATCATGGACAAATTTCTGAATGCGACGCGCCGTTTCCTGCGTGATGAAGAGGGTGTGACGGCGATTGAATACGGCCTGATTGCGGCGCTGATTGCGGTGGTGATCATTGCCGGTGCTGCCCTGGTTGGTACCAATCTGAACACCCTGTTCGGCAACATTGCTGCTTGCTTGAGCAATCCGTCCGCAACTTGCTTTCCGTAAGCCCATGACGAGAAGGGGCTTGTGCCCCTTCCCCTTTTGACACGGAGGTCGAAATGGCATTTCAAGTGACGCCAGCGAGCAGCCAGAAGGAAATCGGTGTGACCTCCATCGAGTACGCGCTCATGGCCGCATTGATAGCGCTGGCCGCGATTGTCGGTTTTTCGCTGTTGGGCGGATCGCAGGGGGCTGGATGGGATGCATGGAGCGCCAAGGTGGTCGAGGCGGTAGCCGGCGATTGAAACCTGAAACGTCAACGCGTTTGGTACTCCACCTGCCTGGGTTTCGCGCAGGTTAGCCAGTTGGAGTGAAGAAAGGAGGTGCAGAGATGAACGTACAACTACAAATACAAGTTTCTTCATGGCAGCTAATTGCTTCGTGCATTCTTGCGATCGCGCTGCTTGTTGCGATTGCCTTTGATGCCCGCGCTCGCCGTATTCCCAATTTCCTGGTGTTGACAGTCCTGATCGCCGGACTGCTGCTCAATGCCGTGGGTCCGCAGCCTTTCCGGGTGAACGACGGACTTTTCTCACTCACACCAGGTGCCTTGGGTTTTGCCGGCAGCCTGCTTGGCGGGTTGGTCGCATTGATGGCCTTTCTTCCCATGTACGCCCTTCGCGCCCTGGGCGCAGGCGACGTGAAGCTGCTCGCTGGTGTGGGCGCCTTTGCCGGCACCGCGGCCTTTCTCAACATCGCCCTGTGGGTACTCCTGGCAGGTGGTGTGCTGGCCCTGGCGCGCATGGCCGTTGTGGGTCATCCCCGGCTCTTGTTGAACAACATGGCCGCCGTGATGACGGGGCAGTTCAAACCCGCGCAAACCCTCTGGCGCATGCCTTACGCCGTGGCCATCGCCATGGGCGTCGCCGCGCACGCTGCGTGGGTGTTCTCGGGGCGCACCCCGATCCTGAATTTCTGAGGCCCACACCATGCTGGACACTACCCGCATCCCGGTCTCCACGCTGCTGAAGTCGGAACCTACCGACACGCTCGTTGATGTCTCCGACATTGCGGGTCTGCCGGCTTCGTTTCTATCCGACCTGGCCTTGCGCCATCTCGGACGCAAGGGTGAGCTCAAGCTGTTCGCGCTGGCGCAGGCACTCGGTCTGCCGGTGCCGCTGGTGGACGGGCTGCTGCACCAAATGCGCAGCCTGGCGTTGGTGGAGGTGCCGCGCCGCGGCACGCTGGACGGCGACATCAGCTACGTGCTCACCGATGCCGGCCACCGCCTGGCGCGCCTGGCCTTCGAGAAATGCCATTACGTGGGCCCCGCACCGGTGCCGCTCAACGACTACATCGCCCAGGTGAAAGAGCAGGGCCAGCACCTTGCGCCGGTGCGGGCCGAAAGGCTGCAGCAGGTGCTGGGCGACATGGTGGTCGACCCAGCGCTGTTGCCCACGCTGGGCAGTGCGCTCAACTCGGGCAAGGCCATTTACCTGTTTGGCGACAGCGGCACCGGCAAGACCTACCTGGCCGAACACCTGGTGCGCACGCTGGAGGGCCACATCTGGGTGCCGCACGCGGTCTATGTGGACGGTGAGGTGATCACGGTGTTCGACCCCATCGTGCACAAGCGTGTGACGCTGGCGCCCGTGCCCGACCGCGCCCTGGTGCGCGACCTCTCCAGCGACGGTCGCTGGGTGCGCACCGAGCGCCCCGTGGTGATTGCTGGCGGTGAACTCACGCTGGACACGCTGGACCTCGAATTTGATGCCAGCAGCCGCCTGCACATTGCGCCGCCGCAGATGAAAGCCAACAACGGCATCTTCGTGGTGGACGACCTGGGACGCCAGCGCGTGAGCCCGCGCGACCTCATGAACCGCTGGATCGTGCCGCTGGACCGGCACGTGGACTACCTCACCCTGAACACCGGCACCAAATTCTCGGTGCCGTTCGATGTACGGGTGATCTTCTCGTCGAACCTCTCGCCTGACGAGCTGGTGGACCCCGCCTTTGCGCGCCGGCTGGGCTACAAGCTGCGCATCCACGCACTGGACGCCGCCAGCTACCGCACCGTGGTGGCCCAGGCCTGCCTGCGCAGCGGCGTGCCGGAAGACTTGCGCGCCATCGATCACCTCATCAACACATTGCACCCATGCGATGACACCCCGTACTACCCCTGCATCCCGTTCGACGTGATCAGCAAGATCGCCGACCTCGACCGCTACCTCGGCGAGCCTGCTCGCATGACCTGCGAGCGGCTGGACTGGGCATGGAACGCGTATTTCGGACTGGAGGACCGGATCCCCCGGACTCTGGTCAACAACATTTCAGGAGAGTGACATGCAAAGCAAACGCGCATTGATCATGCTGGCGCTGTCGGTGCTGGCGGGCCTGGCGGCCGTGATTCTGGCTGCCCGCTGGATGGGTCAGCAGGCTGCTGGCGAGAAATCGTCGGTGCTGGTGGCCACCCGCGACCTGGAGCTGGGCCAGGCCATCACGGCGCAGATGCTGCAGCCCATTGCCTGGCCGGCTGGCAGCCAACCCGAGGGCTCGTTCAACGACGTCAAGCTGCTCGAAGGCCGCGTGGTGCGCGCCGGCATCTACAAGGGCGAGCCGGTCCTGGAGCCCAAGCTGGCGCCCGAGGGCACCAAGGCCGGTCTGGATTCGGTCATCAAACCCGGGCACCGCGCCATCACGGTGAAGGTGAACGAGGTGGTTGGCGTGGCCGGCTTCCTGGCCCCAGGCAGCTATGTCGATCTTCTGGTGAACATCAACGACGACCGTGACAAGTCCATTTCGCGGGTCGTGCTCGAACGCATCATGGTGCTGGCCGTGGCGCAAGAAGCCAACCGGCCTGACAACAGCAAGGCCCGTGTGGTGAACGCGGTCACGCTGGAAGTGCTCCCCGAGCAGGCCGAGAAAATCGACCTGGCGCGCAACGTGGGCACGCTGTCGCTGATGCTGCGCAATCAGGTTGATATTGAAGGCACACCCACCAACGGCATCACCCGCGAGGACCTCTTTGATCCGACCGCCGCCGCGAAAAAGACGGCTGCTGCACCAGCGCCGCAGCCGCAGGCAACACCGGTTCGCCGCGCCGCCCCGCGTCCGGCCGCACCCCGCCCAGTCACCGAAGCCGCCGGCACCGTGGAAGTCATCCGCGGCACGCAGAAGTCCACGTCCAATTTCTGAGGGAGCAAGCACATGAAAACACCCGTACTCCACGCCTTGGCGGTGGGCCTGCTGTTCACGCAGACCCTGGCGCAGGCCCAGACCGCAGTGACCCGCGGCGTGACCACCAGCAAGACCGCACCGGTGCCACCAGTGGCCGAGCCCGTGGCCGACGCCACCGTCGGGCCCACGATGAACCTGACCATCGGCAAGTCCACGCTGCTGCGCATGCCCTCGGCCGTGACCCGTATTTCACTGGGCAACCCCGGTGTGGCCGACGTGACGCTGATCAGCCCGACCGAGCTGTACTTGCTGGGCAAGACCTACGGCTCGACCAACCTGATCGTCTGGCGCAAGGGCGCGGGCCCCACCGCCATCGACGTGAACGTGAACATCGATCACCAGCGCATGCAGGCCAAGCTGCGCGAACTGCTGCCCAACGAGAAGGGCATCGAAGTGCGCCCGGCGGCCGACTCGGTGATCTTGACCGGTGTGGTGAGCAGCGCGACCAAAGCCCGCGCCGCCGACGAGATTGCCAACGCTTTCGTGCGTGATGTGAACCGCAGCCTGGTGCTGCCGGTGGTGGCCGGTGACAACCGTGCCGAATCCGGCAAGACGCTGGCGGTGGGCACTGGCAGCAGCGATGGCGGCTCGCAGGCCAACAACGCCAAGGTGGTGAACCTGCTGTCGATTGCCGAGGCCCAGCAGGTGATGCTGGAGGTGACGGTGGCCGAGGTCTCGAAAACCCTCGTCGACAAACTGGGTGCCAACTTGCTGTTCAGGCGCACCAACGCGCAGGGCAACGGGCCGGGCAACTGGACCTACGGCATCGAAGCAGCGCTCGGTGGCGACGGTCGTGGCCTGTTGAGCGCCATCAAGAACAACGGCAACGGCATCGTGATCGACGCCGAGAAGAAGGACGGACTCGTCAAGATCCTGGCAGAGCCCACCCTGGTGGCCATCAGCGGGCAAGAGGCCAGTTTCCTGGCCGGCGGCAAGATATTCATTCCCGTGGCCCGCTCCAACGACAACGGTGGCACCACCATCACGCTGGAAGAAAAAGAGTTTGGTGTGGGCGTGAAATTCACCCCCACCGTGCTCGAAGGCGGGCGCATCCACCTCAAGGTGGCGCCCGAGGTGTCCGAGCTCTCGCAGACCGGTTCGCCCTTCACCACGGTCAATGGCAGCACCGCCATCCTGCCGAGCTTCACGACCCGCCGCGCGCAAACCTCGGTGCAGCTCATGGACGGCCAGAGCCTGGCCATCGCCGGCCTGATCAAGAACAACGTGACGCAATCACTGGACGCCGTGCCCGGCCTGGGCGAGGTGCCGGTGTTGGGCAACCTGTTCCGCAGCAACGAGTTCCAGGGCGATCGCAGCGAACTCATGTTCGTGATCACTCCGCGCCTGATCAAACCGCTGGACGCTGGCTACGCACTGCCCACCGACGGCTACACGCCACCCAGCCGCTCGGGGTTTTACCTGGGCAACCAGCTCGAAGGCTCGGGCCGTGCCGACGTGCCAGCCGATCGGGCCAGGCCCGACACCCCCACCACCCCCGCTGCCCCTGCCGGCGGCCTGCAAGTGAAGTGAAGGAGCACCCGATGAACACCACCATCCGCCACGCCACCACCGCGCTGTGCCTGGGCAGCAGCCTGCTGCTGGGCGCCTGCTCCACCACCACACCGAAGCTCGACGCCAGCTTTGGCAAGGCGCTGCGCGACGCCCGCGCCAACCAGACGCTCAACCCCAAAGCCTCGGAGAACAAGGACCCGGTGCTGGGCATCGACGGCCAGGCTGGCGTGGCCGCGCAAGGGCGGTACCAGGATTCGTTCCGTGCGCCGCCCAAGACCTTCGAGGTCAACAGCATCGGTGGCTCGCTCTCGGGCAACTGAACCGAATCCGCCTGGAGCCGACGATGACCCACCAGCATTGCCACCGCCGCCCCGCCGCTCGCAAGCAGCAGCGTGGAGCCATCGCGATCATCGTGGGCATCACGCTGGCGGTGCTGATCGGTTTTGTGGGTCTCGCGCTGGATCTGGGCAAGCTCTACATCGCCAAGACCGAGCTGCAAAACGCGGCCGACGCTTGCGCGCTGGCGGCAGCGCGCGAACTCACGGGCACCAATGCCAGCCAACTCGACATTGCCGAGGCGGCGGGCATCACCACCGGCACCCGAAGTGCCGTGATGTTCCAGAGCGAAGCGGTGCTGCTCGGCGTCGACCAGGACGTGAGCTTCAGTGCGACGCTCAATGGTTCCTACCAGACGAAGTCGGCCTTCCTGAGCGCCACCGAAATCGCTGCGCTGCGCTACGCCCGCTGCACCGCCACCCGCGGCAACATCGTCAACTGGTTCATCCAGGTGCTCAATGTGTATCCCGGCGTGAACATCGGCAACCAGACGGTTGTCTCCACCGCTGCGGCCACCTTGGCACCGGCCCAGACCACCTGTGCGATTCCCGTGGGTATTTGCAGCTCGGCGCTGAAAGACGCCAGTGGTGCAGCCAAACCCAAAGGCACCTGGCTGGAAGGCGCCATGGGTCCCGGGGCACAAAACCTCACCGGCAACTTCAAGTGGATCGACTTCACCCCGCCCAGCGGCGGTGCCAGCGAACTTGCAGGCATCCTCAAGGGTGCGGGCACCTGCAACCTGCCATCGGTGGGCACGGAAGTGGGGCAGGCTGGTGTGATCTCGTCATTGGCCGATGAGTGGAACAGCCGCTTCGGTGTCTACAAGGGAAGCACCAAGCTGCAGGACATCACCCCCGATTTCACGGGCTACGCCTACACGGACACCAACTGGCCGAGCAAGTTCGGCGCCTACAACAATTTCGCCACCCAGCGTGGTTCCAACGCGGCCCTGCAGAGCGACACGGTCACCGGACTCAAGATCCAGGGTTCTGTCATCAGCAGCACGGACCTCAAAGCACGCGGAGCCGATCGGCGCCTGAACATCGTGCCGGTGGTGGATTGCGACGAGTTCCTGACCGGTACAACGGCTCCGGTGGAGCAGTGGGCCTGCATCCTGATGCTGCACCCGATCAACAACAGCGCGGGCGGTGGTGGCGGAGCCACGGGCAGCACACGCATGTTCCTGGAATACCGGGGCGCATCCAATGACCCCTCAAGCCCTTGTGCTTCGCTCGGTCTGCCTGGAACAGGAACGGTCGGGCCACTGGTGCCGGTGCTGGTGCAATGACATGAAGACCCTCACATCACTGCCCAACCCGCGCCGCCAGGCCCGCCACCGTGGTGCCGTGGCGGTGGAGTTCGCCTTGGTGCTCATCCCCCTCATCACGCTGCTGGTGGGCGTGGTCGAGTACGGTCGCGCCCTGCACCAGTACAACACCCTGGCCAAGTCGGTGCGCGGGGCGGTGCGCTACCTCACGATCCACAACCCATCCGATCCTTTGTACCCGGTGGCCGCCGCGCGTTGCCTGGTGGTGCACGGCAACGAAGGCTGCACCGGTGCTGCGCTGGTACCAGGACTGACCACCGACATGATCCGCGTGTGCAACCCGGTGAGCTCCACCGACTGCCCGGGTGAAACCTACAGCGCCGTCACCACCGGCCTGGGTCTGATCAACCTGGTGGAGGTGCGCGTGGTGGGTTTCCCGTTCGATACCTCACTGCCGTTCGTGCCCGGCCTCAACGACATCCAGTTCAACACCATCCGCGCCACCATGCGGCAGGTGCTGTGAGAGCCCTGTGATGGCCACCCGAAACACCTCGAAGATCTCCCGCCAGCGTGGCGTCGCCGCGGTCGAGTTCGCTCTGCTGGCGATCATCTTCTTCTCGCTGTTGATCGGCATCATGGAAATGGCTCGC
Organism: Hydrogenophaga sp. PBL-H3; assembly: GCF_010104355.1. Taxonomy (NCBI): domain Bacteria; kingdom Pseudomonadati; phylum Pseudomonadota; class Betaproteobacteria; order Burkholderiales; family Comamonadaceae; genus Hydrogenophaga; species Hydrogenophaga sp. PBL-H3. The sequence goes on from NZ_CP044972.1 coordinate 2,314,459, forward strand.
GTGCTGTTCTACGTCAACACCGCTGCCGAAGTCACCCGCCTGGGCGCCCGCATGGCGGTGGTGTGTGATGTGAACGACACCGACATCAAGGCCCGCATGGTCAACATGCTGGGCGTGCTGCAAGCCGGCGACATCACGGTGACGTATGCGCCCAACCTGTGCACGGCAAGCACCTGCGAATCGGTCACGGTCTCCGTGAGCAAACAGGTGCAGACCTTCATTCCCTTCGTGCCGCTGACCGCCAGTCTGCCGTCGTTTTCGACGACGCTGACCCGCGAGAGCATGGCCAGCACCGGGCCGGGCGGCGAAGCCAACCCCGTGTGTGCGCCCCCCATTTCTCCTTCTCCCACTCCTCCATGACCTTCAACGTATCCGTCATCTGTGAAACCACCGAGTCGCGCGACCGGCTGGTGGAGCAACTCAAGCCCATGCCCGATGTGCAGATCCATGCCCATGTGGGTGGTGTGCGCCAGCTGCAACTGGTGATGCAGCAGGACAAGCCCGACGCGGTGGTGCTGGAGCAGGGCGCCCCCGACGAGTCCGCGTTCGCCACCATCGAGGTGGCCACCACGCGGGCCTCCGGGGTCATGCTGCTGTTGGTGAGCACCGACACGTCGTTGGCCACGATCAAACGCGCCATGCGTGCCGGTGTGCGCGATGTGTTGCCGGGTCCGCTGAACACGGATGCGGTCTCCATCACCGTGGACTTCCTGCGTGAGTCCCGCGCCAACCAGTCCACCTTCGCCACGCACGAAGGCGCGCTGTTCGCCTTCGTGCCGGCCAAGGGCGGTTGTGGCAACACCTTCATCGCGTCCAACCTGGCTTATCAGCTGGCCGAGAGCGGCAAGCGGGTGCTGGTGATCGATCTGAACCTGTATTTCGGCGACACCGCCGCCTGCCTGAGCGACCAGCGGGTCGAGACCAGCGTGGTGGATGTGGCACGCCAGGCCCACCGCCTGGACGCGGCCCTGCTCAACGCCAGCGTGCTCAAGGCCGGCCCCACGTTGCACGTGCTGACCGCGCCTGAGTTGCCGTATCAGGTGGAGGAGGTCACGCCCGATCGCCTGGCCGCCATCGTGGGGCTTGCGCGCACCGAATACGACTTCGTGCTGCTCGACCTCAGCCGCACCTTCGACCCGACCACCGTGAAGGCGCTCGACCTGGCCGAGCGGGTGTTCATGGTGACCCAGCAAACCTTGCCCGCGGTGCAGGACGCCAAGCGGGTGGTCAAGGTGTTTGAAGGACTGGGCTACTCCACCGAGAAGGTTCAGGTGGTGGTGAACCGCTTCATCAAGGGCAACCCGATCAGCGTGGACGACGTGGAACAGGCCACCCGGCTGAAGGTGGCGCGCGTGGTGCCGGCCAGCGGTCTGGGCGTGCTGGCATCGGTGAACCAGGGGGTGGCGCTGGTGAAGCTGGCACCCAAGGACCCGGTGGCCAAGGTGCTGCGGGACTGGGCGCAGGAGCTTTCTCCCGTGACGGTGAAAGCAGGCGCCAAGAGCTGGTTTGCCAATTTGCGTGGGACCCCATGAACGGCGCCGGCCGTGACATGAACCCCGACCTTTCGATCTGACCACAGGGATACAACCGCCATGAACCTTCGAGCCGTCACCCCGGAGCTGCGCAGCCCGCTGCGCCAGAACGAACCCGATGCCGAGTCCGATGCCGACAGCCGGGCCTTGGGAACTGTCAGCAGCGAATACCACGCCCTCAAGGACAAACTCCATGCCCAGCTGCTGGGCCGCATCGACCTGGAGGTGATGGGCAGCATGAAGCCCGAGCGGCTGCGCGAAGAGCTGGGTCTGCTGGTCGAGCGCCTGATCCAGGAGGCGGGCGCGGCACTCAACGCGATGGAGCGCCGCCGCCTGACGTCGGACATCCAGGACGAGATCATGGGACTGGGGCCGCTGGAGCCGCTGCTGGCCGACCCCACCGTCTCCGACATCCTGATCAACGGACCCAAGCAGGTGTTCGTGGAGCGCCGCGGCCGCCTGGAGCTCTCCGAGGTGGTGTTCTCCGACACCGCGCACCTGATGAAGATCATCGACAAGATCGTCTCGCGCATCGGCCGCCGGGTGGACGAGTCCAGCCCGATGGTGGACGCGCGCCTGCCCGACGGTTCGCGGGTGAACGCGATCATTCCGCCCCTGGCGCTGGACGGTCCGCTGGTGTCGATTCGCCGGTTTGCCACCGTGCCGCTGACCATCCAGGACCTGATCGACAAACGCTCGCTCACGCCGGTGCTGGCCGAGTTGCTGTCGGCCATGGTGCGGGCCAAGCTCAACGTCCTGATTTCTGGCGGCACCGGCACCGGCAAGACCACCATGCTCAACGTGTTGTCGGCATCCATTCCGCACCACGAGCGCATCGTCACCATTGAAGACGCGGCCGAACTGCAATTGCAGCAGCCCCATGTGGTGCGGCTGGAAACACGCCCGCCCAACATCGAGGGCAAAGGCGAGGTGAATCAGCGCGCGCTCGTGCGCAACAGCCTGCGCATGCGCCCGGACCGGGTGATCCTGGGCGAGGTGCGGGGCGCCGAGGTGCTTGACATGCTGCAGGCCATGAACACCGGCCACGAAGGTTCTATGGCCACGGTGCACGCCAACACGCCGCGCGACGCCCTGACACGGATGGAAAACATGGCCGGCTACGGGGGCGCCACCATCAGCCAGGATGCGATGCGCCACCAGATCAGCTCCGCGGTGAATGCGGTGGTGCAGATTGCCCGGCTCAACGACGGGCGGCGCAAGCTGGTGAGCCTGTCGGAGATCACCGGCATGGAAGGCGACGTGATCACCATGCAGGAGATCTACCGCTTCAACCAGACCGGCATGGACAAGGACGGCCTGGTGACCGGGCACTTCCGGGCCACGGGTGTGCGCCCCAAGTTCATGGACCGCCTCAAGGCCTATGGCCTGAGCGTGCCCGATGCCACCTTCGATCCCTCCCTGATCTACGAGTGATGCGATGAACACCAGTTTTGCCCTCTTCGTGGTGCTGGGCTTCGTGGCGGTGGTGCTGCTGCTCGAAGGCCTGTACGTGTACTGGAACGACACCAAGAGCCCCGAGGTGCGCCGCGTGGGCGACCGGCTGCGCGCCATCTCCGCCGGCGGCCAGACCGAGGCTGGCGAGCTCAAGCTGCTCAAGCAGCGCCTGCTCAGCGAAAGCCCGGGCTTCCAAAACCTGTTGCTGCGCCTGCCGCGCGCGCGCCAGCTCGACCAGCTGATGCAGCAGGCTGGTGACGCCAACACGGTGTCGCACCTGCTGGCGATCAGTGCCATGTTTGGCCTGGCGGGCTTGCTGGTGAGCCTGGTGCTGCGTTTTCCCTGGTACACCGCGCTGGCCATCACGCTGGGCCTGACCGCCTTGCCCCTGCTGAACTTGGTGCGCAAGCGCAATGCGCGGCTGCACAAGATCGAGGCCCAGTTGCCCGACGCGATGGATCTGATGTCGCGTGCGCTGCGCGCCGGTCACGCGTTTCCTTCGTCCATGGCGATGGTGGGCAGTGAAGCGGTGGATCCGATCGCTGCCGAATTCCGCATCACGTCCGACGAAATCGCCTTCGGTGTGTCGGTGGACGCCGCACTGAACAACCTCGCCGCCCGGGTGCCGTCGCCCGACATGAGCTACTTCGTGATGGCCGTGATCATCCAGCGCGAAACCGGGGGCAACCTCAGCGAACTGCTGGGCAAGCTGGCCGAGCTGGTGCGGGAGCGCTTCAAGCTGTTCGCCAAGGTGCGCGCGCTGGCCGCCGAAGGCAAGCTCTCGGCCTGGATCCTGACCGGACTGCCGTTCTGCGTGGCCGGTGCCATCAACATCCTGAATCCCAAGTACCTCTCGGTCCTGTTCACGGACCCGGCAGGCATCAACGTGGTGTACGTGGCGCTGGTGATGATGGCCTTGGGCATCTTCTTCATGTGGCGAATCATCGACATCAAGGTCTGAGGAGAACGGCATGAATTCGCAATGGATGCTCCTTTCGCTGGTGTTCCTGTCGGTGGCAGGCGCCACGCTGGGCCTCACGCTCTGGCTCAACCGCAGTGCCGGCGTCAAGCGCCGGCTTGACGGCCTGACCGAGACCGGCTCCGCCAGTGGCCCGGGCCTGGAAGACGCGGCCCAATGGCAAGCCAAGGTGGTCAAGGCGGTGGGCCCGGTGGCCAAGCTCTCCGCGCCCCAGGAGGGCTGGGAAGGTTCGAGCCTGCGGGTGCGCTTCATGAACGCCGGCCTGCGCGAGGCCTCGTGGCCAGCGCTGTTTTTCGCCAGCAAGACCTTGCTGGCGCTGCTGCTGCCGGGTGTGTTCATGGTGTACAGCGGCTTCAGCAGCGTGGCCATGAAGTTCAACACCTCGCTCATGATCCTGGTGGTGCTGCTGGCGGTGGGCTACTACCTGCCCAACGTGATCCTTTCGCACCTGGTGAGCAAACGACGCGAGAACCTGCAGAACGCCATCCCCGACGCGCTGGACCTGATGATCGTCTGCGTGGAAGCCGGGCTGGGGCTGGACGCCGCCATGAACCGGGCGGCCGGCGAGATCGGCATGCGCAGCCAGGCCCTGTCGGACGAGCTGAATCTCGTGGCGCTGGAGCTGCGCATGGGCGTCAAGCGCGAGCTGGCGCTGCGCAACCTGGCGATGCGCTCCGGCGTGGACGACATTTCGTCTTTTGTTTCGATGCTGGTGCAGTCCGACCGCTTCGGCACCAACGTGGCAGAGGCCCTGCGGGTGCAGGCCGAGACCATGCGCACCCACCGGCGCTTGCGAGCCGAAGAGCGCGCCGCCAAGATCCCGCTCAAGCTGCTGTTTCCCTTGATCTTCTTCATCTTCCCGTCGCTGATGGTCGTGCTCATGGGGCCGGCCATGATCAGCATCTACCGCGTGCTGCTGCCCACCATGGGCGGCAACTGAACCTGGTACCACTCCATGAAAACGTCCGTGTTCGCTTCAACCCTGTTGCTCGGCAGCCTGGTGGGCTGCGCCACCCCCACCAGCGCGCCGCACGCCACCGCCGCGCAGGTGCCGGTGACGGTGATGCCCGCGCCGGCCATCACGCCCGACATGCCCGCCAGCGAAGTCGCTTACGCAATGGCCCGCCAGGCGCACGGCCAGGGCCAGCTGCGCCTGGCGGCCGAGCACTACACCCGCACGCTGGCGGCCGATGGGCGCCATGTGGGTGCGCTCAACGGGCTGGGCGTCATCAGGGCGCAGGAGGGGTTCACCGCCGAAGCCCTGGCGCTGTTCGCACGCTCGCGCGACCTCAGCCCGCTGTCGGCCCACGTGCACAACAACCTCGGCTACACCTTGCTGCAATCCGATCGCCTGACCGAGGCGCGGCTGGCGCTCAGACTGGCGATGGACCTGGACCCCGGCAGCCTGCAAACCTTGCAGAACCTGCGACTGCTCTCCGAGGCAGAGCGGCGTGCGCAAACAGCGGCGGCCGAGATGGTGCGCGAGCAGCCGGTGGTCAACGCCAGCGGCGAGGCCGCTGGCGCGCTGGTGGTGGTGGCTCCGCAGATTTATGAGCTGCGAGCAACGACAACCCTGACCGCCACGGCGCCGGCCATCGCGGCCGCCACCGTGCCCGCCACCGATCTGCGCCGCCTGCGCCTGGAAGTGACCAACGGTGCGGGCATCGAGCGGCTGGCCCGGCGCACGGCCAGCCAGCTCGCCAAGAGCGGCGTGCGTGTGGCGCGCCTGACCAACGCATCGCCCTACCGGCAGGTGCGCACCCAGATCCGTTATGTCGCCGGGCAGGAGGCCGCGTTGCAGGCGCTGGTGCAACACCTGCCCGTGGCCGTGGAACGGGTGGCGGTGCCTTCGCTACCCGCCGGCATGCAGCTCAAGCTGGTGCTGGGGCGGGACTTCACCGGTCAGGCCATCGCGGCCTGGATCCACCAGCAGGATGCCGAACAGGTGACCACCCGTCCCCAGGCGGTTGCGCCTCTGAGCTGACCGCCTCTCGCCACATGTCCAGCCTGGAGGAGGGCGGCCACGCACTGTTCGACACCGCGATCGGGGTGTGTGGCATCGCATGGGGCCCGCGTGGCGTGGTCGCGGTGCAGTTGCCCGAGACCGACAGGGAGGGCACCCGTGCCCGCTTGCTGAAAGGGCTGCGGCCCGCGCCGGCGCAGGTGCACCCGCCAGCGCAGGTGCAGGCCGCCATCGATGGCATTCAGGCGCTCATGCGCGGCGAGTCGCGGGACCTGCGTGAAATACAGCTCGACATGACGCACCTCACACCGTTCCAGCGCGATGTGTATGCGATGGCGCGCGCCGTACCGCCGGGCCAGACACGCACCTACGGTGAGCTCGCGCGCGAGTTGGGCGATGTGGGTCTGTCGCGCGCGGTGGGGCAGGCTCTGGGTCACAACCCGTTCGCCCCGGTCGTGCCTTGCCACCGGGTGCTGGCGGCCGGCAACCGGCCGGGCGGGTTTTCGGCCGGGGGTGGCGCGCTAACCAAGCTGCGCATGCTCGCCATCGAAGGCGCGCGACCCTCGGGCATGGCGCCCCTGTTCGACGACCTTTGAACGCTCAGGCGGGCGTTTGCGCCTCCGGGTGCGCGGCAGCCTTCTTTACCTGCCGGCCCAGCACCAGCGAGCGCCCGGCAAACAAACCACCGGCGGCCTCCATGTCCATGCGCTCGGCGTCGCGCCTGCGCAGGCGTTCCATCACCTCATCGGCTTCTTCGTCGGCCGCACCCAGGGTCAGCACAGCCTGGCGGCCCATGGCCATGGCCGACTCGAAGGTCTCGCGCACGAGGTAACCCACGTCGGCCTTGCGCAGTTCGAGCACGTGTTCGCGGTCGAAGGCGCGCACCAGCAGTTCGGCTTGCGGAAAGTCGGTTTTTGCCAGCTCGGCGATGCGCGTGGCGGCGGCCTTGTTGTCCAGGCAGACCAGGATGGCGCTGGCCGAGTGCGCGCCAGCCGCGTGCAACACGTCGGCGCGGCAGCCGTCGCCGTAATACACCTTGAAGCCGTAGAGCTCGGCATCGCGGATCATCTGAACGTTGTTGTCGATGATGGTGATGCTCGCCCCACGGGCGATCACGCCCTGGCTGGCGATCTGGCCAAAGCGGCCAAAGCCGATCACCAGCACGCTGGCCGCCTGGTCACGGGCGACCTCGATGCCCTCCATCGACACGCCCGGCTTCGTGGCCAGGCGCCGGTGCACCAGCACCACCAGTGGCGTGAGCGCCATGGAGAGCACCACGATGGCGGTCATGTTGGCGTTGACCACCGGGTCGATCACTCTGGCGCCCAGGGCTGCGGCGAACAGCACGAAGGCGAATTCGCCGCCCTGGGCCATGAGCACCGCGCGGTCCAGCGCGTCGGCGTGTGAACTCCTGGAAAACCGGGCCACGCCGTAGATGCACAACGCCTTGACCACCATCATGGCCAGCACGCCGGCCACGATGATGGGCCAGTTCCTCGCCACCGCGGCCAGGTCCAGCGACATGCCCACGCTCAGGAAGAACAAACCCAGCAACAGGCCCCTGAAAGGCTCGATGTCGGCTTCGAGCTGGTGGCGGAAGGTGGATTCCGACAACAGCACGCCGGCGAGGAAGGCGCCCATGGCCATGGACAGGCCGCCCACCTGCATGAGCAATGCCGCGCCCAGCACCACCAGCAAGGCGGCGGCGGTCATGACCTCGCGCGCCCTGGCATTGGCCAGCACGCGAAACAGCGGGTTGAGCAGCCACACGCCAGCGGCCACCAGCGCCACCAGCGAACCCAGCGCCAGGCCGATGGTGGCCCAGCGCGACGAGATGGCGGCCGCCGTGCCCGCCAGATCGGGCGGCGCCATGAAGGTCACCACCGCCAGCAGCGGCACGATCAGCAGGTCTTCAAACAGCAGGATGGCGACGATCTTCTGCCCGCGCGGCTGTGCCATGTCGCCGCGTTCACCCAGCAGTTGCATGACCACGGCGGTTGAGGTGAGCACAAAACCCATGGCACTCACGAAGGACACGCCCAGCGGGAACCCGAAGGCCAGACCAACGCCGGTGAGCAGCAGGCCGCACACCACCACCTGCAGACTGCCGAGGCCGAAGATGGCGCGGCGCAGGCTCCACAGGTGCGAAGGCTGCATCTCCAGACCGATGACGAAGAGGTACATGACCACGCCAAGTTCGGCCGTGTGCAGGATGGTGGCCGGGTCGCTGATGAGGCCCATGCCGAACGGCCCGATGGCCAGGCCGGCGGCCAGATAGCCGAGCACCGAGCCCAGGCCCAGGCGCTTGAACAGGGGCACGGCGACGACCGCTGCACCCAGCAAGGTCACGACTTTGAGCAGATCGCCTGCGCTGCCTTCAACGGCCATGGGATGACTCCGGGGGGGTGAATGGGTGGATCGGTGGATCGGTGGAAGGCGAAATTGTGACGCACGCCCCCGCCCTTACACCAGAGCGATCCGACCGTGCTGAGGCAATGCCATCCCGTGGCTGGGACAATGAGCCGCTATGTTTTTCACCCGTTACCTCAAGATGGCCCTGATCCTGGGCCTGCTCTCCGCCATCGGCCCCTTCGCCATCGACATGTACCTGCCCGCGCTGCCCGCCATCGGCAGCAGCCTGGGTGCCGAAGTTGGTGCCGTGCAATTCAGCCTGACCGCGTTCTTCCTCTCGCTTGGCGTGGGCCAGCTGCTTTACGGCCCGGTCTCCGACATGGTGGGCCGCAAGCCGCCGCTGTATTTCGGCCTCGGTCTGTTCACACTGGCCAGCATCGGCTGCGCGCTGGCCACCGATATCCAGACCCTGGTGGTGCTGCGCTTCCTGCAGGGCCTGGGCGCGGCCGCCGGCATGGCGATTCCGCGTGCCGTGGTGCGCGACCTGCACACCGGGGCGGACGCCGCGCGCCTGATGTCGCTGCTGATGCTGGTGTTCAGCGTGTCGCCCATCCTCGCCCCGCTGGCGGGCAGCGGCGTGATCGCGCTCACCGGCTGGCGCGGTGTGTTCTGGGCTGTGGCCCTGGCCTCGGTGGCCGGCCTGGCGCTGGTCCACGGTGCCCTGCAGGAAACCCGCAGCGCCGCCGACCGCGTGGAAAGCAGCCTGGGCAGCGCCCTGCGTGCCTACGGGCTGCTGCTGCGCGACGGGCATTACCTGGGCCTGGTGGGCATCGGCGCAACCGCCATGGCGGGCTTCTTCGTGTACCTGGCTGGCTCGCCCTTCGTGCTGATCAACCACTACGGCCTCACGCCCGTGCAGTACAGCCTCGCGTTTTCGTTCAACGCCATCGCCTTCATTGGCGCTTCGCAGTTCACCGGCCTGCTGGGGCAGCGGTTCGGCCTGGTGCGTCTGGTGAAGGCGGCGGCCAGCGCTTCGGGCCTGACCATGTCGGTGCTCCTGGTCTATTACCTCGCCGGCGGCGACCAGCTCGCCGTGCTGATCGCGCTGTACTTCGTGGCCAGCGCCTTCATGGGCCTGGTGATTCCCACCACCTCCGTGCTGGCGCTGGAGAAGCACGGCGCCATTGCGGGGACCGCCTCGGCCCTGCTGGGCACGCTGCAGATGCTGGGCGGCGCGGCGGCCATGGGCATCGTGAGCCTGTTTGCCAACGGCAAGCCGCTGCCCATGGTGGTGGGCATGGCCTCGGGCGCGCTGATCGGTGTGGCGCTGACCTGGCTCACGCTGGGTGGTGCGGCACGTTCCCACCTCACGCCCGGGGCCCAACATTGACGCTGCCAGACGGCCTGCAACCACCCCAGCGCGGCAGGGCCGTGCTGGTCATCGTGCTGGGGCTCACCCTGGCGGTGATGGACGGCAGCATCGTCAACCTGGCCCTGCCGGGCATCGCGCGCGAACTCCATGCACCCGCTTCGCAAGCCATCTGGGTGATCAACGCGTACCAGATCGCCTCGCTGGTGATGCTGCTGCCATTGGCTGCGCTGGGCGACCGCCTGGGCTACCGGCGCGTCTACCTGGTCGGCATGGCCCTGTTCGTGCTGTCGTCTTTGCTGGCCATGCTGGCCAACTCACTCTTGATGCTCACCGCGGCACGCGCGCTGCAAGGGCTGGGGGCGGCCGGCATCATGAGCGTGAACACCGCGCTGGTGCGACTGATCTACCCAAGCGCGCGACTGGGGCGCGGCATCGCGATCAATTCGATGGTGGTGGCCACCTCCACCATGGCGGGCCCGGCGGTGGCCGCCGCCATTCTCTCGGTCGCATCGTGGTCCTGGTTGTTCGCGCTCAACGTGCCGCTGGGTCTGCTCACGCTGTGGATGGGCCGCCGCGCACTGCCCAAGAACCCGCCGCGCACCGAGGCCGCGCCGCAGTTCTCGTTGATCGACGTGTTGCTCAACGTGCTCATGTTCACGCTGGTGTTCGTCGGGGCGGAGCAGTTGGGCGTTCGTGGCGAAGCAGCCCACAGTGCGTCGCCCATGGGCTGGGCCTTGCTCGGCGCCGGTGTGGCGGTGGGCGTGGTCTACCTGCGCCGGCAGTGGTTTCTCGCCGCACCGCTGTTCCCGCTGGACCTGCTGCGCATCCCCGTGTTCGCACTGTCCATGGGATCGTCGCTGGGGGCGTTCTGCGCGCAGATGCTGGCGTTTCTGAGCCTGCCTTTTCTGCTGCTGGAAGTGCAGGGCCGCACGCACATGCAGGCGGGTTTGATCATGACGGCCTGGCCATTGGCCACCGTGCTGGTGGCGCCGGTCGCGGGCCGCCTGATTGGTCGGTACCCGGCGGGCTGGCTGGGCGGCATCGGCATGGTGGTGTTCGCCAGTGGCCTGTTGCTGGTGGGCTTGCGGCCTGAACACACCACGGCTCTGGAGATGGGCTGGCGCCTGGCCTTGTGCGGCGCAGGTTTTGCACTGTTCCAGTCGCCCAACAACCACACCATCGTGACCACAGCACCCTTGCACCGCAGTGGCGCCGCCAGCGGCATGCTGGGCACGGCCCGGCTCACGGGGCAGACGCTGGGCGCGGTGATGCTGGCGGCGATCTACGCGGTGTGGAACCAGCACGACGGGCGGGGCGAGACGATCGCGCTGTGCCTGGCGGCGGGTTGTGCGCTGCTGGCGGGGGTGAGCAGCTCACTTCGTGTGAGGGCCAGCCGCTAAGCCCTCAGCCAGCGCCCGCACCGACAACGGCGCACAACCCTCGGCCTTGTTGCTGATCGTCACATAGGCGTTCTGCCCGGCGCCGGTCACGCCGGCGATGGTGCGCACCAGCAGCGCGCGGGTTTCGTGGTCCACGTCGTGGATGCGGTCGTAGGGGCTGTATTCCTTGCGCGCGTCTTCATAGCCGTGGGCCCCGTGCAAGGGGTTGAGGTTCCAGCGGCAGACCATGGGCCCGGGCCAGAGCCTGCGCAGCAGGGGCAGTTGCTCCGCGAGGCGCGGCATCTTCGCGTGCAGGCACAGGCACCAGGTAGCGCCAGCCTCACGCAGCACCGCTGCGAGTTCGGGCATGAAAACCGGGTCCAGCCATTCGGGGTCGCGCACCTCCACCGCCAGCACGCCATCGGGCGCAGTGGGTGTGAGCGGCGGCTGGGCCAGCAGCAGGGTGCGCAGGCGCTGTAGCACCAGCGGCAGGTTGTGCAACAGGTGCCGCGGCATCGGACTGAGCTGGAACACGAGCGCACCCACCTTGTGGCCCAAACCCGCGAGTGCCGGCGCCACGAAGTCCTGCGTGGCCAGGGTTGCGTCGAGAAACGCCGGATTGGGTTGGCGACCCCGGCCATCCTCGTCGCGCACCAGCGCGTCGGTCACGTGGCAGGGCGCCTTCACCACGAAGCGGAAATCGTCCGGAACCTGGGCGGCGTAGCGTGCGTACTGGCCCTCGGTGAGCGGGCGGTAAAAGCCGCGGTCCAGGCTCACGGTGCGCATCAGTGGGTGCTGGGCGTAGGCTGCCAGGCCGTCTTTCGAGAGTTGCGCATCGGGGTACTCGGCGTCCCACACCAGGCCGGCCCAACCCGGGTAGGTCCATGACGATGTGCCCAGGCGCGCCCGTGCCGGCAGTGTCGGTGCCAGCGCCTGCAAGGCCGCGTCGGGCAGCGCGGGGCTCACGGCCGAGCGCCGCTGGCGAGCGGGTGAATCTGCCGGTGGTGGGGGTGCGGGCGGTTCGCCGAAGAGCGTGTCTTGCATGGTGGGCGAGTGCCGGATGCCTGGCACAAGCGCCACCCGGATGGCAGTGATGGTAGCCCGACGGGTTCAGCGAAACAGGCGTTGCAACCAGGCCCGCGCGCCCGTGAGCGGCTTTCGCATCGATGTAGGCAACTGGCCTGCCGCCGAAGCGAAGTCGAGTTCAAAGTCGAGATCCTCCGACACCTGCGCCCGGTGGCGTGTGGTGCGCTCGGGCACAGCCAGAAGCTGGCGGTGGCGGGTCAGGGCGGATCGCAGCGTCCGGTTCAGGTACTCGGGGCCGGCGGGCTTGGCAATGAATCGGTATATCTGACCTTCGTTGATCAGCCGGCCAATGACGGCGCTGTCACGCTCCTGGCTGTAGACCAACACCACCACCTGGGGTTGGTTGCGGCGCACGGCGCGGATCAGATCCATCTGCTGCGAACGAGCGCCCTGGATGTCGGTGATCAGCACGGCCACTTTCTGCCGCGTCAGCTGGCTGACCGCCTCACCGATGTCGTCGGTACAGACGATGTTGCTCGCGCTCTTGACGGCGGCCTGCCACTGCGCGCCCGCGTTGCCGTCGCTGTCGAACACCAGCACGCCTTCGTCGAAGGTGTCGGCGCCATCGGCATTCACGGTGTCCTGGAAATCAACCCAGGAGGCCTGCGTCATGCGGGCCACCTTGGCTGCATCGCCAACGGTGTCCAGCAGCTTCTGGTTGTCCCAGGGTTTGGAGATGAAGCGGAAGACCTCGCTGTCGTTGACCGAACTCAGCACGGCGTTGAAGTCGGAATACCCTGTGAGCAGAAGCCGGATGCTGCGCGGCGAGACCTGCCGGGCCCGCTCCAGGAACTCGGTGCCGGTCATGCCGGGCATGCGTTGATCGCTGATGACCACGTCGAAGTTCTCGGCCCCCAGCAGTGCCAGTCCGTCGAGTCCGCTGGCAGCCACGGCCACCTCGTATTGACCGCGCAGCAGCCAGCGCAGGGAGCGAAGCAGGCCGGGCTCGTCGTCGACGCACAGCACCTTGGGCAGTGAAACCTGGTTCATGGTTGCGCCGCCTTGTCGATCGGCAGCCGCACACGAAACTCGGTACCCACACCCACATCGCTGCTGACCTGGATGTCACCGCCGTGCTCCTCCACGATGTTGCGGGCGATCGCCAGACCCAGGCCAGTGCCCTCACCATCGGGCTTGGTGGTGAAGTAGGCCTCGAAGATGCGGGGCAGCACATCCGGCGGGATGCCGCCGCCCGTGTCGCGGATGCTGACTGTGATGAAGCGGGCGTCGGCCTGGGTGGCCACGGTGATCGTGCCCGTGCCCTGGATGGCCTGCGCCGCGTTGTTGATCAGGTTGAGGAACACCTGGTTGAGCTGCGAGACATTGCACTCGATGGTGGGCAGGGGTTGAAACGCCTGCTGCAGGGTGATCTTGGTCGAGATCACCGTTTTGGCGATGTAGCACACGCTGCCCAGCGCGGTGTTGAGGTTCACCTCGGCGGTGTGGGCGCGGTCCAGGCGGGTGAAGCTGCGCAGGTTGTCCACCAGTTCGTTCATCTGACCCATGCCCATGAGCACGTCGCCGAGCATCTCGCGCGCCTCGCGCACCTCGAGCATCGCAGAGGCGAGTTCACGCGCCAGATGCTCGTCATCCATGGGCTCCACCAGAGTGTCGGATTCGCTGGACACCACTTCTGCGCGGCACATCGAATGCCGGATCTGGCGGTGCACGTCACCCTCGAGCTGATCGAGTGCCTGGATCGACATGAGCACGTTGTTCTTGGAGAAGGCCAGTGGCGTGTTCAGCTGGTGCGCCACGCCGGCCACCATCTGCCCCAGTGACGTCATCTTTTCCGACTGGGCCAGGCGCTGCTTGGTGGCGTCGCTCTCACGGGCCTGGCGCTCGATGACGGTCTGCGCACGGCGCACGATGCTCAGCAGCACGACATACAGCAAGGCCAGCAGGCCCGCCACGATGAGCAACTGCTGGTTGGAGCTGCTCTGCACCTGCTGGTGGTTGGTGGCGGCCTGTTCGGCCAGGCGGGTCTGGTTGGCCAGCGCGACCTGCTTGAACTCGCTGGACGTGGCCTTGATCTGACCGAGGAAAGGTGTCACGTCGGCGTACACCTCGAACACCCCGACAGTTTTCTGGCTACCCGGTTCGATCACGGGAAGGTAGCTGGCGATCAGGTCGCGGTTCTGGACGACGCCCTGCAACGCGCTGAACTTGTCGCGAAAGGTGAGTTCGCTGATCGCCTTGCCTTCGCGGGCCGCCGTCTTCCAGCCCGCGCTGCCCGATTTGTCTTCACCAATCTGCGCCAGTTCGGTGGAATAGACGGTGATGCCGCTCAGGTCATACACCTTGATCTTGAAGATCGTGCTGCCCTGCATGGCCTCGCGCACCCGCGCATCCAGCGAGGCAAAGCTGCCCAGCGCCTGCAGCTTCGCGCCTGTTTCCTTGAAGCATGCCTTCTTCTCCGGCGTGGCACCGGTCTTGCCATTGACATCGGTTGTGTCGGGCATCGCCCTGCAGTGCGTGAAGTCGACCGAGCCGATGTCGGCCAGGTAGGGGGTGATGTCGCTGGTCCACAGGGCGTTGGAGAAAAGCCGCGTCAGATTCAAGTTGCCTTGCTCGTTCACGGCGAGCAGGTCGCGCCGCGCCACGGCATCGGCGCGGGTCACGAAATCGGTCTGGATCCCGCCCAGCATTTGCGCTTCGTTGGCCTGCACCTCCTGAAAGAAGTTGGACTGGCGGTGTTCGAAGTACATCAGGGTGGCGGCGACCACACCGAAGGCCACCAGACTGGTGACCGTGAAGTAACGGGTCAAGCGAAAGTAGTTGCTCATGAGATCTCCAGCGGAGTGATGAAACCGAGGCAATCAGTTCAAGACGGTTCTCGTGCTGATGAGCTTGTCGGGCTGGCTGAGATACTAGGTAGGGGTATCAAATCAACCCATACTCCAAGGGAAGTATTTCGTAATCGAACCCCAAGCCATTGGTGACAAAAGTCATGGTCGAATAGGAAAAAAGTCCTCAATCAAGCCCCTCGGCCTGACCGAAAAGCCGCCTGACCACGTGTGGCAAACTCCCCCCGCTTTTTCAACCACACCGACATTCGCCCCAGAGGCGAGCAGAGCCACAGATGCAGAACATCGTTGCGCAGATCGCGCAGGAAATCCGGGTTGGCGTTCACCAGGTCCAGGCCGCCGTGGACCTCATCGACGGCGGTGCCACGGTGCCGTTCATTGCGCGTTACCGCAAGGAAGCCACTGGCGGGCTGGACGACATCCAACTGCGCGAACTGGCCTACCGGTTGGAGTACCTGCGCGAACTTGAAGCCCGCCGCGAAACCATCCTCAAGAGCATTGATGAGCAGGGCAAACTCACGCCCGAGTTGCGCGCGGCCGTGATGCTGGCCGCCACCAAGCAGGAGCTGGAAGACCTCTACCTGCCGTTCAAGCAACGCCGGCGCACCAAGGGCCTCATTGCCCGGGAGTTCGGCATCGAACCCCTGGCCGACAAATTGTTTGCCGATCCCACACTGGACCCCACGGCCGAGGCCGCCGCCTTCACCCGCCCACCCGAGGTGCTGGACGACGGCAAACCCGGTGCCGATTTCTCCACCGTGCCCGCCGTGCTCGATGGCGTGCGTGACATCCTCTCCGAGCGCTGGGCCGAAGACGCAGCGCTGCTGCAGAACCTTCGCGAATGGCTCTGGAGCGAAGGTCTGCTCAAGAGCACGCTGGTGGCGGGCAAGGACGAGAACGCGCCCGAGGTGGCGAAGTTTCGTGACTACTTCGACTACGACGAGCCAATTGCCCGCGTGCCCTCGCACCGCGCGCTGGCCGTGTTTCGTGGCCGCTCGCTGGAGATCCTGGACGCCAAGCTGGTGCTGCCCGAACCTGAGGTGGCGGCTTCGACAGGCTCAGCCCGAGCGGTGGCTGTGCCGTCCCTCGCCGAAGGCCGCATCGCCCTGCACCTGGGCTGGAGCCACAAGGGCCGAGCAGCCGATGACCTGCTGCGCAAGTGCGTGGCCTGGACCTGGCGTGTGAAGCTCTCGCTGTCCAGCGAGCGCGACCTCTTTGCCCGCCTGCGCGAGAGCGCCGAAGGCGTGGCGATCAAGGTGTTCGCGGACAACCTGCGCGACCTGCTGCTGGCTGCGCCCGCCGGGCCCAAGGTGGTGATGGGCCTGGACCCGGGCATCCGCACCGGCGTGAAAGTGGCTGTGGTGGACGCCACTGGCAAGCTGGTCGACACCGCCACGGTGTACCCACACGAGCCCAGGCGCGACTGGGACGGCGCCTTGCACACGCTGCGCCTGCTGAGCGAGAAACACGGCGTGAACCTGATCGCCATCGGCAACGGCACGGCGAGCCGCGAGACCGACAAGCTGGCCGCCGACCTGATCAAGCTGCTGGAGAAGCACCCCGCCGTTCGGGCTGAGCCTGTCGAAGCCGCCGCAAGCCCTTCGACAAGCTCAGGGCCAACGGATTCCATCCAGAAAGTCGTGGTGAGCGAGGCGGGCGCTTCGGTGTATTCCGCCAGCGAATTTGCCTCTCTGGAAATGCCCGACGTGGACGTGAGCCTGCGCGGTGCGGCCAGCATCGCGCGCCGCCTGCAGGACCCGCTGGCCGAGCTGGTGAAGATCGACCCCAAGAGCATCGGTGTGGGCCAGTACCAGCATGACGTGAACCAGAGCGAACTGGCGCGCACGCTGGACGCGGTGGTGGAAGATTGCGTGAACGGCGTGGGCGTGGACCTCAACACCGCCAGCGTGCCGCTGCTCTCCAAAGTGTCGGGCCTGTCGGCCAGCGTGGCCAAGGCCGTGGTGCGCTGGCGCGAGGCGCACGGCGCGTTCAAAAACCGCCAGCAACTCATGGACGTGGCCGGCCTGGGCGCCAAGACCTTCGAACAGAGCGCGGGCTTCCTGCGCATTCGCGGTGGCGACAACCCGCTGGACATGACCGGCGTGCATCCCGAGACCTACCCGGTGGTGGAGCAGATCATGAAAACCACCGGCAAACCGGTGGCCGAGCTCATGGGCCGCGCCGACATGCTCAAGACCTTGCGCCCCGAGCTGTTCGCCAACGAGCGCTTCGGCGTGATCACCGTCAAGGACATCCTGGGCGAGCTGGAAAAACCCGGTCGCGACCCGCGCCCCGACTTCCAGGTGGCGCGCTTCAACGAGGGCGTGGACGACATCAGCGACCTGCGCGAGGGCATGATCCTGGAGGGTACGGTGAGCAACGTGGCCCAGTTCGGCGCCTTCATCGACCTGGGTGTGCACCAGGACGGGCTGGTGCACGTGAGCCAGCTGGCGCACAAGTTTGTCAACGACGCCCGCGAGATCGTCAAGACCGGCGACATCGTCAAGGTCAAGGTGATGGAAGTGGACGTGGCGCGCAAGCGCATCGGCCTGTCGATGAAGCTCGGCGATGCGCCCGGGCGCAGCGGCGGGCAGGGCGCGGGGCCGCGTGACAACCGTTTCGAGCCGTTGCGTTCGGACCGTTCGCAAGGGCGCAACGCGCCCAGCGGCCCCGCCACTCCCGCGCAATCGGCCATGGCTTCGGCGTTTGCCCGGCTCCAGAGTGCCGGCAAAGACACGAAGCGGTGAAAAAGGCGGGATAAAGCCGCACAGAACGCCGCCAAGTTGGGTTCGGTACCCGGGCTCAAGTTGGGTGCACACAAGCCGATACACAGGAAGAAACGTTTTCATCAGACTTCACGGCGTCCCCACACCCAAAGCCTCCACCGGACTTCACCCCATGCAACTCGAAGCCCTGCTGAACTTTCCCCGCGCGCTGCCCGCCATGTCGCGCACCGTGTCCGACCTGCTGGCGGAGATGAACAAGGACGACCCTAGCCCCAAGCGGGTGTCCGACCTGATCTCCCAGGACCCTTCGCTCACCACACGGGTGCTGCGCCTGTCCAACTCGGCATTTTTCCGGGTCAGCCGCAAGATCGGCAGCGCCGAAGAGGCCGTGGCCATGCTGGGCATGACCCATGTGCGTTCGCTGGTGATGGCCGCGGCACTGGGCTCCAGTTTCAAGAACGTGCCCGGCGTGAACCTGCCGCAGTTCTGGCGCTACAGCCTGCGCGTGGCCGACATTTCCAAATCGCTGGCGGGCGTGTTGCGCCAGAACGAGAGCAACGCCTTCACCGCCGGCCTGATCCACGCCATCGGCGACCTGATCATGCACATCGCCATGCCCGACCAGATCGCTCCGCTGGACATGGGCACACCACCCCTGGACCTGCAGCGTGCCCAGGCCGAGATGTCGATGTTTGGCTACACCTATGCCCAGGTGGGCGCCGGCATGGCTGAAAAGTGGCAATTCCCCACCACCATCGTCTCGGCCTTGAACAACCAGATCAGTCCCTTTGAAGGCGAGGCCTACGACCCGCTGGGTGGCGTGCTGCACCTGGCCTCGTGGCGCGCGCGTGCGGAGGAAATCCAGCTCGACGAAAACGGCCTGGTGGCCACCTTCCCTGACCTGGTGGGCCTCTCGCTGGGACTCGATCTGGACAGCGTGCTGGGCAAGGACCCGTCGGAGTGGTCGTTCAGCCAGGCACTGGGTGCATTCATTGACTGAAAAAGACCTCAAGTACACAGGCTTTCAGGCGATAAAAAACACAGCAAGCCTTCATCGGGTGAGCACCTAAAGGCGGGGAAAAACATGCAACTCGACAAGCTCTTGAAACGGCCAAACGCGCTGCCGTCGGCACCCAAGGTGGTGCGCAAGCTGATCGAGACCTTCGATCAGGAAGACGTTGATGCCATGTCGGCCGCCGCCCTCATCGAAGACGACCCGGTGCTCACCGCCAAGCTGCTCAAAACCGCCAACTCGGCTTTCTTCGGCCTGCACCGCTCGGTGTCCAATGCCCGCGAAGCGATCCAGGTGCTGGGTCTGATCAAGGTGCGTGCGCTGGTCATTGCGGCCTCGCTGGGCGAAGGCTTCCACGCCGTGGGCGGTGTCAACCTCAACCAGTTCTGGCGCTACAGCCTCAACACCGCCAACCTCTCGCGCTACATCGCCCTGCCGATCCGAATTGACGAAAACACCGCCTTCACCGCAGGCCTGATCCACGGCATTGGCGAACTGGTGATGCACGTGGGCATGCCCGAGGCCATGATCGATCTGGACCGCAGCGTGCCCATGCTCGACCTCAAGCGCACCACGGCCGAGCGTGGCCTGTTCGGCTACAGCTACGCCGAAGTGGGCGCCGCGCTGGCGCGCGAGTGGAACTTCCCCAAGCGCATGATCAACGCCATCGAGCACCAGACGGCGCCGTTCGAAAACGAGGTCTACGAGCCGATTGCCGGTGTGATCCACATCGGCTCCTGGCGTGCCCGGGCCGAAGAGCAGTCCATGCGCTCCGAGCTCCTGATCAACACCTACCCCGATCCGGTTGGCCTGGTGCTGGGCATCGACCCCGACACCGTGGTGGCCGAAGAGATTCCCTCCATCTCGCGCCACACCGAGATCACCGAAGCCGAAGAAACCCCGGGCGACTCGGTCACGACCTGAGCCAGGGTGTCTTGTGCCCATGGGCTGCGAGACAATCGCAGTCCATGCAAGCCCTTCGTCTGCACGCCGGCCCACGTGCCCGCCAACACATCGAGCAGCACGGCCTGCGTCCCCAGGACGTGGGTGTGATTCCCGCTGCCGCGGGTGGCCCCAAGGGGCTCATCCTCGGCCCGCTCGACCGCTTCCTGTTTGGTCACTGGTTGCCGCAAAGCAGCCAGCCGGTTCATCTGGTGGGCGCCTCCATCGGTGCGTGGCGCATGGCCACGGCTTGCCTGGGGGACTCGGTGGCGGCCTTCGAGCGGCTGGAGCGCGACTACATCGCCCAGCATTACGCCCTGCCTGCGGGCCAGAAGCGGCCCACCCCCGATCAGGTCAGCGAGCAGTTTGGCGGCAGCCTGAGGCGCTTCTATGGCGGGCGCATCCCGGAGGTGCTCCACCACCCGCGCTATCACCTGCACCTCGTCACCTCGCGCGGGCGCCATGTGCTGAGCCGGGAGGGTGGCGTGCGCACGCCACTGGGTTACCTGGGCGCGTTCGCTGCCAATGCGCTGCACCGCAAGGCGCTGGGTGCCTGGCTGGAGCGGGTGGTGTTCTCCACCACCCCCGAGCTGCCGTTTGCCACGCAGGATTTCCGCACCCGTCAGGTGCCGCTGAGCGAAGTCAACTTCATGGACGCGCTGCAGGCCAGCTGCTCCATTCCCTTCGTGCTGCGCCCGGTGCACAGCATCAATGGCGCGCCGCCCGGCGCCTACTGGGACGGTGGCATCACCGACTACCACCTGCACCTGAACTACCAGACCCCCTCAACGTCACCGATCGTGCTGTACCCGCACTTCCAGCAAGCGGTGGTGCCGGGCTGGCTGGACAAGCCCTGGAAAGGTCGGCATCGCAGCAGCGCGGCGCTGGACAGCATGCTGGTGCTCGCGCCCGATCCGGCCTGGGTGAAGACCCTGCCCAACGCCAAGCTGCCGGATCGCCAGGATTTCACCCGCTACGGCCCCGATCTCGCCGGGCGCATGAAGGCCTGGAGTGCCGCCACCGCGGCCAGCCGGCAGCTGGCCGACGAGTTCGCCCAGTGGCTTGAACGGCCCGATCCAGCCCAGGTGCTGCCGCTTTGAGAGGGCGGGGCAGGGGGATAATTGCGGTCATGTCCGCCGAGCCTTCCGCCCCCATGTACCTCACCGCCGCGCTCTACCAGTTCGTCGACCTTCCCGACTTCGCCGACCTGCGCGATCCACTGCAGGCCTGCTGCGAGGCGCACGGTGTCAAGGGCACGCTGCTGATCGCACGCGAAGGCATCAACGGCACCATCGCCGGGCCCGAGGCGGGCGTGCGCGCCGTGCTGGCACAGCTTCGCGCCGATGCACGCCTGGCCGGTCTGCCCCACAAGGAATCCTGGAGTGACCACCCGCCGTTTCATCGCATGAAAGTGCGGCTGAAGAAGGAGATCGTGACCCTGCGCGTGCCAGGCCTGGACCCGAACAAGACCGTGGGCCAATACGTGAAACCACAGGACTGGAACGCCTTGCTGGCCGACCCGGACGTGCTGGTGATCGACACCCGCAACGACTACGAGGTGGCCATCGGCACCTTCGCCGGTGCGGTCAACCCGAACATCAAGACCTTCACCGAACTGCCCGCCTGGCTGGACGCGCAACCGGCCCTGCAAGCCGGGAAGAAGCCCAGGGTGGCGATGTTCTGCACCGGCGGCATCCGCTGCGAAAAATCCACCGCGCTCATGAAGATGCGGGGCTTTGACGAGGTTTACCACCTGGAAGGCGGCATTCTCAAATACCTCGAAGAGATCCCACCCGCCCAGAGCACCTGGGAGGGTGAGTGCTTTGTGTTCGACGAACGCGTGAGCGTGGGCCACGGGCTGCAGCCCGGCCCGCACGAGCTCTGCCGCTCGTGCCGCTGGCCGCTGAGCGCGGCCGAGAAGGCCTCGTCGCTGTACGTCAAAGGCGTGAGCTGTCCCCACTGCCACGACCAGCGCACCCCGCAAGAGAAGGCCCAGCTGGCCGAGCGGCAGCGTCAGGTCGAACTGGCGGAATCACGCGGGCAGGTGCATGTGGGCGCGCGCCAGGACCGGCCCGACAACACCCCCCAAGGGCCGGCTTAACCGCAGGCAGGGGATCTGGCCGCGGCGCAGGGCGGCCGCCGCGTCCCAGCCCGCAGCCGTGAAGCCAGCGCGGCGCAACAGATGAAGCGACACCAGGTTGTCGCTGGCGATCAGCGCATCCGCCCTGGCCAGGCGCAGCCTCGTGGCCTCTTGAACGAGGTCTGCCAGCAGAGCGCCTGCGGCGCCTTGTTTCCAGTGCTGTTGATCGGTCTGGTAGACCAGCATGGCGAAAGCGCCATCACCGGTGCCGTACACGCTCAGACTGCCTTTGCCCACCCAGGGCTGGGAATCTGTGCAGGTGATCACCCGGGTCAGAAACCGCGCGGTATCTTGACGGGCCATGAGCCTGTCGAAAGCCTGCTTCAGACCGGCTTCGCTGTAATAGCAGCTCGGGTGTGGCTCATTGAAGTGTTCAAACGGTTCGCGGTTGGTTTGCTCGAATTCGACGAAAGCAGCGCGGTCTTGCGGTGCCAGCGGTCTGGTGCAAAAGCGGGACATCACACCGGCAACGGAAGGTAGTGCGCGTAGCTCGCAGGGCCACCTTCACCCGCATGCACCACGCTGTGCGGCGTCGGGCGGGTGGCCGTTCCCAGCAAGACGGGTGGCTGGCGTTGCGCGATCGCCCAGTAGGGCTTGTTCAGCAGCATGGCGCGAAGGTGCCGGCCTTCGCGCGTGGCTTCCACCCATTGCCCGGCGGGGGCCAGTTGTGAAGGCGAGGGGTTGCGTCCGTCGATCAAGGCCAGCCATGTGTGGCCAAACAGGAGGATGTTGGCCATCAGGGTGCCGCGCGCCAGCCGGCAGGCCTGCTCGAACAACATCAGGGCCTTGCTCGCATTGCCCTCGGCGTATTCGATCATCCCCTCCACGGCGAGCGCCGTGGCCTGCCGGGTTTGAAGCGGGCGGTGTTCGTGTCTGGCCTGCAGCCGCTGCAGCAGGGCGCGGGCCGCGCGCCGGTTGCCCGCTACCAGAGCCAGTTGAGCCACGAAGAGCCAGTGATCCTCCGCGCACCAGACACCGAAATCGGCCAGCTCCTCCATGGCCTCCTCGGCCAGCGACAGCGCCTGCACCGCATTCCCGGTCAGATAGCACCGCCGGGCCTGCAACCAGCGGCCCACCGCGCTGCCCATGGGCGCTGCGCGCAATGCCGGCTGCTCGACCGCGCTCAGGCAGGCCCCCAGTCCAGCCTGATCATCGCATCGCGAATGAAGACTGCCGAGTTGAAGATGGGCAAACAGCCGGGCCAGCGCCGATCCGCTTTTCTCACTCGCTTTCAAGCCAGCTTCAAGTTGTCGGCGGCAGGTATCCCAATCGCCCCGCGCACAGGATTGCAGACCTTGCAAGACCTGGACACGGGCGGTCATGGTTGTCAGGCCCAACCAGCGTGCGGCGGCCACTCCGTCGGCGTGGGTGTCGGCGACACCGCCGGGCCCCATGACCATGTGGTCCAGTTCGCATCGCAGCAGATGCAAGCGGCAGACCATGTCGGGAGAGGGCACCTGATTCACCAGGGTGGCCGCTTCCCGCCACAGCACGAGCGCCTCACTGGCCTTGCCCGCTGTGGCCAGCACATGAGAGGCCAGCAGCAGCGCCCTGGCGTGGCAGCCGTGGGGCGCAGCGTGGCGCACCAGGGCCACGCCGCTCATGGCCTGCTCCACGGCCTTGGCCGTGCGGTGCAGGTGGAGGTCGTACACGGCGCAGCACAGGTGTGCCCACCCTTCGTGCGCGCAGTCTTGCGCCACGCTGGCCAGTTGCGCCATGCGCTGTGCGCTGGCAGGCGTGTCTTCGTCCCCTCGCTGGGCGATCACCAGCACGTACTCGGCCCAGATGGGCAGCGGGCACTGAGGCATGTCGATGCAGATGGCCATCAGTGGCAGCGCTTTGTCGGCCTGATCGAGCGCCACGGCCAGCGACACCAACTGGCTCGATTCTTCCCAGAACCTGGCTTCCTGCCCCGGCGTGGGTTGCAGACCCGATTGCATGCGCGCGATGAGAGCCACCTCACGGGCCGCCCGCAGGGCCAGTTCGGCGGGGGCGGGCCCCTCGATCTGGTTGCCATGGCCGACGCCGTCGATCTGCATCCACCACTCCAGCCGGAATTGCTCGCCGAGCGCTGTCATCCGGCTGTGCACCATCGGTATGCCGATCTCCCGGATGCCGCTCCTCTGACCGTCGACCCAATGGCCGCCATCCTCCTCCAGCGATTCGTGCAGCCGGATCGCCTCGCTTGCCGGGACGGTGGGCACGCCGTGACCGTGCAACACATGGGTGGCCACCGAAATCAGGCCATAGCGGACCCAGGACAGGTCCGCGCGGGGAAGGGCGCAGTCGGTGGGAAGCCACAGGATGCGGGTCGGACCAGGTGAGCGCAGCGGGGGCGCAGTGGGTGACGACGAGTGGATGGCCCTTCGAACTTCGCTGGCGAACCGGTAACCCACCCGGTGAATCGTCTTGATCGGGCCTGGCTCTTTGCCGGTGATGCCCAGTGCCTTTCGTACTTTCATGATGCTTTGCGCGATGACCGATTCGGAGACGAAGTGGTTGCCCCACACCTGCTCCAGCAATTCGTCCTTGCTGGCAACCCGCCCTTCAAGCTTCAGGAGGTAGAGGATCAAGTCGAACGACCGGCGTTCGATCTTCTGGGCCACGCCGTCGCGCAAAAGCTCTCGCGTGTCGCTGCGAATGACGCAATTCGCGAAGTGGTACTCCTCCCGCCAGGCGCTGTTTTTTTCCGTCATCTTGGGTTCCTTGTGGGCGATTCGCCATGCCATGCCTCCACCGTGTCGAGTTTTCGGGGAAAGCGGTTCAGAGATCCCCCACCCTGGGCCAATTGCACAGGGGTTGCCTCGGCCGAGCCAGACGGCCTGCGACGACCTTGTCGAACCTTCATGTATACGATGTAAGTATTAATTAGCTCGAATGGATGCGACTTTATAGAACCTTGGGACCGCACGCGCCATCGGTTCGTCAACCCAGGAAATCGGGCCTGCGCCCTCGGCGCTACGTCTGGGCCGCGGCGTCGTTGCGCTGGCGGTCGCGCTGGATCTCGGGCAAGCGGTGTGCCACGTAGGTGCCCGTGCTCAGGCCCAGCAGGTACAGAAGTTCCGGCCCGAAGACGGGCATTTGCAAGTCGTCGAGGACATCGGCCAGGAAGACGATGACCAGTGCAACGGTCCAGGCCAACATCTGGAATCGGGCGATGGAGCAGCCCTCGTCGTCGGAAACCAGTTCGCGCATGAAGCGGCGTGCGGTCCAGCGTGGTGCAAGAAAGCCGTCTGTGTCGCCAGACTGCAAGGTCCCCGTCGCCGTGATCGGGCCTGCGGCCTTCACGAACGTGTCGCCCAGCGCGGTGCCGGCGCTGATGCTCAGGGTCGACAGGATGGAGCTGTTCAAGGTGTCGAAGTTGCCCGTGGCCAGCCAGATCACGAGGAATGCGCTGAAGATCACGAAGAACCACAGCGCGAGTTGAACCTTGGCCAGGCTGAATCGGTGGGCCAGCGTACCGTCCAGCAACTTGTACCGCTCCATCAACAGGGTGGTGTGCACCGCCAGGGCGCAGAACGCCGCGCTGAACGTGGCCACGATCAGCACGGCGGCCAGCAACCAGCGCCAGTTGATGACCGTGAGCAGCGCACGCCGGCTCGTCCGTGTGAAGTCGGTCGCGAACGGATCGACCTGCTCCAGGCCCACGCTGAATTGCACCGCCCGCTGGAAGGTCAGCGGGC
Source organism: Hydrogenophaga sp. PBL-H3 (assembly GCF_010104355.1). NCBI lineage: Bacteria > Pseudomonadati > Pseudomonadota > Betaproteobacteria > Burkholderiales > Comamonadaceae > Hydrogenophaga > Hydrogenophaga sp. PBL-H3. The sequence continues at coordinate 2,339,887 of NZ_CP044972.1, forward strand.
TGAGCAGGTGCGTCCAGGTGTCCCGGTTCTGCGCAGTGATCCGCAGGTGGAACTGCAGCCGCCCCTGACCCAGGTCCACCGCCAGCGGCGTCACGCCGGTGAGGGCCCGCCCGTCGATGTAGGGCACCAGTTGCCAGGCGGGGTGCACCGACGCGGGACCTGTGCGCGTGGCAGCGGGCCCACCGATCGCCAGATTCCAGTCGGCCAGGCGATCCACCTGGACTTCGATGATCCGGTCGATCTCCAGCTCGCCCATGAGTGCGCTCACATGGGGCGCCTGGGGTGTTGCCGGGGCGGCCATCGGCTGGGCCCGGGTCACGGACGACAGGAGCACCAGCAGGCACACCAGCGCCCCTCCAAGAACACGGCTCATGGGCTCACCTCGTGCGCTGTGATGCTCAGGCTTCGGCACCGAGCAGCGACTGGGCCTGTTTCCACAGCAACTCACGATGCTGCTGGCCGAGCAGCGCGCCATTGATGGCAACGGTGAGTTGTTCGAAAGCCTGCTGTGTGGCGGGGTCGGCCAGTTTGTTGCCCTGGATGTGCTGCCAGTACCACCCGGCCGCGCGCGCGGCGGCGGCCGGTTGCAGCAAGGCATCGGGCTGGTTGACCAGATCGAGCTGCAGGGCGGCACCCGCTTCGCCGTAGAGGGATCGCCCGGTCAGCTGGATGAGGCCGCGTCCCCGGTAGCGCCAGCCGTCGCCGCTGCCCTCGGGGCCATTGCCCATCCGGCAGGCATAGACCACATTGGCCAGCGCTTCAGGACGGTGCTCGAACAGGTTGGCATCCAGGCGGCCATCGGGTTCGTCCGGGGCCAGGTAGAAATGCCTGGGCCACACTTCGGGCAGGCGGCTGGCGCTGTAGGCAAGGTTCTCCTGCACCGCGCGCAGCCCGTCCGATTCGTGGACGATCTGCGCCAGAAACGCCGCCTCGCGGGCCGGCGTGTTGATCTGGAACTCGGCCATGGCAACGCCAAGGGGTTGCAGCCATGGCGCGACTTCGTTGCTGGGCCTGCCTGTGAGGGTGGCCAGATCGTTGGCTGTCATGGGCCCGCTCCTCACTGGGTGGTGGTGGCGTCGGCTGCCGCGCTGTCGTCACCCTGGATCGCCAGGAATTTGTCGGGGTAATACTTGGTCATCCACATCTGGGCCAGCTGGGTGCGCGTGATGGGTTTGAGGTAGTAGTTGATCGGCACGCCGATACCGCCTTTTCGGGCCGCCTCGACATAGTTGTCAAACGCCGTCATCAGGGAATTGACGTCGAGCACCTTGACCTTCATGCCCTGGATCTCGCCGAGCTTGCTCAGCACACTCTGCACGGTGTTGGCCTGCAGCTCGGTGAACGCCTGGCCTGAGCGGGCGCTGGCTGCCAGTGTCTGCATGGACTGCAGGCCCGTGTTGGCGGTGGTGGCCATGGCCGCCAGCGCATCCATGGTGGTCTTGCCCTCTTCGACAGCGAATGTCTTCACGGCCATCTGCACGTCGGTGGATGCAATGCCCAGGATCACGCCCGAGGTGATCACCGTGACGTGGGACGTGATTTCCTGGCGGCTGAGCAGGCTTTTCTCGTCACTGGCCTCGGTGTCCTCGACGCCCAGCGAGCCGCTGGCCGAGCTGAAGAAGTTCTTCCGGTCCACCATGACCTGCGCCTCGCCGACTTCGGACTCCATCTGCTGGCTGGTGGCCGTGGTCTCCTTGCGCAGGATGTGCACCATGCCGACGAAGCTGGAGCCGTGGGTGGCACCGGAGATGATGTTGAAGGATTTCTCTCCCGAGGTGCCTTCCTGCTTGGCAATCTGCGCCATGGTGGTGGCGTCGGGCCGGATCTTGTCCTTGGCGTCGGGAAACAGCTGGTTCCACACACGGATGGCCTTGTCCACATCGAGCACCAGCGGCGCCAGAACGGATGCCTGGCGGTGCGTGCAGCTGGCCGTGAGCACGAGGGTACCCGCGATCTTGTGCATCTGCCGCTGCCGGTTGATCTGCTTGACCGCGGTCTGCGCGACTTCAAACGAGGCATCGCTGTCGGTGTCGCTACCGGCCAGGCTGATGAATCGCTGGATGTTGGAAATGGTGTTCTGGGCCTTCTGCTCGTTTTCGTCAAAGGAGAAGTACTGGGCATCCATCTTCAAGGTGTCCGCAGCCAGGGGCATCTGTTTGATCACGGTGCGCTGGTAGTCGATCGGACTCTCGACACCCGAGTTGACCAGCTGCACCTTGGCCCGCAGTGGCTGCATCTGCAGTTCCTGCTGCACGCGTGTGGTGGCGTAGCTGACGGCGGCCTTCTCCAGCTGGGTGTTCACCTCGGGCATCTTGTCGATGAGGTCCTTGGGATCGATGTTCATGTTCACCAGTTCGCTGGCGGTCATTTCCAGGCCACGCTTGAGCGAGATGAACGAATTGAGCGTGTCTTGCGCCGCATCGACCGGCGCCTGCAGGGCCGACATGGCCAGCAGGGTGTCCATGGCCGCGGGATGAACGATGCTGCCCAGCACGAGGGACGGCGAATAGGGAATGGTGGAAGGCATGGGGTTGGCTCCGGAAAGGGGTTGAATGGCACAGGGACGCAGGTGTCAGCGCGCCGGTTGCGCTCAGCTGGTTGCCGTGGTGTCCTTCTTCGGACGTGGGGTGTCATCGCCCTGGATGTCGAGGTACTTGTTGGGGTAGTACTTGGACACCCACATCTCGGCGAGCTGGGTTCGCGTGATGGGCTTGAGGTAGTAGTTGATCGGCACGCCGATGCTGGCCTCGGACGTGGCGGCCGAGGCGGTGTTCACGTAGTCCTCGAACGCCACCACCATCGACGAAATGTCGAGCATGCTGTTTTGCCCATCGTCGAGCCTGGACAGGCTCTGCATGACGCTTTCGATGGTGGCGGTCTTGAGGGCAACGAACTCGCCTTTGGTGCGCGCTGCCGTGGCGGCCTGCTGCACCGAGGAGCGATCGGCCGAGGTGAAATCAGAGAGCTTGGCCAGGCTGGTCATCATGTCCGACGGATCAAAGTTGGCGAACTGCTTGACGCCCAGCGAGACCTGGTTGGCCTTGATCGTGGGGATGTAGCCCGCCGTGATCAGCGTGACGTGGGAGTTGATGTTCTGCGTGCTCAACAGCCGCTTGACGTCCCGGGCAAAGTCCTTGTCCACACCGAAACCGCCTTTGAGCGAGGCGATCGCAGAGCCCAGCGCCAGCGTGCCTTTCAAGGAGCCCGCACGCGAGTCATCGTCCTGGCTGGAGGAGGTGCTCTCGGTGTTGAGCAGGTGGACCATGCCCACGAAACTCGACCCCAGGGTGGAGCCCGAGATGATGTTGAACGATTTCTCGGCGGTGGTGCCTTCCTGCTCTGCGATCTGCTCGATGGTGCTTTCATCCATGCGGATCTTGTCCTTGGCGCCGGGAAACAGCTGGTTCCACACCCGGATGGCCTTGTCCACGTCCAGACACAGCGGTGCGAGCACCTGCGCCTCCTTGTGGGTGCAGGTTGCGGTCAGCACCAGCGTGCCGGAAATCTTGTGCAACTGGCGCTGCTTCTCCACCTGGTCCACGGCCGTCTTGGCCATGTCGAACGAGGCGCCCTGTCCCAGGAACGAGGTGGCCGCGCTCACGTAGGTCTTGATGTTGGAGAGGGTGTCGCTGTCGTTTTCGCTGTTGTCGTCGAAGGCAAAGAACTGGGCGTCCATCTTCAGCGAGTCGGCCGCCAGCGGCATGGTCTTGATCTGCGTGCGGTTGTAGTCGATCGGACTCTCGACACTGGCGTTGACCATCTGCATCTTGGCGCGCAGGGGTTGCAGTTTGAGTTCCTGCTCCAGGCGCGTGGTGGCGTAAGCGGTCGCCGCCTTGTCGACGTCGGTGCCGACCTCCTGGACCTTCTTGAGCAGGTCTTTGGGGTCCAGACCCATGTTGATGAGTTCCTGCACGGTCATCTCCAGGCTGCGCTTCATGGAAATGAACGAGTTCAGGGTTTCCTGCGCGGCATCGATCGGCGTCTGCGCAGCCGACACGGCCAGCAGGTTCTCCATCGCGGCGGGCTCGATGATGCTGCCCAGCACGAGTGAGGGCGAGTAGGGGATGGTGGTCGACATGAGTGACTCCTGAAAGGAAGGAAGGGTGGGACGCCGGGTCAGAACTTGGGGACCATCGCCGCTTCGCCGGGCGGGTTGAAGGACAAGGTGGCCCTGCAGGACGCCAGCTGCGCGCCGTTGTGTGCGCCCAGCTTGCGGCGCAGGTTGTCGCGGTGTGTGTTCACGGTGTAGGGACTGATGTTCAGTTCCCGGGCGATCTGTTTGGACGTCAGCCCGCGTGCAATGAAATCGAGAATTTCGGTTTCGCGAGCGGTCAGGGGGGTGTCGGAAGAATGCAGGAGAGATGCGAATGTCATGGTCGACCCAGGTTGGTGGTTGTCTGAGCTCAATTCAGATGCACCGACCCCGGGAGCCCCGCTTGATGCGAGGCAGTCTTTATCCGTGGCGGCATCGAATTCAGTGAGGGCAGTCTGCGGCAATCACCCGTTGGAGGATTGACGAACAGGTTATGAAACGCTCATGAATCGATGACTCGGCAAACGCGCCCCAAAGGAGAGCGAAAGACCTTGCAGTGACCCGCGCAAGGCACGAAAAAAAGTCGCGACAGCAGGCTGTCGCGACCAGAAACGGGAGGGGCAGACCCGGCGAGCGGGAGTGCGGGGAGTTGGGCTGTGCCGGGGCTGCAGCCCCCAGCTCACAGGGCGGCTTGCAGCATGGCCCGGTAGTCCTCGGGTGTCGCCAGGCGAGGATTGGTCTTGTGGCAATGGTCGGCCATCGCGCCTTCGATCACCTTGTCGAACAGGTCGGGCGTGACCCCCATGGCGGCCAGGCCAGTGGGCAGGCCCAGGCGGGCGTTCATCTCGGTGATGGCCTCGGCCACATCACCCCCGCTGGCCAGACCCATGGCGTGTGCCATGCGCTGCAGGCGCCTGTCCCTCTTCATCGATTCGGCTTCGGCGTTGAAGCGGATCACGGCTGGCAGGAACACGGCGTTGAGCGTGCCGTGGTGCAGGCGTGGATTGACACCGCCCAGGCTGTGGCTGAGCGAATGCACGCAGCCCAGGCCCTTCTGAAACGCCATCGCGCCCTGCATGCTGGCGCTCATCATGTTCAGGCGCGCGTCGCGGTCCTGCCCGTTCTTCGTGGCGCGCTCGATGTGGGCCCAGCCCCGCGCCAGGCCATCCAGCCCGATGCCGTCGGCCGGTGGGTTGAAGGGCGGCGCCATGAAGGTTTCCATGCAGTGGGCAATGGCGTCCATGCCGGTGGCGGCGGTCAGCATGGGCGGCAGGCCGATCGTGAGTTCGGGGTCGAGCAGCGCGGTCTTGGGCACCAGGTGCCAGCTGTGGAAACCGAGCTTGCGGCCGTCATCCACGATCACGATGGCACCGCGCGCGACCTCGCTGCCGGTACCGGCCGTGGTGGGCACGGCAATGAGCGGCGGCACCCGCTCGGTGATCTTCGGTGAGCCGCCTTCGATGGTGGCGTAGGTCTTGAGCGGGCCCTCGTGCGTGCAGGCAATCGCCACGCCCTTGGCGCAGTCGATGGCACTGCCGCCACCGAGGGCAATGAGTCCGTCGCAGCCTTGCGACTGGTACACCGCCACCGCGGCACGCACCCCAGCCTCGGTGGGGTTCGACGGCGTCTGGTCGAACACGGCAGGCTGCAGGCCGGGCAGGGCGGCGGTGGCCTTGTCCAGCAGGCCGGCGGCCTTCACGCCGGCGTCGGTCACGATGAGCGGGCGGCGGATTCCCACGCGCTCGCATTCGGCCTGCAACTGCGAGAGCACGCCGAAGTCGATCAGGATGTTGGTGATGTAGAGGATCTGGGCCAAGGCGGTCTCCGGTGCAGGTTTTGTGGTTGGCACCACTGTACGGTGGGCTCCGCCATCCGCCTACGGCGTCAACCCGCGCGCCGTCACCCAAAAGACAGGCCATGCCCGCCGGGTTGTGGCACCCGGCCGCGAGGGCCGCGACAATCAGCTCCCATGTCGCACCACCCAGATCCCCGCGCGCTGCTGACCCCGGCCATGCGCCATGTGCTGGAGCGCATTGCGCGCGCCGGCCACATGCCCCTGCACGCTCTCACACCGGCCCAGGCCAAGCTGGCCTACGAAGCCGGCGCGGGTGTGCTGGAGATCCCTTCGCACAAGCTGGCGCGGGTGGAAGACCTGCGCTTTGCCGCACGCGACGGCGCCGAGCTGCGCGCGCAGTTGTTCGCACCGGCCTCCGATGTCGCCTTGCCTGTGCTGCTGTACTTCCACGGCGGCGGTTTCACCGTGGGCAGCGTGGCCACGCACGCTGCGCTGTGCCGCCACCTCGCTCACCTGGCGCATTGCGCGGTGGTGTCGGTGGACTACCGGCTGGCGCCCGAATGGAAGTTTCCGGCCGCGGCCTTTGATGCCTGGGACAGCCTGGTGGGTTTGCGTGCCCAGTGCACCGGGCTGGGGCTCGATGCCGCGCGCATCGCGGTGGGCGGCGACAGTGCGGGTGGCACGCTGGCCGCCGTGACGGCGATTGCGGCGCGCGATGCGGGCGTGCCGCTGGCACTGCAGATGCTGTTTTATCCGGGCTGCGTGGGCCACCAGGACACGGCATCGCACAAGACCTTCGCCGAAGGCTTCCTGCTGGAAGAGCCGCACATCAGCTACTTCTTCGGCCACTACCTGCGCAGTGCGGCCGACCGGGACGACTGGCGCTTTGCCCCGCTCGATGGCGTGGACGAAAGTGGCCATGAGCGCGAACTCGACGATGTGGCGCCGGCCTGGATCGGCCTGGCCGAATGCGACCCACTCACCGACGAGGGCGTGATGTACGCCGACCGGCTGAGACACGCGGGCGTGCCGGTGGACATCGAGATCTACGCTGGCGTGGTGCATGGCTTCATCAACTTCGGTCGTGCCATTCCCCAGGCACTGACCGCCCACAACGACGCAGCCCGGGCGCTGCGCCAAGCTTTCAAAGAGACCTGACATGACTTTGCAACGCTCCGATTTCCGCTTCTTCCACCGCCTGCGCGTGCGCTGGGCCGAGGTGGACATGCAGAAGATCGTCTTCAACGCGCACTACCTGATGTATTTCGACACCGCGATCACCGACTACTGGCGCGCGTTGGGCCTGCCGTACCAGGAAAGCATGGCGCAGCTGGGCGGCGATCTGTACGTGGTGAAGGCCACTGTGGAGTTCCACGCCTCGGCGCGGGCGGACGACCAGATCGAGGTGGCCATGAAATGCACCCGCATCGGCAACTCGTCTCTCACCTTCACGGGCGCCATCTTCCGGGGCGACGAACACCTCATCACCGGGGAGATCATTTACGTGTTTGCCGATCCGGCCACGCAGACCTCGCGCCCGGTGCCGGCAGCGCTGCGCGACACCCTCAACGCCTACGAGGCGGGCGAAGCGGTGACCGAGGTGCGCGTGGGTTCCTGGCGTGAACTGGGCACCGACGCGCAGCGCCTGCGCACCGAGGTGTTTGTGCAAGAGCAGCGCATTCCCAAGGAGCTGGAGTGGGACGAAGCCGACACCACGGCCGTGCATGCGGTGGCCTACAACCGGCTGGGTCGCCCGCTGGCCACCGGACGCCTGCTGGCCCATGAGCCAGGCAGCTCCAAGATCGGTCGCATGGCGGTGGACCGCACCCTGCGCGGCTCCCGCCTGGGGCGCGATGTGCTGCACGCCTTGATGGACGCCGCACGCGAGCGCGGTGACGCCGAGGTGCTGCTGCACGCGCAGCGCAGCGCCCAAGGCTTTTACGACCGCCTGGGTTTCACGGTGCTGGGTGAGCCTTTTGAAGAAGCCGGCATCCCGCACGTGACGATGTTCAAGCGCCTCTGAGGCTCACCACACCAGCGTTTCGCGTCGGGCTTGTTCGGGCACCAGGCCGGCCACGGGCAGGGCGGGGTCGTGGGTCCATTCATCCACCGTCACGGCGAAGCCCTGCACCAGCGCGCGCACGCTGACCACGTGGCTGGTGCGCGTGCCATAGGCGCGACCCGCCATGCGCACGAAGGGGCTGGAGAGTGCGCGCTCCAGGTCCTCGGGCACTCCGGTGTGCGGCAGTTCAAGGTCCTGCTCCGGCTGTTCGTGGGTCAGTGCACGGGACAGGGGTGACAGCCAGTCGCATGCGGTGCCAAGCGATTCGCCGAGCGCGGCCTTCAGTCGCCGGGTCTTGGGCCACGGCGTGTCCAGGCTCGCGTTGGACAGTCCATAAATGCCCATGCCGAGCGCACGCCGGTGCAGCACGTTTGCCTGTGCGCCGTGCGGCGCGTCGGGGTCGCGGTTGCCCAGCCAGTGCCACGCGCGGGCGTGAAAGTCGCCCACCACCAGGTTGAAGGCGCCGTATTCGGCAGGGGCAATGCCGGCTGCAAACCGCTCGGCATCACCAGCGCTTTGCAGCCAGCGCGTGACCAGCTCACCACGGCTGCGCAGGGCGGGTTCCTGCATCGGTTGGCGAACATTGGTCAGCATCGCCACGCGGCCCTGCGGGCTCAGGCCCAGCCAGGTGCCGCCGTCGCGCAGGTCGCGTCCACCCACCACCTCGGTGCCGTCGTCGAGCAGCCAGCGGTGCAGCGGCGCGGTGGGGCGGTCCAGGAATTCGTCGCGGTTGGCGGCGATCAACAGGGGCCAGGCCGGATCGGTGTTGAGCGCGAAGGCAATCAGGCACATGGCCGGACCCCGTTCAGATGTCGTCGAGCAGCGGGTAGGGCAGGGGCATCAGCGCCAACGCCGGCCCGTCGATGCTGCCCGCGTGCAGGCTGCCCTCGGCCGCTGCGCTGGTCTGCATGGAAACGATGGCGTCGAAACCGCCCGCTGGATGGGGCGCGGCCTGCACCACCGTGCCGCAAGGTTGCTCGGTGTCGCTGCTGTGGAACAACTCCTGGCCAGCCGCCAGGGCTTCAGGGCTGTGCACCAGATAGGCCCGGCGCTTGAGCGTGCCGCGGAACTGACTGCGCGCCACCACCTCCTGGCCGGGATAGCAACCCTTCTTGAAATTCACGCCACCGACCGACTCGTAGTTCAGCATCTGCGGCACGAAGGCTTCGAACACCGGCTGGCTGAGCGTGGCCACCGCGCTCTTCACGTCCAGCCAGTTCCACAGGTCTTCGCTCAAGTCCGCCCCGGCGGGCGCCGCGGCGCTGGCGGGAGCCACCCGCAGCGCCCGGGGGGTCCCGTCGGCGGGGTACAGGCGCACCACGCTGGCATCGCCCTCGCGCCACTGTGTCCACGGCGCCGCTGGCAACGCGGTGGGCACGGCGCTGCCGGCCAGGCCCCAGATGGCGAAGGTCTCGCTGGCGTCGCTGAGCCTGGCTTTGGCGCGCAAGACAAACATCGACAGCCGCTTGAGCGTGGTAGGCAGCAGGTCTTTGCTGCAGACCAGCAGGATCTGGTCGTGGCTGCGCTTGAAGCCCACGAAGCTGGCCTGCATGCGGCCCTTGGCCGAGCAGAAGGCCGCAAGACGGGCTTCGGACAGGCCTAGCAGCGCAAAGTCCTGCGTGAGCTGGCCGTGGAGGAACTTCGCGGCGTCTTCCCCATCGACCTGGATCACGCCCAGGCTGCTCAGCCGGGCGATGCCATGAAGGGAAGTGGTGTCCGCGGACGTCAGGGATGGGGTCATGGGGGTGTGGGTGGTGGTCATGTCGGGCGCCTGGGGGAGATGCAAGGTGCCGGGAACGCTTGGGTAGGCACGCCGCGCTGAATGAGGTGCCCGATTATCATCTCGTGCCCGCGCCAGACCCCTGGCGCCCGACCCATCACCCTGCTGAGCTCACACCCTTGTCACGCCTCCTCAAACGCCTGTTCGTGTGGCCCTTGCTGGGCCTGCTGGTTGCCGGTGCCTTCGGCGTCTGGTGGGTTGATGAGCCGCTGCAGCTGGCCCCTGGCGTGACCGAGCAGACGCCCCTGGATCTGGAGATTGCCCCTGGGCAGTCGGCACGTGGCATCGCCGAAAAACTCTCGTTGTCGGGTGTCCAGACGCCTTGGGTTCTGCTGTACGGCTGGTTCCGGGTGTCGGGCCAGTCGCGCGACATCAAGGCCGGCAGCTACGAGTTTGCACCAGGCACCACGCCGCGCAGCCTGCTCTCCAAACTGGTGCGGGGCGAGCAGGCCTTTCGCAGCATCACCCTGCTGGAAGGCTGGAACCACCGCCAGGTCTTCGAGCTGGTGCGCGCCTCGCCCGACCTGACCCAGGACCTCGAAGGCCTCGGTTCTGCCGACATCATGGCCCTCATCGGGTACCCCGGCCGCCACCCGGAAGGGCGTTTTTTCCCCGACACCTACCGCGTGGCCAAGCGCGCCACCGCATCCAGCGTGTTGCGCCAGGCAGCCCAGGCCATGGACAAGCGAGTGGCCGACGCCTGGGCACAGCGCGACAGCGGCGTGCCACTGCGATCGCCGGAAGAGGCGCTCATCCTGGCCAGCATCATCGAGAAGGAAACCGGTCTGGAGAGCGACCGCCAACGCATCGGCGGTGTCTTCACCAACCGGTTGCGCATCGGCATGCGCCTGCAAACCGACCCCGCCGTCATCTACGGCCTGGGCGAACGTTTCGACGGCAACCTGCGCCGCGACGATCTGCAGACCGACACCCCCTACAACACCTACACGCGAGCCGGGTTGCCGCCCACACCGATCGCCATGCCGGGGGCGGCGTCGCTGCGGGCGGCCGTGCAGCCGGGCGACACCAAAGCCATCTATTTCGTGGCACGAGGCGACGGCTCGAGCCAGTTCAGCGCAACGCTCGAAGAGCACAATGCCGCCGTGCGTCGCTACATCCTGCGCCGTTGATTCCCGCCCGAACCTCATTCCCTTCCATGCAGACCGCCGGACTTTTCATCACGTTTGAAGGCATTGACGGCGCGGGCAAATCCACCCACATCGCCGGCCTGGCCGAGGCCTTTCGGGCGCATGGGCGGGCCGTCACACTCACGCGCGAACCCGGCGGCACACCGCTGGCTGAAAAACTGCGCGAACTGGTGCTCAACGATCCCATGGACCCGCTGTGCGAAGCGCTGCTGATGTTCGCCGCGCGCCGTGACCACCTGCAGCAGGTGATCGAGCCCGCGCTGGCCCGAGGTGATGTGGTCCTTTGCGATCGCTTCACCGATGCCACGTTTGCCTACCAGGGCGCGGGTCGCGGCTTCGACCTGGGCGTGCTGCGCCAGCTTGAGCACTGGGTGCAGTCGCTGCCGGGTCAGGGTGGCCGCCTGCGCCAACCCGACCTGACGGTGTGGTTCGACCTGCCGCCGGCTGTTGCCGCCGAGCGTCTGGCGGGCGCCCGCCTGCCCGACCGATTCGAATCCCAGCCCCTGGCGTTCTTCGAGCGGGTGGCCGCAGGCTATGGCGATCGCATGCAACAGGACCCGGCGCGCTTCGCCCGCGTGCCCTCGGACCAACCCAGAGAGGCGGTGTGGCACCAAGTGCGACGCGCGTTCGAGCAGCGCGGCTGGCTGCGTTCGGAGCTTGCACCATGAGCGCCACGCTCGCACCCTGGCTGCAAACCCAGCTCGTCAGCCTGCTCGCCCAGCGCGGTCACGCCCTGCTGCTGTCGGGCCCGTCGGGCCTGGGGCAATACGATCTGGCCCTGGCGCTGGCACGTGCCTGGTTGTGCGAACAACCCACGGCACACGGCGCCTGTGGCGAGTGCGGCAGCTGCCACGCCATCGACGTGCGCACCCATGCCGACCTCTGCGCGCTCATGCCCGAGGTGCTCAGCCTTGAACTGGGCTGGCCGCTGGACGAAAGCGCACAAAAGGAGATCGATGACAAGAAACGCAAACCCAGCAAGCTGATCCGGGTGGAGGCCGCGCGCGACGCCGTGGCCTTCACCCAGACCACCCGCTCGCGCGGCAACACCAAGGTGATCCTGGTCTACCCGGCCGAGCGCATGAACATTGAATCGGCCAACACCCTGCTCAAGACGCTGGAAGAGCCGGTGGGCGAAGTGCGCTTCATCCTGGCCACCGAGTCGGCGCACCAGTTGTTGCCCACCATCCGCAGCCGCTGCCAGGCCCACGCGATGACTTGGCCGACGCAGCCCGAGGCGCTGAACTGGTTGATTGCGCAGGTGAGCACCGCGCAAGCGGGCGGCAAGTCGCCGGTCTCTCCGCCCACGCCCGAACAGGCTGCGGTGTGGCTGCAGGCAGCGGGCGGACGACCCGATGACGCGCTGGCCTGGGCGTCCAGCGGGTTGAACGCCCAGGCCTGGGCAGGTCTGCCGCAGGCACTGGCGCGTGGCGACTGGACCGTGCTGGCCGACTGGCCAGCTGCACAGCAGCTCGCCGTGTTGCAGAAGCTGTGTCACGACCTGATGGCCCATGGCACGGGCGCACCGGCCCGGTTTTTCCCCGCTTCGGGGCTGCCGGCCGCTGTGCGCATGACCGCGCTGGCCGCCTGGTCGCGCGAACTGATGCAGGCCGCGCGTTCGGTGGAGCATCCTTACAACCCGGGCCTCATGCAGGAAGCCTGGGCTGCGCGCACGCGCCAGGTGCTGGCGGCCAAGGCGCATTGACCGATCTTGCAACGGCGGAACGACTGCGCGAAGTACACAGCCCGGTATCGTTTCGCAGCCTCGCAACACGATGCACCCCGCACGGGATTGCCGCTAAACTCAAACCGATGAGCACAAACCCTTCTCCTTCGGCAGCTGCGGCACGCCCGAGCGTGATCCAGCTCTCCATCAAGGAGAAGGCAGCGCTCTACGCGGCATACATTCCGCTGTTCGCCGACGGCGGCATCTTCATCCCGTCTTCCCGCGAATACCGGCTCGGCGACGATGTGTATGTGTTGCTCAGCCTGCCGGACGACCCACAGCGTTACCCGGTGGCAGGCAAGGTGGCCTGGGTCACGCCGGCCAAGGCCTCGGGTGGTCGCACTCAGGGCGTTGGCATCCGCTTCCCGTCCGACGAGAAGTCGCGCATGTTGAAGCTGAAGATTGAAGAAATCCTCGGTGCCAACCTCGGTTCCGACCGCGCCACCCAGACGCTCTGAAGCTGTCGCGATCCCTGATCGGGCCTTGAAAGGCCTGCATCCCGTTGCCGAATTCCCAAGGCCCCGCATGTTCACCGATTCCCACTGCCATCTGAATTTTCCAGAGCTCAGAAGCCAGTTGCCCGAGATCTTGAGCGCCATGGCACAGGCACAGGTGGACAGGGCGCTGTGCATCTGCACCACGCTGGAAGAATTCGAGGAAGTCCACAGGCTGGCACTCGACAACAACAACCTGTGGTCGACAGTGGGCGTGCACCCCGACAACGAAGGCGTCCAAGAGCCCACGCTGGACGATCTGCTGGCTCGGGCGGCCCGCCCGAGGGTGGTGGGCATTGGCGAGACCGGATTGGACTATTACCGCCTCGGCGACCGCACCACGGCCGACATGGCCTGGCAGCGCGATCGTTTCCGCACCCACATTCGGGCCGCAAGACACACCGGCCTACCACTGGTGATCCACACCCGCAGTGCTTCTGAGGACACGCTGGCCATCCTGCGCGAGGAGGGTGGTTTTCAGGGCGATACCGGATCGATGGACGTGGCCCGTGGCGTGTTTCATTGCTTCACCGAAACAGTGGAGGTGGCGCGCGCCGCGCTCGACCTTGGGTTCTACATCTCGTTTTCCGGCATCCTCACGTTTCGCAGCGCGAGCGACCTGCGGGAGGTCGCGGCCTTCGTTCCACTGGATCGCATGCTGATCGAGACCGACAGCCCCTATCTCGCGCCGGTGCCCCACCGTGGCAAGACCAACTCACCCGCCTTCGTGCCGAGGGTTGCGCAGCAGATTGCCGAGATCAGAGGCCTGAGCGTCGCCGCTGTGGCGCAGACCACCAGCGTGAATTTTGATCAACTGTTTGACCGCGTGGCGTCTGCCGGGGTGGCATCCTGACCTCAGAACTCACATGAAAAATACCAAAAAGACCCATGTTTTTAAATGGCTGATGATGCTTTCGGCCTTGCTGTCCACCACGCTGTGGGCAGATTCGTTCAACGACTTCTTCTCGGCGGTCAAGCGCGACGATGTCGGCGCCGTTCAACAGTTGGCCCAGCGCGGGTTCGACCTCAACACCCGTAATGAGGAAGGCGAACATGCGCTGTTCCTTGCCTTGCGTGATGACGCACCTGCGGTGTCGGGCTTCCTCCTGGGGCAGGTGAAAGTGCAGGTCGAAAGCCGGACCAGCAAGGACGAGAGCCCTCTGATGATGGCCGCGCTCAAAGGCAAGCTGGAGGCAGCACGGCGCCTGATCAGCCGCCAAGCCGAGGTGAACAAGCCCGGATGGACGCCATTGCACTACGCGGCCACCAACGCCGACGACGAGAGTCTGCCCATGGTGCGCCTCCTGCTCGAGCACCACGCCTACATCGATGCCGAATCCCCCAACGGCACCACGCCGCTGATGATGGCGGCCCATTACGGTCGCCCTTCGGTGGTGAAGCTGCTGCTGGAAGAGGGCGCCGATCCCCTGTTGAAGAACCAGCAAGGCCTGACGGCGATCGATTTCGCCAACCGGGCCCAGAGAGCCGAATCGGCCAACATCATTGCGGCATTCGTTCGGGCAAAGCAGCCCAAAGGCCGTTGGTAGGCACAGTCCGAACGCCCAGAAAAATGAAGACGCGGTACTCAACCACCCCCCGTATGTAGGTGTAACCCACATGGGGAGATTCGCTTGACCGCATCAGAATCGCCACACCCGATATTCCGAGGAGACACTGTGAAACTGGCAAGTCAAAAAGATTTTTTCTCTGGTTTGATGTTCACCATCGTGGGCATTTCGTTCGCTGCTGGTGCGTTCAACTTTGACGTGGGGAACGCGGCACGCATGGGCCCGGGTTACTTCCCGCTGTTGCTGGGCGTGATCCTCACGGTGCTGGGGACAGCCATCACCGTCAAGTCGTTTGCCAAGGGCCAGCCCGATGGCGATCGCATCGGCGCGGTGGCTTGGCGGCCATTGATCCACATCCTGGGTGCCAACCTGGCATTCGGCGCTTTGCTGGTGGGGCTGCCCTCGCTGGGCATTCCTGCCATGGGCCTGATCGTCGGCATCTACGCGTTGGTGATCATTGCCGGCCGGGCCCAACCGAATGCCAGCCTTAAAGAATCGCTGATTCTGGCGACCATCCTCGCGGTGGGCAGCTACGGCGCCTTTGTCTTCGCACTCAAGCTCCAGTTCCCGGTGTGGCCGGCCTTCCTGACTCACTAATAACAACACGGAGACCCATCTCATGGAACTCATCGAACACCTCTCACTGGGCTTCAGCGTTGCATTTACCTTGCAGAACCTGCTGTACGCCTTTGTTGGATGCCTGCTGGGGACGTTGATCGGCGTGCTGCCCGGCATCGGTCCTGTCGCCACCATCGCCATGTTGCTGCCCGTGACCTATGGTCTGGAGCCCGTTTCTGCCCTGATCATGCTCGCCGGCATTTATTACGGTGCGCAGTACGGTGGCTCCACCACCGCCATTCTTGTGAACTTGCCTGGGGAGTCGTCCTCGGTGGTGACCGTGATCGACGGCTACCAGATGGCACGCAGGGGCAGGGCGGGCCCGGCGCTGGCCGCCGCAGGCCTGGGTTCGTTTTTCGCTGGCTGCGTTGGCACCCTCGTGTTGGCCGCATTTGCCCCACCTCTGACGGAAGTCGCGTTGAGCTTTGGCCCGTCCGAATACTTCTCGCTCATGATCATGGGCCTCATTGGTGCCGTGGTGCTGGCCTCCGGCTCACTGCTCAAGGCGCTGGCCATGATCGTGCTCGGACTCCTGCTGGGCCTGGTTGGTACCGACGTGAACTCCGGTGTGGCGCGCTTCAGCTTTGACATCCCCGAACTCACCGACGGCATCAGCTTCGTCGTGATCGCCATGGGCGTGTTCGGCTACGGCGAGATCATCAGCAACCTGTCTCATTCCGACGAGAAACGCGAAGTTTTCACCGACAAGGTCAAAGGTATTTTCCCGACCAAGGAAGACTTCAAGAACATGCTGCCCGCCGTGATCCGCGGCACTGCCCTTGGCTCGGTGCTGGGTATTCTGCCCGGTGGCGGCGCGCTCCTGTCGTCGTTTGCGGCCTACACCATTGAGAAAAAGACCAAGCTGCGCCCGGGCGAGGTTCCTTTCGGCCAGGGCAACATTCGCGGTGTTGCAGCACCCGAGTCCGCCAACAACGCCGGCGCGCAAACCTCCTTCATCCCGCTGCTGACGCTGGGCATTCCGCCCAACGCCGTGATGGCGCTGATGGTGGGCGCGATGACCATCCACAACATTCAGCCTGGCCCCCAGGTGATGACCTCCAATCCTGAATTGTTCTGGGGTCTGATTGCATCGATGTGGATTGGCAATGCAATGCTGATCATCCTGAACCTCCCACTCATCGGCATGTGGATCAAACTGCTGGCCGTGCCGTATCGCTGGTTGTTCCCGGCCATCGTGTTGTTCTGCGCGGTCGGCGTGTATTCGACCAACAACAACAGCTTCGACATCTGGATGGTCGCGCTGTTTGGAGCGATTGGCTATTTGTTCATCAAGCTGGGTTGCGAGCCGGCGCCTTTGCTGCTCGGTTTCATTCTTGGCCCGATGATGGAGGAGTACCTGCGCCGTGCCTTGCTGATTTCACGTGGCGACTGGTCGGTGTTTGTCACACGGCCCATCTCGGCTTCGCTGTTGGCCGCTGCCAGCTTGCTGCTTGTCATTGTGCTGCTGCCTTCAATCAAGAAGAAGCGTGAAGAAGCATTCGTTGAAGAATGATCGGGTCTAGCTGCAGAAGCTGACAAATCGAAGTGAGACAAACCTGGCCTTGTGCCGGGTTTGTTTTTGGCGCAAGCGTGGCTGATGGGCGTTTATGCAAGTTGTCTGTATGTTCCACGATGTATATCGTGCATTAGTCATGATAGCGAATTTCCTTCAATGGGTACGTAAATAAATACCGCCAATCAGGCCGCGAGGGACTTAATTGGCGGTAACTGAGTTACGTCCGCGAAGGGGCCGATTGGCCCGCCATCACCTTTGTCACCATGGGGGGCACACCCCCCATCCCCCCAGGCGGCAAACCGTTCCGATCCGCATAGGCCTGGACAGCAGCAGGGGGCGTAACACCGTTGGCCTTGGTCAACGAAGCCATATCCCGCAGCAAGGGCAGGGCACGGGTGTTAACAGCCGTGAGGTAGGCCTCCATGGCCACATTCACCTCACGCACCATGTTCCCCATCACAAACACCAAAGGACACTCGCTGTCCCTGTCCAAGCTGTCGCACACCTTCACGAAATACGTGAGTTGCAGCATTGCATCTTCAAGCGCACCACCAGTGGTGGCGATAACATCGGCATCAGCCATTTCGTAACTCCAATTCAGTTCGGTTTGGTCAGAGACGCCCGGGCCTGCATGCCTGGGCGTTCTCGCGTTTGATCGCCTACATGAGGGCTTCGAGCACGGCCCTCCCGATCAGCATGGCCAGCAGGGCCAGCGGGAACGCCAGCCAGACAGACATGGGTGTCACTTCACCGCCCCCGGATCGACGGGCCTACCGTCCACCAGAACCACACCAGCGCCCCCCGTCACCGCCGCCCACTCCCGGGCCGCCAGATCGGCCACAGAGCGCGTCAACAGGCCACGGAGCAGGGAAGACCCCTCGAACGGCAACTCACCCGCCCTGCGCGCTTTGGTGACCTCCTCCTGCTGAATCTGAGCAACATCGAGGCGAGCCGCACGGCCACCAGTACCCCCGCCGCTACCGCCAAGCTGGCGGGTTCGTTTTCTGGCCATACAGGCTCCTTTTTCATGTTGTGGAATTTCTTCCTGTTTTGCTATCGATTCCGAAGCATCAAGCGCCAGCCCGCCGTCGGCGACTCTCTCCCATTTCCTAAAGTGTTCTAAGAATGAATTAGGGCCGGTCGCCTGCGGCGACCGCCCACCGTCGGTGGGCGGCATGGCCAGCGCCGCCGCCGGCGGGCACGCTTGCGCATGCCCGGCCGTCGTCGCCACAGCCCGCCCAGCCCGTGAAGCTGACTCCGCGTAGAGGGCCGAGAACATCGCAGCCTTGCGGCACAGCAGCGACCACCAAGAGAAGTCGTGAGGGCTCAGCTCGTGCCCCTCAGGCGTGTACAGCCTGCCTGCGCTCAAGCTCCAGCCGCTCCAGGCGTCCCCGGGCAGCTCGTAATGCAGCTGGACCCGCAACAGCTTGTAGGCCGCGTACGGGATGCGCACACGGCCAGAAATCCAGGCGTGCACCGTGCGCGGCGTCACCTGAAGAAACTTCGCAGCATCGGCCACAGAAAACCCCAGGCGGGTGTACATGGCTTTGAACCGGAGGGCTTGTTCCATGCGGGTTTCAGGGCTGCAGGGCCGCTTCCTCGGTGGTGGTTTTATATTCCACGATGTATATCGTGCATTAGTCATGATAGCGAATTTCCTTCAATGGGTACGTAAATAAATACCGCCAATCAGGCCGCGAGGGACTTAATTGGCGGTAACTGAGTTACGTCCGCGAAGGGGCCGATTGGCCCGCCATCACCTTTGTCACCATGGGGGGCATACCCCCCATCCCCCCGTTTTTCGCACGATCGAGGTCGGCCAAATAGGGAAGGGCATCCCGACGCACAACGACGCCCAAAGCATCTACAGCAGCCTGCAAGGCGCGAGAACGATCCCACACCACGAGCAACCACGAAGGGACGTTGTGGTCGCCACCGAGGTCACTGAACGTCTCCATGAGCATCTCCATGTAAGAGGCCTCATGCTCTACCTTGACCAACGATTCAACAATAAGATCAGCCTTAGCCATTTCGTAACTCCAATACAGTTCGGTTTGGTTAGAAGCGCCTGGGTGTCTCACCACCTGGGCGCCTCGCATTAAGAGCGACGTTTCACAACGCTGGCCAACAACAACAGCGGCGCCTACGCCAGGTCAAACACCCCCCTTCACATCAACCGGCTTGCCGTCCACCAGAACGACGCCAGCACCCCCAGTCACGTCAGTCCACTCCCGAGCGGCCACAGAGGCCACAGAGCGCCCGAGAAGGCGATGCAACAGGGGCGACCCCTCCAAAGGCAACTTGCCGGTCCTGCGAAGCTCGTTGATGTCTTCCTGGCGAATCTGAGCCACGCCCAGGCGAGTCGCCCGGCCACCAGTGCCCCCGCCGCTACCGCCAAGCTGCCGAGTTCGTTTTCTTGCCATACAGGCCTCCTTTTCATAGTGTGAAATGTTTTTCGGGCTTGCTATCGATTCCGCAGCATCAAGGGGCAGCGGGCCGTCCGCAAGGTAGGCCACATTTCTAAAGTGTTCTAAGAATGAATTAGGGCCGGCCGGCTGCGCCGGCCGCCCGACTGCGTCGGTCGGGCCGCACTTCGCCGTGCCTGGCCACGCGCCTGGCTCCGCCAGCTGCGCGATGGCCTGGCCCGTCGCAGTCCGCCCAGCCGCTCGCTGCTGGGCGTAGAGCGCGGTGAACATCGAAGCCTTGCGACACAGCAATGACCACCAGGAGAAGTCATGCGGGCTCAGCTCGTGGCCCTCAGGCGTGTACAGCCTGCCTGCGCTCAAGCTCCAGCCGCTCCAAGCGTCCCCGGGCAGCTCGTAGTGCAGCTGGACCCGCAACAGCTTGTAGGCCGCGTACGGGATGCGCACACGGCCCGAAATCCAGGCGTGCACCGTGCGCGGCGTCACCTGAAGAAACTTCGCAGCATCGGCCACAGAAAACCCCAGGCGGGTGTACATGGCTTTGAACCGGTGGGCTTGTTCCATGCGGGTCTCAGGGCTGCAGGGCCGCTTCCTTGGTGGTGGTTTGATATTCCACGATGTATATTATGTAAAGTTAATGATCGAAGGTTGGTGTGCTCCTCAGGCTTGAAGCTTGCTTTGGATTCACAGGCCTTATCGAGGGCGCGCATCCCTACTATGCGGGGAAACACCAGCAGCCCTGTTACGGAGCACCGGGATGCGTCAACCTACAATCCAGACGCTTGTCTCAACCCACTTGGCGATTCTTTAGCCGCCATTGAAAGATGTCCATGAAAAACCTGTTTTTGTCTCTGAGTCTGATTGGCGCAGCCACCCTGGTTGGTTGCGGCAAAACCGAAACCCCGGCGCCCGAAGCGGCCCCTGCAGCAGCGCCTGTTGCTGCTCCTGCTGCTGCACCGGCCGAATTGCCTGAACTCAAGGTCGCAATCGACCCGACCTACGAGCCTTTCACCTTCAAAACTGCCGATGGAAAACCCACTGGTTTTGACGTGGACATCGCCGAAGCACTGTGCAACCAGATCAAACGCAAATGCGTTTACGTCGAGCAAGTGTGGGACAGCATGATCCCGGGCCTGCAAGCAAAGAAGTACGACGCCATCATCAGCTCGATGTCGATCACCGAAGAACGCCAGCAAGTGGTGGATTTCACCGACAAGTACTACTTCACGCCCAGCCGCATCGTGGTCAAGACAGGCACGGCGTTCACAGACGCCGCCTCTCTCAAGGGCAAGAAGATCGGCGTGCTCAAAGGCAGCACGCAAGAGAAGTACGCCATGGGTGAACTCAAGGCCGCGGGCGTGAATGTGGTTCCCTACGAGGCCCAGGACCAGGTCTATCTGGATATCAAATCCGGCCGTCTGGACGGCACCGTGGCTGACCAGGTTGAAGTCAATGGCGGCTTCCTGAGCAAGCCTGAAGGCGCCGGCTACGGGTTCGTTGGCCCTGTGCTTGCGGATTCCAAGTACTTTGGCACCGGCGTTGGCGTGGCCCTGCGCAAAGGCGAGACCGCTCTCAAGGATGAGCTGAACGCCGCGATCAAGGCCATTCGCTCGAACGGCGTCTACGAGACGGTCAGCAAGAAGTACTTCGACTTCGACGTCTACGGCAACTGAGTCATTGCGTCTTGTCCGGCTATTTCGCCTCCATCCTGCAGGGCGCCCTCCTCACGGTGGGCGTCTCACTGGCCGCCCTGGCGGTGGCGATCTTGCTGGGCTTGATGGGCGCAGTGGCCAAGCTGTCGGGCCGCCCCATTCTCGTGGGATTGGCCAGCGTCTACACCACGCTGGTGCGCGGTATCCCTGAGCTGGTGCTCATGTTGCTGATCTTCTACGGCGGCACCATTGGGCTCAACCACCTGCTCGAAGCGATGGGCAGCAAGTCATCGGTGGACATCAATCCGTTTCTCGCGGGCATGCTCACGATCGGGTTTATCTATGGTGCCTACATGACGGAGACCTTCCGCGGCGCGATTCTGGCCATTCCAAAGGGGCAGATGGAAGCGGCCTGGGCCTTCGGCATGGGCCCCATGCGCACGTTTTTACGCATCACGGCCCCCCAGATGGTGCGCTATGCCTTGCCCGGCTTCACCAACAACTGGTTGGTCCTGATCAAGGCAACCGCCCTCATCAGCCTGATTGGCTTGCAGGAAATGACCTACCTTGCCAAGCAGGCCAGCGCTGCCACCCGCGAGCCGTTCACCTTTTTCCTGTTTGCCGCTGCGTTGTTCTTGGTTTACACCTCCGTCTCGCTGTGGGCGTTGCGTTGGCTGGACCGCCGCTTCAGCTTGGGCGTGAAACGCGCCAACACCTGAGCACCCACCCATGAAATGGGAAGTCATCTTTCAGCCCAACACCCTGGCCATGTATGGCGAGGGTCTCATCACAACCCTTTGGTTGCTACTCTCTTCGCTGGGCGTGGGCACGGTGCTCGCCGTGCTGTTCGCACTGGCACTGACGAGTTCGGTGGCACCGCTGCGCTGGCTCGTCGGCGCCTACACCTATGTCATCCGAGGCACGCCGCTGCTGATTCAGCTCTATCTGATCTATTACGGCCTGGCGCAACTGGACTGGATCCAGGCGCGCTGGAACGACGTGTGGCCCTGGACGCATTTCAAGGAGCCGTTCTTCTGTGCCTTGCTCGCCTTCAGTCTGAACACCGCAGGCTACACCGCCGAGATGCTCGCCGGAGCGATCAGGGAAACCGCTGCTGGTGAGATCGAGGCCGCGCAGGCCATGGGCATGAGCTCGGCCACCGCCATGCGGCGCATCGTTCTGCCCAGCGCCATTCGCCGGACCTTGCCGGCGTACAGCAACGAGGTGGTCATGATGCTGCACGCCACCAGTCTGGCCAGCACCGTGCCCGCCATGCTGGACGTGACCGCAGCCGCCAGCCGCATCTACTCCGACTTCTACCTGCCCTTCGAGGCCTACATTTTTGCGGCCGCGATCTACCTCACCATCACATTCAGCCTGGTGGGCGCTTTCAAGCTCGCCGAGCGGCGTTTCCTGGCCCACCTGGCACCGCGCGGGCATTGAGGGCCCCGTCTCACTCGACACATGCAACGCACTGAATACCCCCTGCTGAGTCCAAGCCTGGGCAGCCAGAAGACTTTGGTTGGCTTTCACTTTGGTGTGCCCGGTGCCCGCCCCAAGGTGTACATACAGGCCAGCCTGCATGCTGAAGAGTTGCCCGGCATGCTGGTCGCGCACCACTTGCGTGAGCGCCTGGTAGAGGCCGAAAAGGCGGGACTCATTCGGGGCGAGATCGTCCTGGTGCCGGCGGCCAACCCGATCGGCCTGAGCCAGCGCCTGGACCACCGTGCCATGGGACGCTTCGAGTTCGACACGGCTCAAAACTTCAACCGCCACTACCCGGACATGGCCGCCGCGGTGCTGGCCGATGCCAGGTCTCGCATGGGTCCCAATGCCCATGCCAACGTGGCCACGGTGCGCCAGCTCGTGGGTGAGTGGCTTGCCCAATGGCAGCCCACCAGCGAGCTCGACTGCATGCGCCGGCGGTTGTTGCTGCTCTCCCACGACGCCGACCTGGTGCTCGACCTCCACTGCGACACCGACGCAGTGATGCACCTCTACAGCGAGGAAGCCTGCTGGCCACCGTTCGAGCCACTGGCGCGCCTGCTCGGCTGCCAGGCCGTGCTGCTGGCTCGCGAGTCCGGTGGAGGACCCTTCGATGAGCGTCTGTCGGGTCTGTGGTGGCAGTTGGCCGCTGCACTGCGCGCCGCAGGCTTGAGCGCGCCCCTGCCTCAGGCCTGTGCCAGCACGACCGTGGAACTGCGTGGCGAGGACAATGTTTCGCACGACACCGCCCGACACGACGCTCAGGCGATCTTTGCTTTTCTGGAACACGCAGGCGCGTTGGCCGCCACCGCTGTTCGCCCGCTGCCGCCCATGGCCTGCAGGCCAACACCGCTGGCGGGCTCGCAGACGCTGCGTTCACCCGTACCGGGCGTGCTCGTGTTTCTCGCAAAACCAGGTGCCCGTCTGGACGTGGGCGACGTAGTCGCCGAGGTGATCGACCCCACAGCCGCTGACTTTGCACGGGTGCACGAGGTGCGCGCCGAGGTCTCGGGCGTGCTGTATGCCACCGTGCGCGAGCGCTACATCGTTTCAGGCGGTGAAGTCGGCAAGATTGCCGGCGCCACACCGTTCCGCTCCGGCGACCTGCTGGGCGCCTGAGTTTTCATCCCCATCGGGTATCGAACATGACTGCAGAATCCAACGCCACCCGAACGCCCGGCCGACCCTTGCTGGAAGTCCAGGACATCCACAAGCGCTTTGGCTCCAACGAAGTGCTCAAAGGCGTGTCGCTGCAAGCACGCGCTGGCGACGTGATCAGCCTGATCGGCAGTTCGGGCTCGGGCAAGAGCACGCTGCTGCGTTGCATCAACCTGCTGGAGAACCCCAACGCTGGCCGCATCATCCTGGCCGGCGAAGAGCTTCAACTCAAGGCCGACAAGCGGGGCGAATTGCGCGCGGTCAACGCCGCGCAGCTGCAGCGCCTGCGCACCAAGCTGGCCATGGTGTTCCAGCACTTCAACCTCTGGGCCCACATGACGGTGCTGCAGAACATCATCGAAGCGCCGGTGCATGTGCTGGGCATCCCGAAAGACAAGGCGGTGGAGACCGCGCGCCGCTATCTGGAGCGTGTGGGCCTGCGGGGCGTCGAAGACCGCTATCCGTCGCACATGAGCGGTGGTCAGCAGCAGCGCGTGGCGATTGCGCGCGCGTTGGCCGTGGAGCCTGACGTGATGCTGTTCGACGAACCCACCAGTGCACTCGACCCCGAACTGGTGGGCGAGGTGCTGCGCGTGATGAAGCTGCTGGCCGAGGAAGGCCGCACCATGGTGGTGGTCACGCACGAGATGGGCTTCGCGCGCGAGGTGTCCTCGCACCTGATCTTCCTGCACAAGGGGTGCATCGAAGAACAGGGCGTGCCAGCTGAAGTGCTGGCCCGGCCCAAGAGCGAGCGCCTCGCTCAGTTTCTCTCCGGCAATCTCAAGTAGCCCCACCCTGTGTCAGGGCGTGAGCTCCAGTGTTGAAGTCCACTCGCCGGGTTTCATCGTGAGCGGGCGGTACTCCACCGCCGACCAGGTCTTGCTCATGTCGCGGTAACGGCCTGAAAACACGTTGCCGCTCTGCCCGGTCTGGTAGATGAAACGCGAGTTGTCCATGTCGGCCAGGTCGTAGATGGCGCGCAGGCTGGCTGCGTGCCGGTTGGCAAACGGCGCATCCATCTTGTCCAGGTGGTACTGCCCCACATTGATCGTGAACGGGTCACCACCCGTGGGCGAGCGCACTTCGAAAAGCGGGGCCAGTGCCTTCACATTGCTCATCGGTCGGTGGATGGAAATCGCCGGGTGGGCGTCGGCCCAGCGCCACTTGGCCACGTCGTTGCCTTGCTTTTCGCGCAACTGATCAAGCGCGCGGTCCAGCGCCCGCGTGCTGGCCGCCTCGCAACCGGCCGCGCCGCACCAGGCGGTGTCGTTGCGCTCGAGGATGCCTTCCACCGCGTTGCGAAACAGGCGTTTGCCGTACACGCTTTCAAAGCGTGCCTGGCCGAGGCGCTCCCCCACCACCTGGCGCGTGAAGGCATCGATCCAGGCTGTGTAAATCAGCGGCGCGGCCAGGTCGGCCCGCATTTCTCCGTTGAACGTTTTCAATTGCTCCTGCGCCGCGGCGGCCAGCGGGTGGTTCGATGGCGTCTTTTGCAGAAACGGCAGCAGACGCACCGTGGCAGCCGATTGCAGGTCGCCATGCATGGCCTGGAACGATGCGACCGTGTGTTGTGGCGTGGCCTGCAACATCGCTTCGATGCGTTTCTGGCGGTACGCGGGCGCCCAGTCCTGCGTGATGAAGTGGGGGTAGTCGGCCGCGTGAATGCGCTGATTGGCGGTGGCGATCCACCCCCGTTCGCCCGCGTCCTGCGGCGTGTCTTCATAGGGCAACCAGCCTGCCCAGTCGTACCTGGCATCCCAGCCCGGCGCCGGGGCCACGCCGCGAATGTCGTTGTCGGCCGCCCTAACGGGGATCTTGCCCACCGCCTTGTAGGCAATGACACCACTGCGATCGGCCATCACCGCGTTCTGCATCGGCGAATGGAAATCGGCGAACGCTTTCGTCAGATCGGCCACCGACTGCGCGCGGTTCGACTCGAGCGTGGCAACCACGTTGCGGTTGTCGGAGTCCAGCGCGCTCCAGCGCAGGGCCAACACAAAACGGCGGGTGTCGATGACCTCGCCGTGGCGCGCCTGTGCGTCGCTCAGCACCGGGCCGTGGCGCGTGCTGCGCACCATGTGGCTCACGTCTGGCTGGCCCTTCACGCGGATGGTTTCCATGCGCAGGCCGAAGTCGGCCCAGACCGGCTCGGTGGTGCTGCCCGGTACCCGGTATTGCGCCGGGTTGGCCGGATTGATCTGCTCGATGTAGAGGTCTTGCACATCGGGCCCGGTGTTGGTGAACCCCCATGCAACCTTCTCGGTGCGTCCGAGCACCACAAACGGCGTGCCGGGCAAGGTGGCGCCGATCACGTCCATGCCCTTGACGCCGTCCGCATCGGGCGCCTGCAGCCGTGCGAAATACCAGATGGCGGGCGCGCTCAACCCCAGGTGGGGATCGTTGGCCAGCAAGGGCATGCCGGTCTGGCTGCGCGAGCCCGACACCACCCAGTTGTTGGAGCCCTTGCCTTCGATGTTGCCCAGTTCGTTGGCCCATCGCTCCATGTCGCGCCCGATGAGCGCGGCCATGTTCTGCGAGCGCTCGGGCTGGGCCGACGAGGTGGCGGTCGGCGCACTTCGGTACACCCCCATGCCCCGGTACAGGCTGGCCAGGTCGGCCGTGGCCGCAGGCGGCTCACCGGGGTACGGTGGAAACAATTGCCACAGTGCCGGCGTGTCGATGGTTTGCAGGGCGGTGAGTCGTGCGAATTCGTTGCCCCAGTTGCCTCCGAGGTCCAGCGCCATCATGAGTGACCAGCCCACGCTGTCCAGTGGATCCCAATAACGGCCTGCCCGGGCCTCGGGACCGGGATCCACACCCAGCAGGACGAACTCGGGCGACAGCGCCTGGGAGCTGTTGGCAAAGAACGCATTGACCCCTTCGCTGTAGGCCTCCAGGGCCAGGCGCGCATCGGCGGGCAGGCCCTCCCACTGCCGCTTCGCCGCCTCGCGGATACCCAGCGTGCGCATGAGCTTGTCGGTTTCCAGGGTGGCTGAGCCCAGCACTTCAGAGAGCGCGCCACGCATCACGCGTCGGTTGAACTCCAGCTGCCAGCCCCGCTCCTGCGCGTGCACGTAGCCCATGGCCTTCCACGCGTCGGTCGGTCGACTGGCCAGGATGTGTGTCACATCGCTGGCGTCGCGGTGCACCTTCACCGGACCGCCCAGCCCGCTCAACGCAAGACGTCCATTCATCTGCGGCAAGCTGCGCTGTGCATAGATGGCGGCCACCACCGCCGCTGCAACCAGCAGCACCACCAGAAGCTTGAAGAAGCGTTTGATCCAGCGCATGGTGTCTCCTGCGTGTTTTTGGAAAACGGTTCACCGCCAGCGATGACGTGGCTGCAACCCGACAGGGATGCGGTCAGCTTCGAGGGGGCGTGCGACCCAGCACCATATTGCCGTTGACCAGCTTGAAGCTGACCGTTGGCGCGCTGAAATCGGAGAACGGTGCGCCCAGCGCAATCTCGCCGTCGTTGTGCAGCATGCATTCCTGACGGCGCAGCGCGATCACGTTGTCGCCCCCCGCAAAGCGCACCCATGTGCCATAACTGCTGATGTCTTCAAGCACGTAGTTGCCGGAGCGGATGTCGATGCTGGTGTGCATGCGGGACACGCGTGGATCACTGACCACAAATTCGGCTTCCGGAACACGCCCGATCTTCAAGGGCAGTTCGGTCACGCCGAAGCTGCGGCTGGTGTCCAGCCACGCCAGCTCGATTCCGCCCATGCCCACGTCCTTGGGCGGCAGGAGTGCATGCAGATCGGCAGGCAAAGTCAGGAACTCGGAGAGCATTTCCTGTTGCCACTCGATTCGGAACACCTCGCACGGCTCGGTGCGACCTTTGATCCGGATGGGCCCCAGACTGCGGCTGCGAACCGGGGTGCGGGCACCCAAGTCTTGCACAACGTTGTCTGTTGCCAGAATCTGTTCGCCACCGGCCAGATCACTCAGGCGCGAAGCGAGGTTGACCGCATCCCCGAAACAGTCGCCGTCGACCAGCACGACCTGGCCTCGCGCCATGCCGATCTGCATCATGAGTTTGAGGCGGTTGGGCCACTGAACCACCCGCTTGGCGTGTTCTTGCTGGATCTGGACCATGGCTTCCACCGCCAGGCGGTTGCTGGAGAAAGACAGCAAAACGCCGTCGCCCAGCATCTTCACGACGGTGCCGCCGTGTTCCACGCCCGTGGCCCCAATCCACTGGGTGAGCTTGGTCACCACCATCGTGGCGCGGTCGTTTCCCAGTGTTTCAAACACCGAGACGCTTCCGGTCAAATCCACGAACGCAATTGTCAGTTCAGCCATAGAGCAAAAGAATATGCGCTGGATTAAAGCACAGGCCCTTGGCAACGCCTTGTCACGAACAAACACGTGCGCACGGAGTTTTCACAAGCTTTGTTGCGTCCGCGCCAAAGGCTCACGCACCGGGGTATTAATCCGCAATCTCATGTTTTCCCGGAATTGATACAAAAGGTACTACAAACCTAAAGCATGGGATAAAAATATCG
Organism: Hydrogenophaga sp. PBL-H3; assembly: GCF_010104355.1. Lineage (NCBI taxonomy): Bacteria > Pseudomonadati > Pseudomonadota > Betaproteobacteria > Burkholderiales > Comamonadaceae > Hydrogenophaga > Hydrogenophaga sp. PBL-H3. Next base: position 2,367,856 of record NZ_CP044972.1, read on the forward strand.
CCGTAAACCTTTGATTTGCATGTTGTTTTTGCAAGGGAATTCGATGTGCGGGATTGCGCGACCGGTGTGAGAGAACGTATCCTACGTATGGATTCATACAAAAGTCGTTGAGGTCAACTCCATGCGCTGGTTCAAACCCGGTATTCGCAACAGCATTTCCGCCCTTCTGGGGCCGGAGGTCCATCAGGACCCGGGGGAAGCGCTTGAGCCCGTGCGCAAGGCCATGCTGGATGTGCTGGGCGCAGATGGTGCACAGATCAACCCGCAGTTGGTTCGGCGTCTCAAATACCTCCACGATCCCCACGCCTTGTGGTTTGCGCGTGCCGAAATGGTTGCCGTCCTGAGCCAGCTGCATGGCGAAGCACTGGCAGTGCACCGGGTCCAGAGCTTGTCTCCGGTGTTTCAAGGCTTGGTGCCAAAGAGCCTGATCGATTCCTCCCGGCTGCGCAGCAGGTAAGCACCGCTCGCGAGCTTCACGGCGCTGAACACCACCGCCGTTGGCTCAACCCCAGTAAATCAGGGCGTCACGCCCTTCCACCATCAGATCGACTTTCTGTCCCACGGGCAGCAACACCTTGGTGGGCACGTGCCCGAACGGCAGACCGGTGAACACCGGGGTCTTGGTCTGGGTGCGCAGCCAGTCCACCACGGTCTGTAGCTTGAATCCCCGGTCGTATCCGGGTATCAGCTTGAACCGGTTGAACGATCCCAGCAGCACCGCCTTTTGCCGACCCAATATGCCGGCATTGAGCAGTTGCGTGAGCTGTCGTTCGATGCGGTACGGATGTTCGTTGGTGTCTTCCAGGAACAGGATGCCCCCCGTGATGGCGGGCAGATAAGGCGTACCCACCAGGGAGCACATCACATTGAGGTTGCCGCCCCACAAGGTGGCGGAGCGCACCCGCAGGGCCGGTGTTGCGTCGGCTTTGCCGGGTTTCATTGACGACAGGTCGGAGGCGGGCAAGCGCCATCCCGCGCCCTCACCGTGTCCGATCAACAAGTCGTCGAAACAAGCCTCCATGATGTCGTCGGGCGCCTCGGCACCGAAGTCTTCGCCCAATGCCGGTCCGCCCCAGGTGAGCGCGCCGGTCTTGGCCAGCAGGGCCATTTGCAGGGCGGTGAAGTCGCTCAGGCCCACGAACTGCGTGCCGTTTTCGATGGCCTTGGCGAGCTTCTTGAAGGGCAACGCGCCCAGGATGCGCGTGAGCCCGTAGCCCCCGCGGGAAATCAGCGCCACGTCGGCACCACTGGCCGCGGCACGTCCGATGGCCGCCAACCGCGTTTCGTCGTCGCCCGCAAAACGCATGTGACTGGCGAGCGCCGCCTCATCGATCTCCACCTCGTGCCCGAGGACCTTCAACCGCGCCACGCCTCGGCGGAACGCGGCCTTGTCGCGCACCGCGCTGGAGGGGGAATAGATGTAGATGTGGCTCATGGGTTCGGGGCGCTGCAAAAGGCAACCATTATCGAGGCGCTCAGGCGCTGAAATGGCGCACCGCGGCTTGTGCAATGGCCTCGCCGTGTTCCTGCACGAAATGACCGGCTTCAGGAAGCAGCATGGGGTCGGGGCAACCGTGGATCGCCGCACGCAGAGCCCGCATCACCGGCTCGCCCAGCACCGGGTCTTTCTGTCCGATCGCCATGAGGCTCTGCCCCGTCCATTGGTTGGACCAGAACGCCTGCGCCCGGCGACCGATGGCCGCGCCGTCGTCGTCCAGGTGTTCAGGAACCATGGCGGGAAAAGCGCGCAGTGCGGCGCGGTGGCCGCGGTCGGGGAATGGCGCGTTGTAGGCGGCGCATTCGTCGGCGCTCATCTGCGGGTTGCCGCGCGAGAACAGGCGCGCCACATCGAACTCGGGGTTTTGCGCACACATGGTGCGCCAGGCCAGGAAGCCGGGTGAGAGCGGTGTCTCGCCGGTGGCCAGCGTGGTGTTCATTACCAGCAAGCCACGGTAGCGCGCTGGCGCCTCCATCGGCAGCGTGAGGCCCAGCAGGCCACCCCAGTCCTGAACCACGAGCACCACGTTGTGCAGGTCGAGTCGCTCGATGAATTCGAGCAGGACCTGGCGGTGCCATGTGAACGTGTGCGCGCTGTCTTTCTTGGGCTTGTCGCTGCGGCCGAAACCGATCAGGTCGGGCGCCACAACCCGACCGCCACCGGCGAGCATCACCGGAATCATCTTGCGGTACAGGTAGCTCCAGGCCGGGTTGCCGTGCAGGCAGAGCCAGGTCAGCGGCGCGTCCGCTGGCCCTTCGTCGAGGTAGTGCAGGCGCAGGCCTCCGAGCGCGGGCAGGTCGCTCAGGTAGTGTGGTGCCCAGGGGTAATCGGGCAGGTTGTCAAAGCGATCGTCGGGTGTGCGCAGCGCGTCGTCGCGCAGGGGGTGTGGGTTCACGCGTCGCTCCTTGAAAAAACCGCGCAGCAGTTGCGCACCCTCCTCGGCCAGCACACCGCCCCGCACCACTGTCTGGTGGTTGAGCTGCGGGTGGTCGAACAGATTGAGCACCGAACCGGCGGCGCCGGTCTTGGGATCGGCCGCACCGAACACCACGCGCGCCAGGCGCGCATGCAGCATGGCGCCGCTGCACATGGCACAGGGCTCCAGCGTCACATACAGGGAGCAGCCCTCCAGCCGGTAGTTGCCGAGCGCCTGCGCGGCCGCGCGCAGCGCGACGATTTCGGCGTGGGCGGTGGGGTCGTGTCCGTCGATGGGCGCGTTGCGTCCGGTGGCGATCACGCGCCCGTCCTTCACCACCACCGCACCCACCGGCACCTCGCCGATCTCGGCGGCGGCTCGGGCCTCGTCCAGCGCCAGATGCATGAAACGGGCGTCGTCGTGGTCGGGCTCAAAGGGCATGCGGGGAGTGTAGGCGAGCCCCGATACCCCACCCTGTAAAATAGAAGAGGGTGTTCGCGCTGCACATCGCGGCGAAACAGGTTCTTTGCGCTGGTCGGGCCGCCACGCGGAATTGTCACGACCATGAACCGAAACACCCCTCGGCAAACCTTGCCGCGCGCCCAGATTCTTGCCGAGCGCACCTTCTCCACCCTTGAGCGTTTTCTCCACACCGAAGCCGTCAGCGGCATCGTGCTGTTGCTGGCCGCCGCCATTGCGCTGGTCTGGGCCAACTCGCCCGCAGCCAGCAGTTACCACGCGCTGTGGCACACCCCGGTCTTGATCGGCCTGGGCAGCCAGGTGTTCTCCCAGTCCCTGCATTTCTGGATCAACGACGCCTTGATGGCGGTGTTCTTTCTGGTCGTGGGCATGGAGATCCGGCGCGAAATGCACGAGGGCGCGCTGGCCAGCCTTCGGTTGGCTGCCCTGCCCCTGGCGGCCGCGCTCGGTGGGGTGCTGGTGCCAGCGTTGATTTATGTGGCGCTCAATACCGAACCCACGCAGCTGCGCGGGTGGGCGGTACCCACCGCGACCGACATCGCATTTGCGGTGGGTGTGCTGGCGCTGCTGGGTCGCGCCATTCCGGGCAATGTGCGCGTGCTCCTGCTGGCCCTGGCCATCATCGACGACATCGTCGCGGTGCTGATCATCGCGGTGTTCTACTCGGGCGGACTGGACTTCAGCGGTCTGCTGGTGGCTGGCCTGGGTGTGCTGATGGTGCTGGGTCTTCAGCGAATTGGTGTTGGCTCGGCCTGGGCCTATGTGGTGCCGGGCGCGGTGCTGTGGCTGGGTCTGTTGCAGACCGGCGTGCACCCCACGCTGGTCGGCGTGGTGCTGGGCCTGATGACGCCGGTGCTGCCCAGTCGCATGCGCGAGCAACCGCTGGACGCAGTCTCGCGCGCGCTCGATGAGCTCAATGCCCGCGCCAACAGTGCGCCGCACGAGCTCGCGGGTCCGCTGCGGCTGCTGCGGCGGGCGCAGCGCGAGCTCATGCCGCCGGTGACCCGGGTGCAGATGGCGCTGCATCCCTGGGTGGCCTTCGGCGTGATGCCGCTGTTCGCGCTGGCCAACGCGGGCGTCACGTTTGATGGCGTGGACCTGAGCCAGGGCGCTGCGCAGGCTGTCACCGTGGGCGTGGTGCTGGCGCTCGTGCTGGGCAAGCCCCTGGGCGTCATTGGGGCGAGCTGGCTGGCCGTGCGCCTGGGCTGGTGCCGCCTGCCACCGGGCGTGAACTGGCCCGGTGTCTGCCTGGTCGGGCTGCTCGCGGGCATCGGCTTCACCATGTCGATCTTCATCGCCACGCTGGCCTTCGACGAGGCGAATCTGCTCAACGCCGCCAAGCTGGGGGTGCTGCTGGCCTCGCTGGTGGCTGCGGTGCTCGGTCTGGCCTGGGGCTTTTGGCAGGCCAGGCACGCGCGCCGCAGCGCCCCTCTGGCATGATCGCGCATTCTTCTGGTTAACCCTGATGCCACACGCCCCACAACGCCGCTGGGAGCTCGACGCCCTGCGGGGCCTCATGCTCGTCCTGATGACGCTGACCCACATGCCGACGATGTACTCGTTGCCATCGGGCCAGCCGTTCGGCTTTGTCTCGGCGGCCGAGGGTTTCGTGTTCCTCTCCGCCTTCATGGCGGGCCGCGTGTACGGAGCCCGTGCGCGGCGAGACGGCCTGCCGGCCATGCAGGCGGCCTTCCACGAGCGCGCGCTCAAGCTCTACCTGTGCCAGCTCGGCCTGCTGCTGCTGGCGTTCACGCTCATCGCCTGGCTGGGTGTGCACAACCAGCAAGGCGGCGTGACCGGCCTGCTCGAGTTCTTCTTCATCGACCCCAAAGCGGCCGTGGTGGGCGCCGCCCTGCTGTTGCACAACCCGCCGCTGCTGGACATCCTGCCGCTGTACATCGCGCTCATGCTGGTCAGCCCGTGGCTGCTGCGCCTTGCCCTGCGACGTGGCTGGGGCGGTGTGCTCGCGGTCAGCGCCCTGCTCTGGCTGGCTGAGCAGTGGGGGCTGGGTCTGGCCTTGTACGAATGGGCGGTGGGTCTTTCTGGCCTGCCCATTCCCTACAAGGACATGGGCGCCTTCCACTGGTTCGCCTGGCAGGCGCTGTGGGTGGCCGGCCTGTGGATGGGCGCGCGTCAGCTGCCGCTGCCTCGCATGCCCGTCTGGTGCCTTGTGCCCGCTGCGGTGTACGCCGCAGGCATGCTCTTGTGGCGCCACATGGTGGGTCAGGATCCGATGCCCGGCGTGCCCGCTGTGGGCCTGCTGCTGGACAAATGGTCCCTGGGGCCCCTGCGCGTGCTGAACTTCGCCAGTGTGTTCGTGCTGCTGGTGTCTTTCGGCCCCTGGCTGACGCGGGTGATGCCGCGCCCGTTACCGCTGGAGCTGCTGGGCCGCAACTCCCTGTCGGTGTTCTGCGCCCACATCGTGATTGCCCTGTTCACGCTGGCCTTCTTCGGCTCGCCTGAGGTGGTGCGTCCGTGGAGCACCGACATCGCTCTGCTCGCCAGTGCCTTTGCCGGCCTGTATGCGGTGGCCATGGCGGTGGAAGCACGCGAGCACCATGGCCGGCGCACGGGGGTGGCGTGGCGCTCAGGGCCGCAGGTGCGCTGAGACGATCTGGCGCCACAGGCCATAGCCCTCGGCGCTCAGGTGCAGTTGATCGCGCACGAACAGCTCGGGTCGCGCCCGTCCGTCGTTGTCCAGCATGGCGGTGTGCACGTCGATGTAATCCAGGTTGTCGCGCGCCAGCACGTGGGTCTGGATCAGCAGGTTCGTTTCGCGCATGGCCGCCATGTGCGCCAGCCGGGAGGGGCTGGGTTTGATGGACATGTAGGCAATCCGCGTGGTGGGCAAGGCGCTTTGCACCTGCTGCACAAAGCGCACGAAGTGGCCGAGCAGGTCGTGTGGCGTGGCCCCTTCGGCGATGTCGTTTTCGCCCGCGTAGAGCACCACCAGGCGTGGCTGGTAAGGCAACACCAGGCGATGCACAAGGTCGGCGCTGTCGGACAGGCGCGAGCCGCCGAATCCGCGCCGGATGACCAGCGGCTGGTCCGCGAAGGCGGTCTCCAGGCCGCTCCACATGCGGATCGACGAGCTGCCCACAAAGAGCACACCGCCCGCGGCGGGCATCTGCTTGCGGTCGGCGGCCGCAAAGGCGTCGAGCTCGCTCTTCCAGCGCTGCTCGGCCGGCAGGACCGTTTGCGCCCAGATCGACGGCGCCAGCAGAGCCGCCGCCAGCAACCAGTTCCGGCGTTTCATGCGCCCTGCCCCGTCAGTCCCAGGCGGCGCATCCAGCCGGCCAGCGCACGCTCGTTGTCATTGCCCGCTTCGTAGGCCGCCACCATGGCGGCATGGGATTCAGGTCGGTGCTGGTTGAGCTTGACCTTGCATTGCAGATCGACCACCCGCAGTTCGAAGGCGTGAATGCCACCCATCATCTTGTGCTGGTAGTCCTCGGGCAGCGCGCGCCACTGCGGGTCGTACGCCGGATCGTGGTCATGGATCAGGTGCTTGAGCAAGCGGTCCTTGTCATCGAACGATTCGATGAAGGTGGCCTGCACCTTGGCGTGCACGGCCAGGTAGCTCCAGGTCGGCACCCGGGTGAGATCGGGGTAGACGCGCGGCGTCATGTAGGCCTGCGGGCCCTGAAACACCGCCAGCGCGGTGGCACGCTGGCGCAGGTAGCCTGCGTGCGGGTTGGGCCGGGCCACGTGACCCAGCAGCGTCAGGCCACCCCCACCGGCCTCATCCTCCTCCACCAGGTGCAGGGGCAGCGGTGTGACAAAGGGCAGGCCCTCGTCGTCGGTGGAAATGAGACTGGCGAACGGGTACGCGCGGATCAACTCCAGCGCAATGGTTGGATCTTTGGCCGCAAACTGGGGTGGCAGGTACATGCTCGCGACTCCAGGATCATTCCCACTCGATCGTTGCCGGCGGCTTGCTGCTCACGTCGTAGGTCACGCGGTTGATGCCGCGAACCTCGTTGATGATCCGGCTGGACACCTTCTTGAGCAGCGCGTAAGGCAGCTCGGCCCAGTCGGCGGTCATGAAGTCGCTGGTCTGCACCGCGCGCAGGGCCACCACAAAGTCGTAGGTGCGGCCGTCGCCCATCACACCCACGCTTTTCACCGGCAAGAAGACGGTAAAGGCCTGGCTGGTGAGGTCGTACCAGCTCTTGCCGCTGGGGTGGTCGATGGTGGAGCGCAGTTCTTCGATGAAGATCGCGTCGGCCCGGCGCAGAAGATCGGCATATTCCTTCTTCACTTCACCCAGAATGCGCACGCCCAGACCGGGGCCAGGGAAGGGGTGGCGGTAGACCATGTCGTGCGGCAGGCCCAGCGCCACGCCGAGTTCACGCACCTCGTCCTTGAACAAATCGCGCAGCGGCTCCAGCAGTTTCAGGCCCAGTTGCTCGGGCAGGCCACCCACGTTGTGGTGGCTCTTGATGGTCACGGCCTTCTTGCTCTTGGCGCCGCCCGATTCGATCACGTCTGGATAAATAGTGCCTTGTGCCAACCACTTGGCGCCTTTTGTTGATGCACCACTTGAGATCAGTTTGGCGGCTTCAGCCTTGAAAACCTGAACGAATTCGCGGCCAATGATCTTGCGCTTGGCCTCCGGCTCGCTCACGCCAGCGAGGTGGCCGAGGAACTGATCGGCCGCGTCCACGCGGATGACCTTGGCGTGCAGCTTGCCGACGAACATGTCCATCACCATGTCGCCCTCGTTCAGGCGCAGCAGGCCGTGGTCGACGAACACGCAGGTGAGCTGGTCGCCGATGGCGCGGTGGATCAGCGCCGCGGCCACCGACGAGTCGACGCCGCCGGACAGACCCAGGATCACTTCTTCATCGCCCACCTGCTCGCGGATCTTCTGCACCGCCTCTTCGATGTGGTCGCGCATCACCCAGTCGGCCCGGGTGGCGCAGATGTCGAGCACAAAACGCTCCAGCATCGCCCGACCTTGTACTGTGTGCGTGACCTCGGGGTGGAATTGCACGGCGTAGAAGTGGCGCGCTTCGTCGGCCATGCCGGCGATGGGGCAGCTCTCGGTGCTGGCCATGAGCTTGAAGCCGGGCGGCAGCTCGGTCACCTTGTCGCCGTGGCTCATCCACACCTTGAGCATGCCGTGGCCATCGGGCGTGTGGAAGTCGGCAATATCCTTCAGCAGCGCGGTGTGGCCCCTGGCGCGCACTTCTGCGTAGCCGAACTCGCGCGTGTGGCCGCCCTCGACCTTGCCGCCCAGTTGCTGCGCCATGGTCTGCATGCCATAGCAGATGCCGAGAACCGGGATGCCCAACTCGTACACCGCGTCCGGTGCCTTGTCGTCCACCTCGTAGACGCTGGCGTGGCTGCCCGAGAGAATCACGCCCTTGAGCTGGCCGTCGGCGGCAAACTCGCGCACCCAGTCGCTGCTCACGTCGCAGGGATGCACTTCGCAGTACACATGCGCCTCGCGGACGCGGCGGGCAATGAGCTGGGTGACCTGGGAGCCGAAATCGAGGATGAGGATTTTCTGGTGCTGCATGGTGTTGTCTGGTTGGGCTGTTCAGAAAGCAAAAAGGCCGTCCATCAGGACGGCCACTGGCGCATGGGCGCTTATTCTGCTCGGTAGTTGGGGGCTTCCTTGGTGATCTGCACGTCGTGCACGTGGCTCTCGCGGATACCCGCTGAGGTGATCTCGACGAACTCCGCCTTGTGGCGCATGTGCTCGATGCTCGGGCAGCCGCAGTAGCCCATGGCCGCGCGCAGGCCGCCGGCCATCTGGAAGATGATGGAGACGACCGAGCCCTTGTAGGGCACGCGGCCCTCAATGCCCTCGGGCACCAGCTTGTCGGCGTTGGGGTTGCCGGTGCTGCTTTCCTGGAAGTAGCGGTCGGCGCTGCCCTGCTGCATGGCACCGATGGAGCCCATGCCGCGGTAACCCTTGTAGCTGCGGCCCTGGAACAGAACAATCTCGCCCGGCGACTCTTCGGTGCCGGCGAACATGCCACCCATCATCACGGTGTTGGCACCGGCCGCGATGGCCTTGGCAATGTCACCGCTGTAGCGGATGCCGCCATCGGCAATCATCGGCACGCCCGTGCCCTGCAGAGCGGTGGCCACGCTGTCGATGGCCATGATCTGCGGCACACCCACGCCGGCCACGATGCGCGTGGTGCAGATCGAACCCGGGCCGATACCGACCTTCACCGCATCGGCACCAGCTTCGACGAGCGCCATGGCAGCGCCACCGGTGGCGATGTTGCCGCCGATCACGTCGATCTGCGGGTAGTTCTGCTTGACCCAGCGCACACGATCGATCACGCCCTTGCTGTGACCGTGCGCGGTGTCCACCACGATGGCATCGACGCCGGCTTTCACCAGCGCTTCCACGCGTTCTTCAGTGCCCTCGCCCACGCCCACTGCTGCGCCCACACGCAGGCGGCCCGACGGATCGCGCGCGGCATTGGGGAAGTTGAGCTGTTTGGTGATGTCTTTCACCGTGATCAGGCCCTTGAGCTCAAAGGCGTCGTTGACCAGCAGCAGGCGTTCGAGCTTGTGCTTGTTGAGCAAGGTCTTGGCCTCGGCCGGCGTGGTGCCGTCGGGCATGGTGATCAGGCGCTCGCGCGGCGTCATGATTTCACTCACCGGCAAGTCGTAGCGGGTCTCGAAACGCAGGTCGCGGCCGGTGACGATACCGACCACCCGGCCAGCCTCGACCACTGGAAAACCGGAGATACCCAACTCATCCGAGAGCTTCATCACCTGGCGGATGGTGGTTTGCGGCGAGATCACCACCGGGTCGCGCAGCACACCCGACTCGTAGCGCTTGACTTTGGCCACCTGGGCGGCCTGCTCCTGCGGCGTGAGGTTCTTGTGGATGATGCCGATGCCGCCCTCTTGCGCAATCGCGATTGCCAGACGGGCCTCGGTGACCGTGTCCATGGCCGCAGAAACCAAGGGCAGGTTCAGCTGGATGTTGCGGGAGAACTGGGTGGCAAGGGATGTGTCCTTGGGCAGGACCTGGGAGTACGCTGGCACCAGCAACACGTCGTCGAAGGTGAGCGCTTTGCCGAGTAGGCGCATGGGAAAGCTCCAAAAGCGTCGATTGTAGCCGGCCGACCCGAGGGCAAACCCGTGCCTCGGCGCACGCAATACCAACCGCTCAGTGGCGAAAAACCACCACTGCGGCGGCTCGTGCCCAATGGGGCGTCAGGCGCGCGCGGCGCCTGCTGGACTCGGGGCTAAACTCAAGAAATGTCACAAGCCAACTCCCCAAAACCGTCCTGGCGTAACCCACTGCTGATGGGACTGCTGCTCGCGCTCAGCACCGCCGCGATGGCGCAATGGCAATGGGTCGATGGCACCGGCCGCAAGGTGTTCAGCGACACCGCGCCACCAGCGAGCATCCCCGACAAGAACGTCCTCAAGAAACCGGGCATGGGCATGGCCCCACCCGCCGCTGCGCAGCCGGCCTTGGCAGCGGCTGCACCGGCCACCACCACGCCTGCTGCGCCCCAGATTCCGGCTCGCGACGCCGAGCTGGAAGCGAAAAAGAAACAAGCCGAACAAGCTGAAGACGCGAAGAAAAAAGCCGAGCTGGAACGGGTGACAAAGGCTCGCGCCGAGAACTGCGAACGTGCGCGAAAGGCCAAGATCACCATGGATTCAGGCGTGCGCATGGCCACCACCAATGCCAAGGGAGAGCGCGAGATCATGGACGACAAAGCCAAAGCCGCCGAGGCCCAGCGCATGGACGGCATCATCCGCAGCGATTGCGGTCCTCTGCCCAAGCAGCAGTGATCACCCTCGACCTATTCAGACTTCAGTAGCCGGCCTTGGAGCCGGCTTTTCGTCGGGCAAACAAACCCGTACCGCGGGCGCCCTGCCCCACGAAGCGCTCCCGGCGAGCCACTTTCGGATCCACCCGCAGCGCGCGGTAGACCTCAAGGCGGTCACCTTCACGCAACACGTGCTCAGGGTCCACCCGCCGGCCCCACACACCCAGCGTCAGTGCTGGCGTACCGAGTTCGGGGAAGGCCTCCAGCCATCCCGCCAGCTTCAGCGCATGCAGCGCCGTGCTTCCGTCGGGCACCGACAAGTCCTGTTGAACCACCTCATGCGGCGCACTGGCATGGATCAGTGTGATCTGCATGCCAATCTCAGTCAGCGCCGTATACCTGATCGGCGCGCTTGACGAACGCATCCACCAGGTTGCCGGCGATCTTGTCGAAAACAGGCCCCACGAGAGCGGCCAGCGTGGTGCTGGAGAAGCCATAGCTCAGCGTGAACTCCACCTTGCAGGCGCGTTGTGTGTCATCTCCCAATGGGGTGAACTCCCAGCTGCCGTCAAGCCTGGAAAAAGGGCCGTCCACGAGTTCCATGAGCACCTTGCGGTCGGTCTCGTGGGTGTTGCGGGTGGTGAAGCTGTGGCGCAGGCCACTGATGGCCATGCCCACGCGCGCGACCATGCCATCTTCGACTTGTTCAAGCACTTCGCCATGTTCGCACCAGGGCAGAAACTGCGGGTAGTGTGCAACGTTGGTCACCAGCGCGAACATTTCGGGCGCGCTGTGCCACAGCAAGACGGACTTGTGAATCGTTTTCATACAATCGAAGTCATTGTATTGGCCTGAAACGGCCGCACCTCGCGCGCCATGGCCACCAAAAACAGCAAAGCACCTACCACCAAAGGCCTCGACAGCCGCATTGCCGACAACAAGAAGGCATTCTTCAACTACGCCATCGAGGAACGCTTTGAAGCCGGCATGGTGCTCGAGGGCTGGGAAGTGAAGGCCCTGCGCGAGGGCAAGGTGCAGCTCACCGACGGTTATGTGGTCATTCGCAGCGGCGAGCTGTTCCTCATTGGTTGCCAGATCAATGCGCTGCACACGGCCTCCACCCACATCAGTCCGGACGCGGTGCGCACCAAGAAGTTGCTGCTGCACAAGGACGAGATCCGTCGACTCATTGGCAAGGTCGAGCAGAAGGGCTACACGCTGGTGCCGCTGAACCTGCACTGGAAAAACGGCAAGGTGAAATGCGACCTGGCGCTGGCCAAGGGCAAAGCCGAGCACGACAAGCGCGACACCATCAAGGACCGCGAAGGCAAGCGCGAGGTCGACCGCGCCATGAAGTCGCGCAACCGCTGAGGCTGCACGTCCCCTTCAGCGCAGGTGCATGAGCGGATGGGCCTCCGCCGTCCACGGGCTTTCAAAAAACGCGGCCACCTGCCCTCTTCCCACGTCTTCAATGCGCTCGGGATTCCAGCGCGGCTGATGGTCCTTGTCCACCGCCAACGCCCGGATGCCTTCCACCGTTTCACTGGCGGCGCCCGGGCGCAGGTGGAAGCAGCGGTGCACCATGCCGCGCTCCATGCGCAGGTTGTCGGCCAGGCCCATGGCGCGGGCGCGGCGAACCTGCTCCAGCACCACGTGCAACATCAGCGGTGAGCGGTGGCGCAGGGTGGCCGCAGTGGCCTTGGCCCACTCGCCATCACCCGACTCCAGCGTGGAGATGATGGCGTGCATGTCGGGCAGGCCGAACACACGCTCGATCTCCCTGGCAGGCCAGCTGCCTGGCGAGACGGTGGTGCTGAGGTGGCTCGCACACCAGCGCTCCACCGAGGCACCGTTCTCGAACGGGGTCTGGGCCAGCGAGTTCCACAGACCCACGAGGCGGCCCGACTCGATGAAGCCGTCGGCCAAGCCCGCGGCCATGGCGTCGCGCGCGCCGAGCACCTGGCCAGTGAGCGCGAGGTATTCGCCCAGGCGGCCCGGACAGCGGCTCAGGAAATAACCACCGCCCACATCGGGAAACAGGCCGATGTGGGTCTCGGGCATGGCGAGCTTGCTGCGCTCGGTGACGATGCGCAGGCTCGCCCCCTGGCTGATGCCCATGCCGCCCCCCATGACGATGCCGTCCATGAAAGCGATGTAGGGCTTGGGGTAGGTGTGGATCAGGTGGTTGAGAGCGTACTCTTCGGTAAAAAATGCTTCCAGCGAAGCGTCACCCGAGAGCGCGGCCTGGTGGAAATAGCGGATGTCGCCGCCCGCGCAGAACTGGCCAAACGGGCCTTCCTTGTTCACGCCGCGCACCGCAACCGCCTGCACCTGATCGTCGTCGCGCCAGGCCACCAAGGCCTGTGTGATGCTGCGGATCATCTCAAGCGACAAGGCGTTGAGAGCCTTGGGGCGGTTGAGCGTGATGCATCCCACGCGGCCCAGGACTTCGGCAATGACGTGGGTTTCGGGCACAGGGGCGTTCATCGTTGTTCTTCCGAAAAGTCGTTCATTGTGGCTGCTGGTCAACGGTCTGTATGCGAGGAGAACGCGCGCGCGAACGCCAGCCCAGCAACTCGTTGATCACCAGGGCGCCGATCACCAGACTGCCACCCAGCAACACTTCTTCGCCGGGGGCTTCATTGGCCCAGATCCAGGCCAGCAGGATGCCGAAAATCACTTCCAGCAAAGCCAGCAGCGAGACCTCGGGCGCCTTGAGAACACGTGCGCACACCACCGACAGTGCGCAGGGAATCGCTAGCTGGACCAGGCCCAGCAGGGCCAGCCAGAGCACGTCGCTGGCGGTGGCCGAGAACGGCAGCGCCAGGGGCAGCGTGAGCACAGACGAGAGCACCGCACCCAGCAGCACCGAGGGCACCAGGTCGATCTTTTCGCCGTGGGTCTGGCCGCGTTGCACCACGGTCCAGTTGATGGCGCCAGCGATGGGCACACACAACGCCGAGATCGAACCCAGTACCAAGCCACCAGAGTCGAGTTCCGGATGGGCCAAGGCCTGGATGAACTGGCTGCCGTACATGTAGGCAATGCCCGCACCCGCAGCCAGGATGGCGAACCATGTGCGTGTGGCCAGCCGCTGGCCGATGAAGATGCGTGCCACCAGCGCGGTGAACAAAGGCCCGACCGACATGATGACCAGCACGTTGGCCACGCTGGTGAACGTGAGCGCGAGCATGAAGGCCGTGAACATGACAGACCAGCAAACGCCGGATATCCAGAACGCCGACGATTCGGGAATGAGGCCCCAGTGGCGCTTGAGCCATGTGCGCAACGATGGCGTCTCTGCGGGTTCGACCAGGTGTCCCTGGCTGCGGTCTACATGGCGCCAAAGGGGCAGGATGACCAGCAGCGAGAGCGCGGTGAAAGCGCTGCGCCAGAACGTGACCTCAAACCGCGCAGCGGATTCGAGCTGGCGTGACACCACACCGGCGATCGACCACATGAGCGTGACCGCCAGCATGAGAAAAACCGCCTGGCTGTGGGTCAGGCGGTTGAGGGCGCGAAAAGGCATGGCCAGTTCAGATCGGAGCGGCCGCAGCGCCGAGCTGCGGCCCGCCGGGATCAGCTCTTGGAGGCGCGCTTGCGGTCGCTTTCCTTCAGGAAGCGTTTGCGCAGACGCACGCTCTTGGGCGTGATCTCGACCAGTTCGTCGTCTTCGATGAATTCCACGCCGTACTCAAGGTTGAGGTCAACCGGTGGCGTGATCTTGATCGCATCTTCCTTGCCGCTGACGCGGAAGTTGGTCAGCTGCTTGGTGCGGGTGGCGTTGACGATCAGATCGTTGTCGCGGTTGTGGATACCCACGATCATGCCTTCATACACCGGGTCGCCGGCGCGCACGAACATGCGGCCGCGGTCGTCGAGCTTGCCCAGGGCATAGGTGAAGATCTCACCGTCGTCCATCGAGATCAGCACGCCGTTCTTGCGGCTGGCGATGTCGCCCTTGTGTGGCTCGTAGCCGTCGAAGATGTTGGCGATCAAGCCAGAACCGCGCGTCAGGTTCAGGAATTCGTTGGTGAAACCGATCAGGCCGCGCGCCGGAATGCGGTACTCCAGGCGCACACGGCCACGGCCGTCGGGCTCCATGTTGGCCAGTTCGCCCTTGCGCTCACCCAGCGCCTGCATCACGCCGCCCTGGTGCTGCTCTTCGATGTCGGCCGTCACCATCTCGATAGGCTCATGACGCACACCGTCGATATCGCGGAACACCACGCGCGGCTTGGACACCGCGAGTTCGTAGCCTTCGCGGCGCATGTTTTCCAGCAAGATGGTCAGGTGCAGTTCGCCGCGGCCCATCACTTCGAAGATGCCGTCTTCGTCGGTTTCCTTCACGCGCAAGGCCACGTTGTGCTGCAGCTCTTTCTGCAGGCGGTCCCAGATCTGGCGGCTGGTCACGTACTTGCCTTCACGGCCGGCCAGCGGGCTGGTGTTCACGCAGAAGTTCATGGTCAGCGTGGGCTCGTCGATCTTGAGCATGGGCAGCGGCGCGGGGTTCAGCGGATCGGTCACGGTCACGCCGATGCCGATGTCCGGAATGCCGTTGATCAGCACGATGTCGCCGGGGCCGGCTTCGGTCACCTGAACACGGTCCAGGCCCTGGAACTTGAGCACCTGGTTGACACGGCCCTTGACGACCTTGCCGTCCACGCCTTCCATCACGACCACGTCCATGTTGGGCTTGATCGTGCCCTGGCTGATGCGGCCCACGCCGATGCGGCCGACGAAGGTGGAGAAATCGAGCGCCGAAACCTGGAGCTGCAGCGGAGCAGCCGGATCGCCCTGCTGAGGCGGCACGTGCTTGAGCACGGTGTTGAACAGGGCCGACATGTCGGGCCCCCACTGCTCGCCGGGTGCGCCTTCGACCAGCGAGGTCCAACCGTTGATGCCCGAGGCGTAAACCACGGGGAAGTCGAGCTGCTCGTCGTTGGCGCCGAGTTTGTCGAACAGGTCGAACGCGGCGTTGATGACGGCGTCGGGACGCGCGCCTGGCTTGTCGACCTTGTTCACCACGACGATGGGCTTGAGGCCGAGCGCCAGCGCTTTTTTGGTCACGAAGCGCGTCTGCGGCATCGGGCCTTCTTGCGCGTCGATCAGCAGCACCACGCCGTCCACCATGGACAGGGCGCGCTCGACTTCACCACCAAAGTCCGCGTGGCCGGGGGTGTCGACGATGTTGATGTGCGTGCCTTCCCAGCTCACGGCGCAGTTCTTGGCCAGGATGGTGATGCCTCGCTCACGTTCGATGGCGTTGTTGTCCATCACGGTGTCGACGATCTTCTCGTGCTCGGCGAATGTGCCCGACTGGCGAAGCAGTTGGTCCACCATGGTGGTTTTGCCATGGTCAACGTGGGCAATGATGGCGATGTTGCGGATTTGTTTGCTCATGATGCGAGTTCCGGTGAGGTTTCCAGGATTTGCTGTATTTCGATGGGGCTCAGCAGCCGCCCCGGGATCAGTTCACCAGCCACGGTGTGCGCGCTGCCCAGCAGCACGGCTTCTTGTGAAAACGATGCGTCACCTGCAGGCACCGGGCCGAACACGGCCACCCGCTCCTGGTCGGCCCAGGCACCCCGGCGGCGCAAGCCGCTGAGGAAACGTCCGGCATCGTCGGCGTCCAGCGTGACGGTCTCGTGTCCGTCCAGCAGGGTTTGCACCGGCAGCAACAGCGCCATGCGCTCGTTTTCGTCCAGCGCTTCCAGAGCCTGCAGCGATATGCATTGCGATGCGTTGAACGGGCCGGTTTCGGTGCGGCGCAGCATGCTGAGGTGCCCACCACATCCGAGGGCCTCGGCGATGTCCTCGCCCAGCGTGCGGATGTAGGTGCCCTTGCTGCAGCGCACACGCAGTCGCAAAAAGGGTGCGTCGCCCTGCAGCTGCATGTCCAGCAGGTCGAGGTCGTGAATGACGACGTGGCGCGCCTCGCGCTCCACCGTCTCACCCTGGCGGGCGTATTCGTAGAGGGGCTTGCCGTCCTTCTTCAGGGCGCTGTGCATGGGCGGCACCTGGGTGATCGGGCCCATGAAGGCATCGAGCGCTTCGACCACCTGCCCCGGCGTGCAAACCACATCGCGGGTCTGGATCACGTCGCCCTCGGCGTCACCGGTGCTGGTTTTCACGCCAAGGCGCACCACGGTCTCGTAGGTCTTGTCGGCATCCAGATGGATCTGACTGAATTTGGTGGCGGCGCCAAAACACAGCGGCAACACGCCCGTGGCGAGTGGATCCAGCGTACCGGTGTGGCCGGCTTTCTCGGCTCGCAACAACCACTTGGCCTTTTGCAAAGCCTGGTTGCTGGAGAGACCCAGCGGTTTGTCGAGCAACAGCACCCCGTGCACAGGGCGCCGCTGCACCCTCGTGCGTGGCGCGTGCATGGCTACTCTTCCTTTGAACGAGAAGAAACCGCCTTGGAAATCAAGGCGTTCATGTCGGCCGCACGCTCGGTGGTGCGGTCAAACACAAAATGCAGTGTGGGCACGGTGTGGATGTGCAGCCGCTTGAACAACCCGCTGCGCAGGAACCCGGCAGCAGCGTTGAGGCCTTCCAGCGTTTCGGCAGGATCACCCGTGAGCAGACTGAAGAAAACCTTGGCGTGCGCATAGTCGGGCGTGACCTCGACCGCATTGATCGTGACCATGCCCACCCGCCGGTCTTTCAACTCGCGCGCAATCAACTCGGCCAGATCGCGCTGGATCTGGTCGGCCACGCGGAATCCGCGGTTGGGGGTGGATGAGGCTTTGCGAACCATGCAGACCACCGCTTACAGCGTGCGCGCCACTTCCTTGACCTCGAAGAATTCGAGCTGGTCGCCTTCTTTGATGTCGTTGTAGTTCTTCAGCTTGATACCGCACTCGAAGCCTTCCTTGACCTCGCGCACGTCGTCCTTGAGGCGCTTGAGCGTGTCGATCTCGCCGGTGTAGATGACCACGTTGTCGCGCAACAGGCGGAAATGCGCGCTGCGGGTGACCTGACCTGCCGTGACCATACAACCGGCAATGGTGCCGATCTTGGTGGCCACGAACACGGTGCGGATCTCGGCCGAGCCGATGACTTCTTCGCGTTTCTCGGGCGCCAGCATGCCGGACATCGCCGCTTTCAACTCATCCACGGCGTCGTAAATGATGTTGTAGTAGCGCAGGTCCACGTCGTTGCCTTCGGCCAGCTTGCGCGCGCCCACGTCGGCACGCACGTTGAAGCCGATGATCACGGCCTTGGAGGCGATGGCCAGGTTCACGTCGGACTCGCTGATGCCGCCGACCCCGGCAAACACCAGTTGCACCTTGACCTCGTCGGTCGAGAGCTTGAGCAGCGAAGAAGCCAGCGCTTCCTGCGAACCCTGCACATCGGATTTGACGATGATGGGCAGCAGCTTGACTTCGCCAGCCGACATGTCGGAGAACATGTTCTCCAGCTTGGCGGCCTGCTGGCGCGCCAGCTTGGTGTTGCGGAACTTGCCGGCGCGGTAGGTAGCGATTTCGCGCGCACGGCGCTCGTCGGTCATCACCATGAAATCGTCGCCCGCTTGTGGCACTTCCGACAGGCCCTGGATTTCCACCGGGATCGACGGGCCGGCGGCCTTGATGGGCTTGCCGTTTTCGTCCAGCATGGCGCGCACGCGGCCCGAGGTCTGGCCCACCAGCACCACGTCGCCGGTCTTGAGCGTGCCGCTCTGCACCAGCACCGTGGCCACAGCGCCGCGGCCCTTGTCCAGGCGGGCTTCGATGACCAGGCCCTTGGCCATGGCGTCCACCGGTGCCTTGAGTTCCAGCACTTCGGCCTGCAGCAGCACCTGTTCCAGCAGCGCGTCGATGCCCGCCCCCGTCTTGGCGGACACGCCCACGAAGGGCACGTCACCGCCGAACTCTTCGGGCACGACTTCTTCGGCCACCAGTTCGGAGCGCACCTTCTCGAGGTTGATGCCTGGCTTGTCGATCTTGGTCAGCGCCACGACGATGGGCACGCCCGCCGCTTTGGCATGTTTGATGGCTTCCTTGGTCTGTGGCATCACGCCGTCGTCGGCCGCGCACACCAGGATCACGATGTCGGTGGCCTGGGCACCACGCGCACGCATGGCGGTAAACGCCTCGTGACCCGGGGTGTCGAGGAAGGAAATCACGCCGCGCTCGGTCTCGACGTGGTACGCACCAATGTGCTGCGTGATGCCGCCGGCTTCGCCTGCGGCCACCTTGGCACGGCGGATGTAATCCAGCAGCGAGGTCTTGCCGTGGTCCACGTGACCCATGACGGTGACCACGGGAGCGCGTGGCAGCAGTTCGTGTTCCTGCTGCGAGGTTTCGTCGTCGGCAAAAGCTTCCGGATCGTCCAGCGCAGCCACCACGGCCTTGTGGCCCAGTTCTTCCACCACGATCATGGCGGTGTCCTGGTCCAGCGGCTGGTTGATGGTGACCATCTGGCCGAGCTTCATCAATTGTTTGATGACTTCGGACGACTTCAGGCTCATCTTGTGCGCGAGTTCGGCCACCGTGATGGTCTCGGGCACGTGCACTTCAATGACCTTGACTTCGGTCGGGGCCACGAAATTGCTCTGTCCCGTGTCACGCGAATCGCGCGAGTCGCGGCGACCGCGCGGGCCCCCACGCCAGTTGGAGCGTCCCGCGCTGGTGTCGCCACGCGTCTTGATTTCTTTCTTCTTGGCCGCGTCGTCCTTCCAGGTGGAAGACAGGTTCTCGGACTTGATCTCTTTCTTGCCAGCCACGCCAGGCGTGGCAGCACCCGCCGTGGTGGCGGGCTTGCCGGGTGTGCCAGCAGGCTTGTGCAGCGTGCCCTTGATGCCGGCCTTCGGGTCGGCCACCGGAGCGGGCTCGGGCTTCTTGGCCACCAGGGTCTTGGCAGGCGCGGACATCATGGCGCGGATGTTGGCAGCTTCGGCCTCGGCCTTGCGGCGGCGCTCCACCAGATCCTGTGCGCGCAAGTCGTCTGCGCGTTTGCTTTCGGCATTGCGGTCCGCGATCACGCGGGCCGCGGAGTCGCGCTCCAGCGAATCGGTCTTGGCCTTGGCGTCCTTGGCGGTGCGAGCCGCGATGGCCTCTGCGATGCCTTCGGGCGTGGCGGCTTCTGCAGCGGCGCGGGCGGCTGCTTCAGCGGCTTCAGCGGCAGCAGCAGCGGCGCGCTCCTGCTCAACGACCGCCTGGGCCTGGCGGGCTTCCTCGGCCTCGCGTGCCTGGCGCTTTTCGTTGAACTCTTCTTCCTGGCGGCGCAGCAACTCGGCCTGGCGGCGTGCGTCTTCCTCACGGCGGGCCAGTTCTTCGGTGTCAACCACCGGCGCGGCAGCCACCGGCTCTTCCGCCGCCTCGGGTACCGCCACCTCGTCGTCGCGCTTGATGAAGGTGCGCTTCTTGCGCACCTCCACCTGGATCGTGCGTGCACGCCCGGTGGAATCGGCCTGTTTGATCTCGGAGGTGGACTTCTTCACCAGGGTGATCTTCTTGCGTTCACCGCCGGCCGTGCCGTGGCTGGCCTTGAGGTGGCCCAGCAGCGATTGCTTGTCGGATTCGGTGACTGGATCGGCCCCGGAAGTCTTGGGCACACCCGCTGCGGAGAGTTGCTCCAGCAGGACGGTGGTGGGCTTGTGCAGCTCGGCAGCCAGTTCGGCGACGGTGGTACTTGTCATAGGTTTCAATTCTCCGATGGGCCTCCGCTGGTCAGGTCGTGGATTGCGCTTCGTCACCGGTGAACCAGTGAGCGCGTGCCAGCATGATCAGCGCGGTGGCCTCTTCAGGCGTCTGTGCGGTGATGTCGGTGAGCTCGTCGGTGGCCAGGTCGGCCAGCTCGTCGCGGGTGTGGATGCCGGCGTCAGCCAGCTTGGCGACCAGCTCGGGGGTCACGCCGTCGAGGTCGCGCAGGTCTTGCGAAACTTCTTCGACGCTCTCTTCGCGAGCGATTTCCATGGTCAGCAGGGCATCCTTGGCGCGGGTGCGCAGCTCATTGACCGTATCTTCGTCAAAAGACTCGATCTCCAGCATTTCCTGCAGCGGCACGTAGGCCACTTCTTCGAGGCTGGTGAAGCCTTCTTCGATCAGGATGTCGGCAATCTCCTGGTCCACGTCCAGCTTGGCCATGAAGATCTTGCGGATGCCGTCGGCCTCTTCGGCCTGCTTCTGGGCCGACTCGTCGGCCGTCATGATGTTGATGCGCCAGCCGGTCAGCTCCGACGCCAGGCGCACGTTCTGGCCACCGCGCCCGATGGCAATGGCGAGGTTTTCCTCGTCCACCACCACGTCCATGGCATGGCGCTCTTCGTCCACCACGATGGAGACGACGTTGGCCGGCGCCAGCGCGCCGATGACGAACTGGGCTGGATCTTCCGACCACAGCACGATGTCCACGCGCTCGCCGGCGAGTTCATTGGTCACGCCATTGACGCGCGAACCGCGCACGCCCACACACGTGCCGATGGGGTCAATGCGTTTGTCGAAGGTGTGCACGGCGATCTTGGCGCGCGAACCCGGGTCACGGGCGCAGGTCTTGATCTCCAGCAGGCCTTGTTCGATCTCAGGCACTTCCTGGCGGAAGAGCTCGATCATGAAAGACGGGGCCGAGCGCGACAGCAGGATGGGCGCGCCGCGCAGCGTCAGGTCCACGTCCATGATCATGGCGCGCACACGGTCGCCCGTGCGGAAGTTTTCCTTCGGGATCATCTCGCCACGCTTCAAGCGGCCTTCAACGCGACCGCTCTCCACGATCAGGTCGCCCTTGTCCATGCGCTTGACGGTGCCCACGAAGATTTTGTCGCCGCGCGACATGAAGTCGTTGAGCAGCATTTCGCGCTCGGCGTCGCGGATCTTCTGCAGGATGACCTGTTTGGCCGCCATGGCACCGATGCGGCCGATCGGCACGCTTTCGACCGGCTTCTCGATGAAGTCACCCTCTTCGATGTCGGCGAGCTCGTCGCGGGCATCGGTGAGCAGCTCTTCGGCGTCCGGGTTCTGCAGGCCGGCCTCATCGGGCACGACCAGCCAGCGGCGGAAGGTTTCGTAGGCACCGGTGTCCGGGTCCATGGCCACGCGGATGTCCACGTCGCCCTTGTAGAGTTTCTTGGTGGCCGAGGCCAGCGCCAGTTCCACGGCGCCCAACACGACGTCGCGCTCGACGTTTTTCTCACGCGAGATCGCATCGATCAGCATCAACATTTCGCGGTTCATTTCACTCGCCCACCTTTCCGAATAGCTTGTCCTGGGTCACTTTGATTTCCCTCATTCATCACTGTCTGGAGCTTGGGCTCCGGGAGCCTGTCGGCCCTTGAAATTCACAATCGGCGCCAAGCGCGCCTGCTGGATGTCGTCCAGCGAAAAGGTCAAAGCCTGCATGGGCACGGGCGCTCGCTTCTTGCTCACCCGCGCGCCGGGTTTGGGTTCTGGCGCATCGCTCCAGACCACCTGCCACTGCACGCCGTCGTCGGCACGCTCCAGCGTGCCCCTGAATTTCTTGCGGTTGGCCGCCACGTCGGTCCCGGTGGCGCCAATCGGCGCCTTCAGGGTGAGGTCGACCACATGGCCCTCGAATCGCACATAGTCGATCTCGCGCTTGAGCGGACGGTCGATGCCTGGCGAACCCACTTCGAGGCGACGGTACTCGAGGCCCTCGACTTCCAGCAGATATTGCAACTGACGCGTGATCTTTTCGCAATCTTCGACCGTGACAAAACGCTCTTGGGGCGCCGGCTGGCCTTCCACGGGCGCTTCCCAGGGCAGATCGATCGTGACCTTCAGCAAGCCACTGCCCGAGCGCTCCAGCTCCACCAGGTCAAAACCCAGTCCGGTGACGGTCTGCTCTACGATCTCTTGCCAAGCCATGCTGATGGTGTCTGCCCAGGGGTTCGCCGCCGAATTTGCCCTGTGGATTACCCCAGGGCCAAAAGCGTTCGGCCAAAAAAAATGGGCCGGTATTTACCCGCCCATTTGGTCGTGAAGCTCGCATTGTAACGCCTGCCAAGACCAAATGGCAACCCGATCAACGGCTCAACGCTGAACGCCGTTCAAATACCCAGAATCCATTGAATGAGGTTTTTGGCCAGAAACCCCAGCATGCCGAATGACAACACCAGAAACAGCACGAAGGTGCCGAACTTGCCGGCCTTGGATTCGCGGGCCAGGTTGAACACGATGAAGAGCATGTAGAGGATGAAGGCCCCGATGCCGAAAGTCAGACCGAACTGGGCGATCTGTGCCTCGGTGTAGCCGAAAACGGTGTTTCCCATGGCTCAGTTCGCCACCCGATGGGCGGTCAGGTCGCGGTAGGCGTGCCAGCTGGCGTGGGCCAGCAGCGGGATCAGCACGATCAACCCGAGCAAGGCCGTGGCCATGCCCAGACCGACCAGCATGCCGATCACCACCGCCCACAGCACCATGGGTCCGGGGTGGCTGGCCACGGCACGCCAGCTCTCGGTCACCGATTCCATCACCGTGGCGCGGGTGTCCACCAACATGGGCAAGGCCACCACGGTGGATGCAAACACGGGGGCCGCCAACAGGGCACCCAGCAGCAGCCAGACCTCAAACAATCCGATTTCACGCACCAGCACCACGTGCCGCAGAAAATCCAGGGGCTTGTGAATGGGCACCGGTGAACCCCAGGTGATCAACCCAGCCGAGGTGAGCACCCAGCCAGTGCCGGCCAGACCCAGCAGCAGCCCGAACTTGACCAGCCGGCCGTCGCCCGAACGCCAGAGCTGCACCACCTCGCCGAGGCCGGCCTGGCGCTGTCGACTGATTTGGTACAGCCCGGTGGCCAGGATGGGTGCCACGATGAGGAAGCCTGAGAAGGCGCCAGCCAGCAGCCAGAACTGGTCGCGCGCGGCCCACAACAGCAGCCATCCAAAGGCGGTGAGCAGGAGCCCGTGGACCAGCCCGGGCACCGGGTTGCGCCGCAGGTCGGCCCATCCCAAGGCCAGCCAGCGCCAGGGCGACTGCAGTGTGACGGGGTGCGTGAGCTGTGACGAAGATTCGATCATGGGAAACGTTTATACGCCGCCCGCCTTGCCTGGGGGCTGATGCAGGTCAAGCCCCGGATCGCTTCAGGCAGCCGCTTGCACCAGCGTGCGGGTGTAGGGGTGCTCCGGGGAACGAAGGACCCGCTCGACCGTGCCGCTTTCCACCACCACGCCGTCTTTCATCACGATGACGTGATGCGCCATCGCCTGGATCACGTCCACGTCGTGCGTGATCAGCAGGTAGCTCAGGCCGCGTTCGCGTTGTAGGCGCTGCAGCAGGGCCAGCACCTGTTTTTGCACCGTCACGTCGAGCGCGCTGGTGGGCTCGTCGAGCACGAGCAACTGAGGATCGATGATGAGTGCGCGTGCGATGGCCAGGCGCTGTCGTTGGCCGCCCGAGAACTCGTGCGGGTAGCGCTGCAACCAGTCGCCGCCGCGCCGGGGGTCGTCCACCAGACCGACGTCGGCCAGGGCCTTGACCACACGTTCACGGCGTTGCGCAACCGACAGGCCGCTTTGGTGAACGAGCAGGCCTTCGCCGACGATCTGTTCGATGGTCATGCGCGGCGAGAGGGAAGAAAAGGGGTCCTGGAACACGACCTGCACCCGCTGGCGCAGTGCCCTGCCCTGGCCATTCTTCAAGGCCTGCGTCCAGTCGGAGCCGGTCACTTGCAAGCGGCCCTGATGGGGCAACAGGCCAAGAGCGGCCAGCGCCAATGTCGACTTGCCCGAGCCCGATTCTCCGATCACACCCAGCGTCTGGCCCGGCGCCAAGTCCAGATCGGCACCCTGCACGGCAACGAATTCACCTTTTTTGAACCACCCCTGCACACCCGGCAATGACACGGGGTAACCCACGCGCAGTCCGCGTGCTTGCAGCACCGGCTTGGCGCCGACGGCGGGCGGTTCGGCGGGTGCCACGTCGCGCTCGGGCTTGCTGGCCAACAGCATCTGTGTGTAGGCGTGTTGCGGGGCGGAAAACACGTCTGCCACGGCGCCCTGCTCTACCAGATGGCCCTGCTCCATCACGGCCACGCGGTCGGCGAAACGGCGCACCAGGTTCAGGTCGTGCGTGATGAGCAGCACCGCCATACCGTGTTGACGTTGCAGGTCGGCCAGCAGGTCCAGGATCTGGCCGCGCAGACTCACGTCGAGTGCGGTGGTGGGCTCGTCGGCCAGCAGCAGTTTCGGGCTGCTGGCCAGGGCCATCGCAATCATGGCGCGTTGACGCTGACCACCGCTGAGCTGGTGCGGGAAGGCGTTGGCGCGGCGCGCGGGCTCGGGGATGCCGGTGGATGCCAGCAGCTCGACGGTGGACGCGAGCGCCTGCCGCGGCGTGAGGCCCTTTTTCAGCTGCAGCACTTCGACGATCTGGTCACCCACGGTGTAGAGCGGGTTGAGCGCCGTCATGGGCTCCTGAAAGATGATGGCCACCTCGTCGCCGCGCACGCCGCGCAACTGGTGTTCGCTCATCTGCAGCAGGTCGCGGCCGTTGAGCAGCGCCGAGCCACTCACGTCGGCGTTGTGCACCAGGCGCAGCAGCGACAGCGCGGACACCGTTTTGCCCGAGCCGGATTCGCCCACCAGCGCGAGCTTCTCGCCGGCCTTGATGGAGAAGTCGATACCGTGCACGACGGCCTGACCGCCGAACGACACGCGCAGGCCCTTGACTTCGAGGAGCATGGAGGTCGTCATTTGTCCGCTTTCCGCGGGTCGAGCGCATCACGCAGGGCATCGCCCATGAAGGTCAGCAGCAGCAGCGTGATCACCAGCACCGCGAAGGTAGAGAGTGAAATCCACCACGCGTCGATGTTGTTCTTGCCCTGGCTCAGCAGCTCACCCAACGACGGTGTGCCGGGCGGCACACCCAGGCCCAGAAAGTCGAGCGAGGTGAGCGCCAGGATGGCCGCGCTCATGCGAAACGGCAGGAAGGTCACCACCGGCGTGAGGCTGTTGGGCAGCACGTGGCGCCAGATGATCTGCCAGTTGGACAGGCCGAGCGCTCGCGCGGCGCGCACGTAGTCCAGCTGGCGGTTGCGCAGGAACTCGGCGCGCACGTAGTCACTCAGGCCCATCCAGCCGAACAGGCTGAGCAGGATCAGCAGCAGGCTGATGCTGGGCGCGAACACGGCTGAGAAGATGATGAGCAAGTACAGCTCGGGCATGGAACCCCAGATCTCGATGAAGCGCTGAAAGGCCAGGTCGGTCTTGCCGCCGAAGAAACCCTGGATGGCGCCCGTGAACACACCCAGCAACACACCGATGACGGTGAGCGCCAGCGCGAACAGCACGCTGACGCGAAAGCCGTAGATCAGTTGCGCCAGCAGGTCGCGCCCGCGGTCATCGGTGCCGAACAGGTTGTCCAGCGTGGGCGGCGATGGGTTGGGCAGTTTGGCGAAGTAGTTCAGCGTCTGCGGGCCGTACGGATTGGGAGCGTAGATGGCCCAGTTGTTGCCCTTGGTGAGCTGCTCGCGGATGAATGGGTCGAGGTAGTCGGTGGTGGTGTCGAAGTCGCCACCAAACACGGTCTCGGCGTAGTCCTTGACCATGGGGAAATAGGTGGTGCCCTCGTAACGCACGATCAGGGGACGGTCGTTGGAGAGCACCTCCGCGAAGAGGCTCCCCACCACCAGCAGGCAGAACAGCACGAGGCTCCAGTAGCCCAGGCGGTTGCGCTTGAAGCGGCGCCAGGCGCGCGCGCTCGGGGACAACGAGGGTGTCACGGCTTCAGTCGAATTTGACACGCGGGTCCACCCAGACGTAGCAGAGGTCGGAGATCAGCTTGGTGACCAGCCCGATCAGCGTGAAGAAAAACAAGGTACCGAGCACCACGGGATAGTCGCGCCGGATCACGCTCTCGTAACTCAGCAGTCCCAGCCCGTCGAGCGAGAACAGGGTCTCGATCAGCAGCGAGCCCGCAAAGAAGGCGCCGATGAAGGCCGAGGGAAAACCGGTGACGATGGGAATGAGCGCGTTGCGGAAAATGTGCTTCCACAGCACTTGGCGCTCGCTCAGGCCTTTGGCGCGCGCGGTCATCACGTACTGCTTGCGGATCTCTTCCAGAAACGCGTTCTTGGTCAGCATGGCCGTGACCGCGAAACTGCCCAGCACCATGGCCACCACCGGCAAGGTGATGTGCCACAAGTAGTCGACGATGCGCGCGCCCCAACTGAGGTCTGCCCAGTTGGACGAGGTGAGGCCGCGCAGCGGAAACCACTGCAATTGCCCACCAAAGACCACCAGCAGCGCCACGCCCAGCACGAAGCCGGGGATGGCGTAGCCGATGAGCACGAGCAAGGTGGTGACCAGATCAAAGCGCGAGCCGGCGCGCACCGCCTTGGCCACACCCAGCGGCACGGCCACGCCGTAGCTGATGAGGAACGTCCACAGGCCCAGCGTGATGGAGACGGGAAGCTTCTCCATGATGAGTTGGGACACCGCCTTGTTCTGAAAGAAGCTGGTGCCCAGATCAAAGCGCGCGAACTGGCCCAGCATCTGGAAGAAGCGCTCGTGCGCTGGTTTGTCAAAGCCGTACAGCGCCTTGATCTGCTCGATGCGCTTGGGGTCCACGCCTTGCGCCCCGCGGTACACCGAACCGCCCTCGGCACCCGCCGCGCCGGCACCCGCTCGGGCTTCGGCCAGATACTGATCCACAGGACCACCGGGCACGAACTGGATCACCACGAAAGTCAGCAGCAGTACCCCGAACAGCGTCGGGATCATGAGCAGCAGGCGTTTGAGGATGTAGACCCACATCGCGTCAGTCCCTTCGGGGTGGAGCAGACCACCAGGTGTCAATGGCCCAGACTTCACCGGATGCGTACGGCGGCATGTCTTTCGGTCTCGCTAGCCGCCACGCGTTGTATGCCATGCGGTGTGTCGTGGCCGACCACTGCGGGATCAGCACATGGCTGTGGGTGATGGCGCGGTCCAGTGCGCGGCAGGCGGCCAGGAACTCGGACTGTGTGGCCGCTTCGATCATGCGTTCGATCAAGGCGTCCACCGCCGGGCTGGCCATGCCGGTGTGGTTGCCCGAATCCTCGGTCTTGGCGGCCTGGCTGCCGAACAGGTCGGCGTATTCAGCGCCCGGGTTGTTGGTGCCGCCGTAGGCCAGCGAAACAATGTCGAAATCGAAGCTGCGCAGGCGCTGCTGGTACAGCGCGAAATCCACCGGCCGGAACTTGAGTTCGACGCCGAGTTTGACCAGGTTGCGGATCCAGGGCGTGACCACGCGGGCGCCGGTCTCGTTGCTGTCGAGGTACTCGATCACCATGGCCTTGCCCTGCGCGTTGCGCAACTGGCCGCCCTGCACCGTCCACCCCGCTTCGCGCAGCAAGGCCTGGGCGCGCTTGAGGTTGCCGCGAAGGGAGCTCGCACCATCGGTGCGCGGCGCCGCGTACACGGGGCCGAACACAGCCGGCGGCAACTGCTTGCGCCAGGGCTCCAGCAAGGCCAGCTCTTCGGGAGAGGGTGTGCCCTGCGGCGAACAGTCGGTGTTGCCGAACAGGCCCTGCACACGCTGGTAGGCGTTGTAGAACATCTGGCGGTTCATCCACTCGTAGTCCATCGCCAGGCCCAGCGCCTCGCGCACGCGAATGTCATTCAGCGGCGGGCGTCGCGTGTTGAGCACATAGCTCTGGAAGCCGGTGGGCAATCGGTGCGTGAACTCGCCCTTGACGAGCTCGCCGGTATCGAACCGTTTTCCGTTGACGCGGCGTGCCCAGTCTCCCGCCGAGAAGAAACGCATGAGATCGAATTCGCCGGCCTTCAGGGCTTCGAGCTTGGCGGTGTTGTCCTTGTAGATCTTGACGACGATGCGGTCGAAGTTGGCGGTGCCGCGGCGCACTGGCAGGTCGCGTGCCCAGTAGGCGGGGTCGCGCACGTAGGTGATGTCCTTGCCGAACTCGACGGGTCCGATTTTGTAAGGCCCGCTGCCGATGGGAATGTCGGTCACGACCTGGTCGAATGTTTTGCGTTGGCCGGTCTTGGGGTCCACCGCATTGCCCCAGGCCCGGCTGAACACCGGCAGGCCGCCCACGGTAAGTGGCAGTTCGCGGTTGGGTTTCTTGAAGCGGTAGCGCACGACTCGCTCGCCCAGCACGTCCAGCCCGGCCACGTCCTGCAACACGGTCTTGAAGGCCGGCGAGGTGTGCGGCCCCATGAGGGTGTCAAAGCTGTGTTTCACGTCGGCGGCGAGCACTGGGTCGCCGTTGTGAAAGCGTGCGGTGTCGCGCAGTTTGAACGTGACCGACAGGCCATCGGGCGCGGTGCTCACGTCATCGGCCAGCAGCCCGTAGGCTGCGCCGTTTTCATCCAGCGCGCCGGTGAGCAGGGAATCGAACATCAGGTCCGACAGGTAGGCCGGTGCACTGCCGCGCAGGGTGAACGGGTTGTATTTGTCGAAGGTGGAAAGCCGCAGGTTGCTCACCAGGCGCAACTCACCGCCCTTGGGTGCGGTCGGGTTGACGTAGTCGAAATGGGTGAATCCGTCGGGGTACTTGAGCTTGCCCCAAAGCGCATAACCGTGGGCTGCCCAACCCAGTGGGCTACAGAGCATCAGCAAGGCGGCCAGGGACGTCGAGACGAGTCGGTGACCGGGGCGGATGCGGGGGAAGTGCATGCGACAATTCTGAAGGATTTTTCATTGGAGACTGAAACATGGGTTTTCTCACCGGCAAGAAATTGCTGATCACGGGCGTGCTGTCCAACCGATCCATCGCCTACGGCATCGCCAGGGCCTGCCATCAACAAGGGGCAGAGCTTGCATTCAGCTATGTCGGGGAGCGCTTCAAGGACCGCATCACCGAGTTCGCTGCCGACTTCAACTCCCAACTCATCTTTGACTGCGACGTGGGTGACGACGCGCAAATCGACAAGCTGTTTGCCGACCTTTCCCTGGTCTGGCCCAAGTTCGACGGCTTCGTGCACAGCATCGGCTTCGCCCCACGCGAAGCCATCGCCGGTGACTTTCTTGACGGCCTCAGCCGCGAGAATTTCCGCATCGCGCACGACATCAGTGCCTACAGCTTCCCGGCCATGGCCAAGGCCGCGCTGCCCATGCTCAACGACAAGTCGGCCCTGCTCACCCTCACCTACCTCGGTGCCCTGCGCGCCGTGCCCAACTACAACACCATGGGCCTGGCCAAAGCCAGCTTGGAAGCCTCGGTGCGCTACCTGGCCGAATCACTCGGCCCCAAGGGCATGCGCGTGAATGGCATCAGTGCCGGCCCCATCAAGACGCTGGCGGCCAGCGGCATCAAGGACTTCGGCAAGCTGCTGGGCATGGTGGCCAGCGCCTCGCCGATCCGACGCAACGTCACCATTGAAGACGTGGGCAACGTGGCCGCCTTCCTGCTGAGCGACCTGGCTGGCGGCGTGACCGCCGAAATCACCTATGTGGACGGTGGCTACAGCCACACCACGGGCGTGAGCCGCGACAGTGACGCGCTGAGCTGATCCCAAGCCTGCGGCAGCCAGCAAAAAGGCCCCACGAGGGGCCTTTTGCTTTCAGACGCAGAGGCCTTCAGGCCTTCACGCAATCGGCGAAGTAGCGCTTCTTGCCGTCGTCCCCCACCATCTCCACGAGGCCGTGGATGTCGGTTTCGAAGCCCGGGCACTGGGCGTTGAACTCGCGCGCGAACTTGAGGTAATCCACGATCTTTTTGTTGAACACTTCGCCCGGGATCAGCAGCGGAATGCCTGGCGGATACGGCGTGACCAGGCTGGTGGTGATGCGGCCTTCGAGCTCGTCGATCGGCACACGCTCGGTGGTGCGCTGCGCGATGTGCGCGAAGGCGTCGGTCGGTTTCATGGCCGGCGTGAGGTCGCTCAGGTACATCTCGGTGGTGAGGCGGGCGATGTCGTAGCGGGCGTAGAGCTCGTGCACATGCTGGCACAGGTCGCGCAGACCCATCTGCTCGTAGCGCGGGTGCTTCTGGCAGAACTCGGGCAGGATGCGCCACATCGGCTGGTTCTTGGCGTAGTCGTCCTTGAACTGTTGCAGCGCGGTCAGCAGCGTGTTCCAGCGGCCTTTGGTGATGCCGATGGTGAACATGATGAAGAAGCTGTACAGGCCGGTCTTCTCCACCACCACGCCGTGCTCTGCGAGGAACTTGGTGACGATGGACGCGGGAATGCCCTCGGGCTCGAAGCGGCCGTCCAGGTTCAGGCCCGGCGTGACGATGGTCGCCTTGATCGGGTCGAGCATGTTGAAGCCCGGCGCCATGTCGCCAAAGCCGTGCCATTCCTTGGCCGTGGCCTGTGAGCCCGCCGGGTCGGGGTTGAGCACCCAGTCGATGGCTTCACCCATGCCCTCCTCGGCCAGGTCGTCGGGGCCCCAGACCTTGAACCACCAGTCGTCGTCGCCGAACTCGGCGTCAATCTTGCGCATGGCGCGGCGGAAATCGAGCGCTTCAAAAATGCTCTCTTCCACCAGCGCCTTGCCGCCGGGCGGCTCCATCATGGCCGCCGCCACGTCGCAGCTGGCGATGATCGCGTACTGCGGGCTGGTGCTGGTGTGCATCAGGTAGGCCTCGTTGAAGAGGTGGCGGTCGAGCTTGACGTTCTGCGAGTCCTGCACCAGCACATGGCTGGCCTGGCTGATGCCGGCCAGCAGCTTGTGGATGGACTGCGTGGCGTACACCACGGACTCCAGCGGCCGCGCGCGCTTCTTGCCCATGGCGTGGAAGTTGCCATAGAACGGGTGGAAGGCCGCGTGCGGCAGCCAGGCTTCGTCGAAGTGCAGGTTGGCCACGTAACCGTCGAGCATCTGCTTGATCGCCTCGGTGTTGTAGAGCACGCCGTCGTAGGTGGACTGGGTGAGCGTGAGCACACGCGGCTTGACGGCGTCGGCGTCCACGCCGGCGAGCAGCGGGTTGGCGCGGATCTTGGCCTTGATGGCGTCGATCTCGAACTCGCTTTGCGGGATCGGGCCGATGATGCCGTAGTGGTTGCGCGTGGGCTTCAAGAAGACGGGGATCGCGCCCGTCATGATGATGCTGTGCAGGATGGACTTGTGGCAGTTGCGATCGACCACCACCACGTCGCCCGGCGCCACCGTGTGGTGCCAGACCATCTTGTTGCTGGTGCTGGTGCCGTTGGTCACGAAGAAACAATGGTCGGCATTGAAGATGCGCGCGGCGTTTCGCTCGCTCGCGCCAATGGCGCCGTTGTGGTCGAGCAACTGGCCGAGTTCTTCCACCGCATTGCACACGTCGGCGCGCAGCATGTTCTCGCCAAAGAACTGGTGGAACATCTGTCCCACCGGGCTCTTCAGGAACGCCACGCCGCCCGAATGGCCCGGGCAGTGCCAGGAATACGAGCCGTCCTCGGCGTAGTCGAGCAGGGCTTTGAAGAACGGCGGCTGGATGCCTTCGAGGTAGCTCTTGGCCTCGCGGATGATGTGACGCGCCACGAACTCCGGGGTGTCCTCGAACATGTGGATGAAGCCGTGCAGCTCGCGCAGGATGTCGTTGGGCAGATGCCGGCTGGTCTTGGTCTCGCCGTAGATGTAGATCGGCACGTCCGAGTTCTTGCGCCGCACCTCGTCGATGAAGTTGCGCAGGTTCAGCACCACGGGGTCGAGGTCGGCACCGTGGCTGAACTCCTCATCGTCGATCGACAGGATGAAGGCACTGGCGCGGCTCTGCTGCTGGGCGAACTGGCTCATGTCCCCATAGCTGGTCACACCGACGACCTCGAAGCCCTCGGCCTCGATGGCCTGCGCCAGCGCGCGAATACCCAGACCCGAGGTGTTTTCGGAGCGGAAATCCTCGTCGATGATGACGATGGGAAAGCGAAATTTCATGAAATTCTCCAGCCGCGGGCGCGGCCATCAGGCAAAAGTAAGCAGGCAGCGAAAGCGCCCTTGATGGCAAAGCAGGCGCGAAGTGTACGGACAACGTGTGTCCGCGCTCTGGCGCCGCACGGCATTTGCCGCAGAATGTGGCGCTGGTCCTACAAACGCCGCAACCGGCCAAGGGCCAAAGGCGATCACGCAGGCCAGTCGCAGTCGATCAACAAAGTGGGAGCATGCATGTCGGATTCAACATTGTGGTGGTTGTTGGCGGGTTCCACCGTCGCGCTGGAGCTGTTCACGGGCACCTTTTACCTGCTCATGCTGGCCGTGGGCATGGTGGCGGGCGCGCTCGCCGCCCACGCCGGCCTTGGCATGGCCGCACAACTGACCGCAGCCGCCATCACCGGTTCGGCCGCGGTGGTGGCTTGGTATTTCGTCAAGAAACGGCGCGCCACCGACCCTTCCGTGCGGGCCATGCGCAGCGTGAACCTGGATGTGGGCGAAATCCTGCAGATCGACGAATGGAACGCCGATGGCACGGCCAGCGTCAAATACCGAGGTGCCCAATGGACCGTGATCCAGCGTCCGGGCAACTCCCCAACGCCCGGGACCTACCGCGTTGCCGAGTTGGTGGGAAGCCGCCTGCTGGTCGACAAGGTTTGACGCCCAAATTCGACACACGCTTGCGCTAACCTCCCCCGTCCACCTTCCAACAACTTCGCCGAGAGCCTGCCCGCCATGGAAATCGCCATCCTGCTGATCATCGTTGCCGCCATCTTCATCACGCGCTCCGTCAAAGTGGTGCCGCAGCAAAACGCCTGGGTGGTCGAACGACTGGGCAAATACAACACCGCTCTGGCGCCCGGCCTGAATTTTCTGGTCCCATTCATCGACAAGGTGGCCTACAAACACAGCCTGAAGGAGATCCCGCTGGACGTGCCCAGCCAGGTCTGCATCACGCGTGACAACACCCAGCTGCAGGTTGACGGCATTCTGTATTTCCAGGTCACCGACCCCATGCGCGCCAGCTACGGCTCGTCCAATTACATCGTTGCCGTGACCCAGCTGGCCCAGACATCATTGCGTTCGGTCATCGGCAAACTGGAACTCGACAAGACCTTCGAGGAGCGCGACATCATCAATGCACAGGTGGTGCACGCCATCGACGAGGCTGCGCTGAACTGGGGTGTGAAGGTGCTGCGCTATGAGATCAAGGACCTCACACCACCCAAGGAGATCCTGCTGGCCATGCAGGCGCAGATCACGGCCGAGCGTGAGAAACGTGCCCTGATCGCCGCCTCCGAAGGCCGTCGCCAAGAGCAGATCAACATCGCCACCGGCGAGCGCGAAGCCTTCATTGCCCGCTCCGAAGGCGAGAAGCAAGCCGAGATCAACAACGCACAAGGCGAGGCCTCCGCCATTCTGGCCGTGGCCGAAGCCACCGCCGAGGCCATCCGAGTGGTCGCCGAAGCCATCCGCCAACCCGGTGGACAGGAAGCCGTGCAGCTGAAAGTGGCAGAGCGCGCTGTGGATGCCTATGCCAAGGTCGCAGCTGATGCCACCACCACGCTGATCGTGCCGAGCAACATGACCGAAGTGTCGGCCTTGATTGCTTCGGCCATGAAGATGGTCGGCGCCAGCAAAACCAACTGACCCCCCACCCTCGCCGAGACGACCATGACCCTCGCTCGCAACGTACTCGGCAGCGAACTGCTGCCCTGCTCCTACGACCCACTCACTGGTTTCTACCGGGACGGTTGCTGCGAGACCGGCCCCGATGACCACGGCACCCACGTGGTGTGTGCTCGTGTCACCGCGCAGTTTCTTGATTTCTCGCGCGAACGCGGCAACGACCTGAGCACGCCCCGGCCCGAGTGGCGGTTTGCTGGCCTCAAGCCCGGCGACCGCTGGTGCGTCTGCGTGCAGCGATGGCTGGAAGCCCTGCAAGCCGGCTCAGCCCCGCCCGTCGTGCTGGAGAGCACCAACGCGACCACGCTGCAATACGTGAAGCTGGAGGTCTTGCAACAACATGCGTGGCACAAGACGGCCGACGGCAGCCCGACCAACTGAGCCGACCAGCGAGGCTGCTACAATCGAAGGCTTCGCGGAGAGGTGGATGAGCGGTTTAAGTCGCACGCCTGGAAAGCGTGTGTGGGCTAATACCCACCGCGGGTTCGAATCCCGCCCTCTCCGCCAGGGATCAAGAAAAAAACGGGCCTCACGGCCCGTTTTTCATTTCTGCTTTCTTTGCTGACTGCAATGCACGGCGCCATGCAAAACTCCTGCACGCGAATCATCCGGTTTGATGCGAACCAGTTGACGGAACCGATTGCGCTGAGCCTCGTGACGCTCCCTCAAGCCTTTATAAAAGTCGTCCATGCGGATTGCCGGGGATCTCCGGGGGGTGTCAGGCCAATCGTACTCCGGATAGACGTATCCAGGGATCGCAAGGCAAGTTGAGCGGTTGCTCAGCGCAATCGGCATAGGGGGCCTCCATATTCGGAGGCACCCCTGCCACACCACCCGGCGTGCGGGTCCGCACCGGGCGGTTCGAGAGCTTGAGGTCAGGACAGCCTTGGCATTCCCAATCGGTCGAAGTACGCAATGGTGAGTACGGTCTTGAGCAGCCGGTCACTGTTGCGCCACCAGCGGCGGCTGTTGCCAGCCACTTGTAGCGCCACGTTTTCCCTCGCCCCAAGCGCCTTGAGCTCCCGGTAGATCGGCCGCGGCCGCTTCCAGTGCTTGAGCTGGATGGCCCGCAGCCGGTGGCGCAGCCACTCATCCAGCTCTCGCCAGACTTTGGGCGTTTGCGCCATCTCGAAGTACGCCTTCCAGCCCAGCAGATAGGGCCGCAACTTCTCCACCACCTCGCCCATGCTGCGCCCGCCCGAGCGGCGTGTGAGCTGCCGCACCCGGGCCTTGAAGGTCTCCAGTGCCTTCTTTGCGACTGCACATTTGACTTCTCCTCCCTTGCTCACCCACAACGCATACCCCAGGAACTTGCGCCCGAAGGCGCTGGCCACCGCGCTCTTGGCTTCGTTGATCTGAAGCCTCAAACCGGTGTACAGCTCCCGGAGATAGGCCATCACCCGCTCCCCGGCTCGTCTGCTGCCCACGTAGACGTTGCAGTCGTCGGCGTAGCGCGCGAAGCTGTAGCCCCGGGCCTCCAGCGCCTTGTCCACATCGTCAAGCAGCACGTTGGCCAGCAGTGGCGAGAGGGGCCCACCTTGCGGCGTGCCCAGGTGGCGATCAACCACCACCCCGCCATCCATGATCCCAGCGTTCAGATAGGCCCGAACCAGCCGGATCACTCCAGCATCGTCGATGCGCTTTCTCACTCGATCGATCAGGATGTCGTGGTTGACCCGGTCGAAGAACTTCGTCAGGTCCACGTCCACCACCACGCGCTTGCCCGTTTGCACGTACGCCCGCGCGGCCTTGACCGCATCGTGCGCCCGCCTGCCCGGACGAAACCCATGGCTGTGATCGCTGAAGGTGGGGTCGATCAGGGGTTGCAGCACTTGCAGCAGTGCCTGCTGGATCAGTCGGTCCAGCACCGTGGGGATGCCCAGCTCGCGCTGGCTTCCATCCGGCTTGGGAATCATCACCTTGCGTACCGGGCTGGGCCGGTAGTGCCCTGCCAGCAGCTCTTGGCGGATGTCGGGCCAGTGCTGGCGGATCAGCTGGGCGGTTTGCTCGATGTCGAGCCCGTCCCCCCCGGCGGCACCCTTGTTGGCCCTGACCCGCTTCCAGGCGGCTTGCAGGTTCTGTCTCGTCAGCGCCACTTCCAGCAGGCCACCAGTGCCCGCCTTCGGCTGTGCCGACCCTGTGTGCGGGTGCTCAAGGAGCGGGCCGCAGGCTTCGTCGCTGATGAGATCGCGCACGGCTTCACCGTACGCTACGCCCACCCGCCCGGATCGCTCCAGCATCTGACGCATGGCCTTTGACATCTCCTTGTCCTCGCTCACTCACTCTCGTTCGGTCCTTCGCTCTTGCCTTCTGGCCTCATCGGCCCCGGCGCCAGCTACTACGACCTATGCTGACTTCTCGCTCCGGCAGAGCCGTCTTCCTTTCAGAAACAAGGCGAGATCTCCCCAGGTAAGAACGCACACCTTCAGCGCACAACCGCCGCATCTACGTCGCCTCGCCTTTGGTCACAAGAGCTTCGTGGTTTCTGGCCCACTCGCCCTGCTCGGCAACGCCTTCTATGCGGTTCTTGTTCATCGGCTCGCGCTTTACGCTCCACGCTTCCTTCCCACGCTCGGTCGCCCTCACGCAGTTGCGCTTCACTTTGCTCACTGTGACCAGCTCGCAGCGGGACTTGCACCCGCAGGTGGGCGCCCATGCTGGGCGCACCAAAAGAAAAGGCCACCCGAAGGTGGCCTTTTTGACACTACCGGAGCGCTGGATCAGCGGATCACGGACAACGTGGTGCGGGCACCTGCCTTGTAGGTCATCAGCGTCAAGGCGCCGTTCTTGATATCGCCTTTTTCGTCAAAGGCGATGTTGCCGGTCACGCCTTTGTAGGCAGTGGCCTTGAGTGCAGGCAGGTAGACCTTGGGATCTGCAGAACCAGCGGTCACCATGGCGTTGGCCATGACTTTGACTGCGTCGTACACGTAAGGTGCGTACACCTGAACGTCAGCACCGAACTTGGCCTTGAAGTCAGCGCGGAACTTGTCCATGCCTTCCTTCTGCTCGCCTTCGACACCGCCGGCTTCAGCGCAGTACACCTGGTCGTCGGCCATGCCGTCAGCGGCCAGCTTGGGCAGCTCGCTGGAGCAGATGCCGTCGCCACCCATGAACTTGGCCTTGATGCCGAGCTGTTTCATCTGCTTGAGCATCGGGCCGGCCACGGCGTCCATGCCGCCGAAGAACACGACGTCAGGCTTCTTGGCCTTCAGGGTGGTCAGGATGGCGTTGAAGTCGGTTGCTTTGTCGTTGGTGAACTCACGGCCCACCACGGTACCGCCTGCGGCAGCCACACCTTTTTCGAACTCGTCAGCCACGCCCTGACCGTAGGCCGTGCGGTCGTCGATCACGGCCACGGTTTTGGCCTTGAGGGTTTCCACAGCGTACTTGCCGAGCGTGCCACCAAGGTGCACGTCGTCAGCGACCATGCGGAACGCGCCTGCGTAACCCTGGCGGGTGTACTTGGGGTTGGTTGCCGACGGGGAAATCTGGGGAATGCCTGCGTCGTTGTAGATCTGCGAAGCAGGGATGGTGGTGCCGGAGTTCAGGTGACCGATCACGCCAGCCACTTTGGCATCCACGAGCTTGGTGGCAGCTGCGGTGCCTTGCTTGGGATCAGCAGCGTCGTCTTCGGCCAGCAACTCGAACTTGACGGGTGCGCCAGCGATGGTCAGGCCAGCGGCGTTGAGTTCTTCGATCGCCATCTTGGCGCCGTTTTCGTTGTCCTTGCCGAGGTGGGCAATCGCACCGCTGGTGGGTCCGACGTGACCAATCTTGATGACCTGTGCTGCAGGCGCAGGAGCCGCCGCAGGTGCTGCGACTGGCGCGGCTTCTTCTTTTTTGCCGCAAGCGGCAAGAGCGACGGCCGCAGCAAGAACGGCGAGTTTCAGGTTCAGTTGCATGGTTTTCCTCGAAAAGGATTAAAAAGTTAAGCGATGGGAAC
This sequence comes from Hydrogenophaga sp. PBL-H3, assembly GCF_010104355.1. Taxonomy (NCBI): domain Bacteria; kingdom Pseudomonadati; phylum Pseudomonadota; class Betaproteobacteria; order Burkholderiales; family Comamonadaceae; genus Hydrogenophaga; species Hydrogenophaga sp. PBL-H3. The sequence continues at coordinate 2,405,906 of NZ_CP044972.1, forward strand.
TTTTGCCATCACGCTCATAAAGATACTCTAAAAATGATGCGGATTTCACTTGCGTGACAAGGCGAAAGCTCTATCGAGGGTTTTCCCAGAGCACATCACCTCGATGAATGACGCATTAGCGGTGGTCATGCCGCGATGGAGCGCGCTGTTGCGAAGCTGCGCTCAGTCGGTCGGAGCCAACTGAAGATCGTGCCGCAGAGGCTCCAATCCGAGTGCCTTGTACTGGCGCCAGCGCTCGCGGGCGGGCGCACGATCGGCCTCGTCAAGCGTCACCACTTCGATAATCCTGCTGAACGCCGCCGGGTCGTCGGGCATGTCGTGGCGCAGATTCACCAGAATGAATGCGCCACGTTCATCGGGAAGACGATGACCCAACTGAATGGGTGAGTGGCTTTTCAACAGATCAACGTCGTCGGCGCGGCAATGCGGCACGAACTCGCCCGCGCCCATGGTCCACAGGGCATTGTCGAGTCTCGTCAGATCGGCATCGGCGGTCCACACAAACAGGCGCGCCTTGCGCAAATAAGCCTTGCGCAGCAGCCGGCAGGCATACCCCAGCCGATCAGGCGCGTTGAAGTGAAAGGCGACTTCGGGCACATCGGCCTCAGGCGCTGGCGGCACGCCGGGTCTTCGGCTTGGCCTTGACAGGCGCATCGACCTGATCCAGCAGGTACTGCAGCAACAGCGGCACGGGCCGGCCGGTGGATCCCTTGGCCGCGCCGCTCTTCCAGGCCGTGCCCGCAATGTCCAGGTGAGCCCAAGGCAGTTCGGTGGCGAACTTCTGCAAGAACTTGGCGGCGGTGATGGCGCCGCCCGCACGGCCGGCCACGTTGCCCATGTCCGCGAAGTTCGACTTGAGGCCTTCGGCGTACTCGTCGTCCAGCGGCATGCGCCAGCACAGGTCGAGCGACTTTTCGCCAGCGCTGGCCAGCGCATGCGCGAGATCGTCGCGGGCGGAAAACAAACCGGAGCGCACGGCGCCCAGGGCAATCACGCAAGCGCCGGTGAGGGTGGCGATGTCAACCACGCTGCGGGGTTTGAAACGGGCGGCGTAGGTCAATGCATCGCACAGGATCAGGCGGCCTTCGGCGTCGGTGTTGAGGATCTCGATGGTCTGGCCGCTCATGCTGGTGACCACGTCGCCGGGCTTCACGGCCTGACCATCGGGCATGTTCTCGCAGCTGGGTATGAGGCCGACCACGTTGATGGCTGGCTTGAGCTCGGCCAGCGCCGCGAAGGTGCCAAGCACGCTGGCTGCACCGCCCATGTCGAACTTCATTTCGTCCATTTCGGCGGCGGGCTTGATGGAGATCCCGCCGGTGTCAAACGTGATGCCCTTGCCCACCAGCACCACGGGTGCGCTGCCTTTGGCGCCGCCGTTGTAGTGCATGACGATGAAGCGCAGCGGCTCCACGGAGCCGCGCGCGACCGACAGGAAGGAACCCATGCCCAGCGCTTCCACCTGCTTGGGGCCGAGCACATCGGTTTTCATGCCGGGGGTGCGACCGAGCTTGCGCGCGGCCTCACCCAGCATGGTGGGGGTGGCGTGGTTGGCCGGCCGGTTGGCCCATTCCTTGGCGAACTCCACGCCCACCACCTGCGCCTTGCCGACTTCAAATCCGCGCTGCACGTTGCCCGATGTCGCCACACCCACCACCACCTGCTTGAGTGTGCGCGCCTTGGCGCTGGGTTTGGTGGTGGTGTAGCAGTAGGTGGCGTCGGCACAGGCCTGCATGGCGGCACGCACGCCGTCGTCGGTGGCTTCGATCAGGCTGAACACGAGGCCGAGTTTCTGGAGACCGGGCTGCTTGAACGATCCCATGGCGGCGGCAACGGCCTTGCGCACCGAGGCAGCCGATCCGTCACCCACCCGCACCAGAGTCACGCGCGAGGCCTTGAAACCTTCGGGCCGGTAGCAGGCCAGCAGCTTGGCCACGCCACTTTCAAGGTCCTTGTGCTCCACCGCCTGCGCCACCAGACGGGTCAGCGCCTGGTCGGCGGACTTCATGGTCGGGGTCACATCGGGCACCAGCACCAGCAGCGCGTCGACGGGCAGTTGGGCCGCTTGTGCAGCGCTGAGGGATTTGAGTTCGAAGTCCATAATCGTGTTTTCCTTGTAGCAATCGATGTTATTTCATTCTTCCATCCGCAAAGAGCTGGCGCGCAGCTTCGGAGCCACCCTGGTGGTGCTGTTCACCATCGTGCTGACGATGCTGTTGATCCGCACGCTGGGCCTGGCTTCGCGGGGCAGCGTGAACCCGCAAGAGATCGCCCTGGTGCTGGGCTACACCGTCATCGGCCGCATGCCCACCATCCTCACGCTAGCCTTGTTTGTGGCCATCGTCTTTTCGCTCTCGCGCATGTACCGCGACAGCGAAATGATCATCTGGTTTTCCAGCGGGCGCTCGCTCGGGGGCTTTCTCGGGCCGGTGCTGCGCTTCTCGTGGCCGATCCTGGCGGTGATCACGCTGATGGTGTTTTTCGTCTGGCCCTGGGCCAACCAGCAGACCGACAACTTGCGCAGCCGCTTCGAGCGCCGCGGTGATCTGGAGCGTGTGGCGCCGGGCCAGTTCCAGGAATCATCGAGTGGGCGCCGTGTCTTCTTCATCGACAAGGACACGGCGGGCGGCACCGAAGGCCGCAACATCTTCATATCGAGCACCGAGGACGATGGTCGCGAGACGGTGACGTCCGCGCGCTCGGGGCGGATCGAGTGGGTGAATGATGAGCAGTTCCTCATGCTCAACAACGGCCAGCGGCTGGAAACGGCTGCCGACGGAAGCGGCTTGAAGGTCAGTGAGTTCGAGAGCTACGGCACGCAGATAGGATCCAGCGCGATCGGTGAACGGGGTGCGCAAGCCCTCAAGTCGCGCAGCACGCTGCTGCTCATCACCGAGCCCGACCGGGCCAACCTGGGTGAGCTGGGCTGGCGCATCGGCATGGCACTCACCGCGCTCAACTTCGTGCTGATCGCCCTGGCCACCACCGCGGGCAATCCGCGTGCGGGCCGCGGCGGCAACCTTTTCTTCACCCTGTTCTCCTTCGTGTTTTATTACAACCTGCTCAACCTCGGCCAGAGCTGGGTGGCGGGCGGGCTGGTGAGCCTGGGCGCTTTCATGCTGATGCTGCACGGCGGGGTGTTCGTGCTGACGGTGCTCTGGTTGATCAAGCGGCATTACAACGTGAGCATGCGCAGTTGGCTCAACAGCCGGCGCAACGCCAGCGCAGCGTCACGAGGGCCTGCCGCATGAAAACCATCCGACGCCTGATCTACGGCGAAATCTTTCTGGCGGTGGGCTTCGTGCTGCTGGCCTTTCTGTCGCTGTTCTTCTTCTTCGACTTCGTGGACGAGCTGCCCGCGCTGGGCAAACCGTCGGCGCTGGACCCCAAGCTGGTGTACGAGGTGCCGCATGCCTTGCTGTACGTTGGCCTGCTCATGCCCAACCGCATTTATGAGTTGCTGCCGATCTCGGTGCTGATCGGCGCAGTTTTCGTGCTGGCGCGGCTGGCCCAAGGCTCGGAATACACGATCCTGCGCACCAGCGGGCTGGGCCCCTGGCGCGCGCTGCGCACGCTGCTCGGCCTGGGTGCCGTGTTCGTGGTGCTCACCTTCGCACTGGGCGACTACGTGGCACCGCTGGCGGACCGGACGGCTCAACTGCTCAAGGCCCGCTACCAAGGCAACATCAGCGTCGGCCAGACCGGCGCCTGGCTCAAGGAGCGACAGCCCTACAGCAATTTCTCGGTCAACGTGGGCTCGATGTCGTCACAAGGCGGGCTGGGCAACGTGCGGATCTTCGAGTTCAACAACCAGGGCTCGCTGGTCTCCACGCTCACTGCGGTCACCGGCCAGATCGAGGCCGACGACTCATGGACCTTGCGCCAGGTGCAGCGGCGCGAATTCGACACCGCCGGCAAGGCGTCGGCCCGCATCGTGCGCAGCGAGCTGGAAACCTTCCGCTGGCCCAGCGGCATCAACAGCGAAATGGTGTCGGTGGCCTTGCTCAAGCCCGAGACAATGCGCACGGCCGACCTGTTCGGCTACATCCGCCACCTGCAGGCAAACGGGCAGACGGCGCAGCGCTACGAGATCGAGTTCTGGCGCAAGGTGTTCTACCCACTCAGTTGCCTGGTGATGGTGGTGCTCGCCCTGCCCTTCGCTTACCTGCACTTCCGCTCGGGCAGCATCACCGCCTACGTGTTTGGCGGCGTGATGATCGGCATCAGCTTCTTCCTGCTCAACAACGTCTTCGGCTACATCGGCAACCTCAATGCCTGGCAGCCCTGGCTGGCGGCGGCCTCACCCGCGCTGATCTATTCGGTGTTTTCGCTGGCCGCGTTTGGCTGGCTCGTCTTGCGAAGGTAGCGTGTCCATGCTCGGTGTGATCGTGTTTGCCCATGGGTCGCGCGACCCGTTGTGGCGCCTGCCGGTGGAGTCGGTGGCGCAGCAGATCGCGCGCAACGACCCCGCTGCCGCCGTGTCGTGCGCCTACCTGGAACTTTGTGAACCCGACATGGCCACTGCCGTGAACCAGATGGTCACGGCCGGCGCCACGCACGTGCGGGTGCTGCCGCTGTTTTTCGGCATGGGCAAGCACGCGCGCGAAGACCTGCCAGTGCTCATGAAAGACCTGGCCGAGAGCCACCCCCAGGTGCGTTTCGAGCAGTTGCCCGCTGCGGGAGAAGACCCACGCCTGACCGCACTGCTCGCGCAGATCGCATTGGAAACTGCCCCATGAATTTGCACCAGTTCCGCTTCGTGCAGGAAGCCGTGCGCCGCAACCTCAACCTGACCGAGGCCGCCAAGGCACTGCACACCTCTCAGCCCGGGGTGTCCAAGGCCATCATCGAGCTCGAAGACGAGCTGGGCATTGAAATTTTCGCGCGCCACGGCAAACGCATCAAACGCGTTACCGAGCCCGGCGTGCAGGTGCTCAAGAGCATCGAGATCATCCTGCGCGAGGTCAACAACCTCAAGCGCATCGGCGAGCAGTATTCGGCCCAGGACAGTGGCACGCTGTCCATTGCCACCACGCACACCCAGGCCCGCTATGTGCTGCCCGGACCGGTGGCCGCCTTGCGCCAGGCCTACCCCAAGGTCGGCATCAGCCTGCACCAGGGCTCGCCCGACCAGGTGGCCAAGATGCTGATGGAAGAAGTCGCCGAAATCGGCATGGCCACCGAATCTCTGGTGAACTACCCCGAACTCGTCACCTTGCCCTGCTACGAGTGGCAGCACGTCCTGGTGTTGCCGTTCGACCACCCGCTGCTGGAGCGCGAGCGCATCACGCACGAAGACCTGGCCCATGTGCCCCTGATCACCTACCACCCCAGCTACACCGGCCGCACCCGCATCGACCAGGCCTTCGCGCTGCGCCACCTGCAGCCCAACATTGTTCTGGAAGCGATCGACTCCGACGTGATCAAGACGTATGTGAAGCTGGGCATGGGCGTGGGCATCGTGGCCGAGATGGCCATGGCGGGCGACAACCAGACGCCCGACCTGGTGTCCCGCCCTGCAGCCGACCTGTTTGGCCACAACCTGGCGCGTGTGGCCTTCAAGCGCGGCACCTACCTGCGCCACTTCGTGCTGCGATTTGCCGAGCTGCTCAGCGAGCGCCTCACGCGCGACCAGATCATGCGCGCCATGAGCGGCACCCCCGATGACTACGAACTGTGACTTCATGAGCCTCCATCCTCCCCGCACACCGCTCCTTCAATCTCGCCTGCCCAACGTCGGCACGACCATCTTCACCGTCATGTCGGCCCTGGCGGCCGAGCACAAGGCTGTGAATCTGGGACAAGGGTTTCCGGACTTCGATTGCGACCCTGCATTGGTCGACGCCGTCACAAAAGCCATGCAGGCTGGCCACAACCAGTACCCGCCCATGCCGGGCGTGCCCGCGCTGCGCCAGGCCATGGCCGACAAGATGCTCGCGCTCTACGGCCTGCGCTGCGACCCGGGCACCGAGATCACCGTGACCGCCGGCGCCACGCAAGCCATCCTCACCGCCCTGCTGGCCGTGGTGCATCCTGGCGACGAGGTCATCGTGCTGGAGCCTTGCTACGACAGCTACGTGCCCAACATCGAACTGGCCGGCGGTGTGCCGGTGCGCGTGCCGCTGACGCCGGGCACCTTCCGCCCCGATTTCGACCGCATAGCCGCTGCCATGACGCCGCGCACGCGCGCCATCCTGATCAACAGCCCACACAACCCCAGCGGGACCGTGTGGAGCGCGGCCGACATGCAGCGCCTGCAGGACCTGCTGGCCCCCACTGACGTGCTGCTGATCAGCGACGAGGTCTACGAACACATGGTGTTTGACGGCCAGCAGCATCAGAGCGCCGCGCGCTTCCCGGGCTTGGCTGCGCGCGCTTTCATCGTCAGCAGCTTCGGCAAGACCTATCACGTGACTGGCTGGAAGGTGGGCACCGTGGTGGCGCCCGCCGCGCTCACCGCCGAGTTTCGCAAGGTGCACCAGTTCAACGTATTCACGGTGAACACACCCATGCAGCACGCGCTGGCTGCCTACATGGCCAACCCCGCGCCCTACCTCGAATTGAGCGCGTTCTACCAGCGCAAGCGCGACCTGTTCTGCGAAGGCCTGGCCAACACCCGCTTTCGCATGCTCGCGGGTGAAGGCACCTACTTTCAGTGCGTTGACATCTCCGGCCTGGCCGTGCCGGAGCGCGACCTCCCTGACGGTGACTTCTGCCAGTGGCTCACACGCGAGATCGGCGTCGCCGCAATTCCGCTCTCGGCCTTCTATGGCAACGGCTTCGACCAGCGCGTGGTTCGCTTTTGCTTCGCCAAGAAGGACGACACCCTGCGCGAAGCGCTGAAACGGCTCGCCAGACTCTGAGTCAGCAACGGACCGCGTTGCGGCAGTAGCGGTCGAGTTCGCGCACGGTGCTCTGCCGTGCCACCGCCTGCTTCGCATTCGGCCCCACCTCCAGGCTCAGCTTCATCTCGTACTTCTTGAAGAAGTCGTCAAACAGCTCACCCCCCAGCGTGCCCGTGGCGGTGAGCTGGTCGGTCTTGGCATCGTGCTCGATCAGCACCGCGCACAACGGCTGCTCGGCCGGGCCATTGAGCACCAGCGCACCACGCGCCGGGTCGTACTGGCTGTGGTCGGCGCAGCAGTGGATCAGATCGCTGCCCTTGCTCGGCGTCTGCGGATTCACCGCCGCGCCCTTGCGAAAGCTGATGAAGCTCAGTTCTTTGGTCGGATACACCAGCTTGTGCGCGCAGATGGCGGAGAACGCCACCAGGCTGCGCTGCTGACCGACACCCCCGGGCCATTGGTAGGTCTGCTTCTCGCGCGTGACAAGCTGGGTGGCTGTGGCTGCCTTGCCCAGGTCGAGCAGGAACACGGGCGTGGCCTCGAACGGGTAGTGGAAAACGTAGTTGGTCTGCGTCCGCAGGCCGGCGGCCTTGAGCGGCTGGCCCAGTTCGTCAACCAGCAACACCCGGCCATAGCTGCGAGGCCTGGCCTCGGCAGCCCATGCATGGCCCGCCAGCGTGGCCGCCAGCGACCCCGCGCCCCATGCACAAGCTTCCCCGAATTCACGACGATCCATATGAAGACCCCGGTGCAGTGAAACGACGACCACAGGCGTGGCATGGTGGACAGTGAAACGCATCGCCAGACGTCATGTCAACCAGCGCGGACATCTCCCACCTCAAACAAGGGACAAGCCGGCTTTACACGGAGTCGCTGCGGCCCGCGACTTTTTTCACGGAAATGCGTCACTGCCGGGCTATTTGATTGATCGCTGCATCCGATACAAAGCTGGCCGCGTAGTTACCGTACGGGGTATCCAGTTTTTGACTTTTGAGGAAGCGCTTTCATGTTGCCCATCAATGCTTTTCAGATCGCCGTGGCCCGACCTTCAACGATCTTCGTTCGTCATGCGTTGGGCATGTTGCTGCTGGGAGCCGGCCTCTGGGCTGGTCAGGGCGTCGCCCGCGCGGCGACCACCAGCACAGTGATCGAAGCCGTGCAATTGCCCGCTTGGGTCGAGCACAACGGACAGCGTCGCCCGGCCGAGCCTGGCGTGCAACTGGTCGACAACGACAAGGCGATCACCGCCGGGCAAGCCCGCATGCTGCTGCGCATGTCCGACCGCAGTGTGATCAAGCTCGGCGAGCAAACCGAATTCCAGATCGAGTCCATGGCTGTGCGCAAATCGCAAGCGGCAGGTCCATCGGAACTCTCCGCCACCCTGCGCCTGGTCACCGGCGTGTTTCGGTATGCCACCGACTACACCAGCAAGGCCCTGGGCAACAAGCGCGACATCAACCTGAAGATGGCCACCGCCACCGTGGGCATTCGCGGCACCGATTTCTGGAGCATGACCGACGCTGCCCACGACGCCGTGTGCATGTTCGAGGGCAAGGTCGAGGTCATGCGCGATGCCAAGCCCGGCATCATGTTGGAGAAGCCCGGTGCGTTCTGGGTTGTGTTTACAGGTGCGGAAGAAAAACCCGCTGGTCAGGCCACGCCGGATCAACTGGCCAAGTTCATTGGCCAGGCCGAGATGCAGCCCGGCAAAGGCATCCTGTTGCAAGGCGGCCGCTGGCGCACGGTGGCGGGCTTCATGCCCAGCGGAGCCCAGGCCAATGCGCTGCGCACCAGCCTGCAGACCGCAGGCTATCCCGCCGAGGTGGTGGTCAAGGATGGCCGCTTCGAGGTCCGCATCAACCAGTTCGCTACCCGCGAAGACGCGGAAGCTGTGTTGAAACAACTGCAAGCCAACACCGCGCTGGGCGTGACCGAGGGACGCGTAGCGCTGGCCACACGTTGATCCAGCGGCCGCCGCGCAGGGCCGCCCCAAGCAAGGCCAGCCCCCATGGGGGGCAGCGACCCGCGCAGCGGCGGAGCGTGGGGGCTCAAAGCTGGAGCTGAGCCCAGGCCTTGTCCAGCCGTTTCACGCTCACCGGCTGCGGCGTGCGCAACTCCTGGGCGAAGAAGCTCACCCGCAGCTCCTCCAGCAGCCAGCGCAGTTCCTGCAGCCGGCCGTCCTGCACGCCCTTGCGCTCGGCCACCAGACGCCAGAAGCGCTGGTCTTGCGGGCGCAGCTCGGCCAGCCTGGAAGCGTCGCGTGCCGGGTCGGCACGCAGCTTGTCCAGCCGCAACTGCACCGCCTTCAGGTAGCGCGGCAGGTGCTGCAGCTGGGCGTAAGGCGTTTGCAACAGGAAACGCTTGGGCACCAGCCGGGCCAGTTGCTGGCCCACATCGGTGGCCACGTCGGTCGGTGGCTTGCTGTCCTTGAGCTTGCGCGCGGCGGCCGAGTATTCGGTGAGGATGGCACCAGCGCTGCGCGCGATCTCGCTGGCGATCAACGTGAGGCGCCCTCGTCCCTCATCCACGCGCTGCTTGAAAGCCCCTTCGCTGGCGGGCAGCGGCTCGGCGAGAAAGGCGCGGTCCAGCGCGAGTTCGAGGATCTGCGTGCGCAGCTCTTCCAGCGTGCCGCCCCCACCCGACTCCTTGCCCACCTGCATGTAGGCCGCAGCCATGGCCTGCAGGCCGGGCAGGTTTTTCTCCAGGTACTTCACGGCATCGCGGATCTGCAACGCGCACAGCCGACGCAGTCCTTCGCGGTGCCGGGCCTTCGCCACGTCGGGCTCGTCGAACACTTCCAGGCGCACCGCGTCACCGTCGTCAATCAGCGCCGGAAACCCGATCAGTGATTGCTGGCCCTTGCGGATCTCCATCAGCTCGGGCAGTTCGCCGAAGTCCCAGGTTGTGTGGCGCTGTGCCGCGCTCACCGCAGGCGTGGTGGACGCTGCCTTGCCAGTCGCTTTGACCACCGGCGCAGTGGGCCGCTGCTCTTGAGCGGGCGCGGCCGGTCGCAGGCTGTCCAGCTTGATGGAGGCCAGCGCCTGGAAGGCACCGCGCGCCTGGCTGCCCAACTCGGCCTTCAGCGCCGCCAGGCTGCGGCCCTGACCCAGCTGGCGACCGTGTTCGTCCACCACGCGCAGGTGCATGAAATGGTGCGGGCTGAGCATGTCGATCTTGATGTCGTTGCGCTGGATGTCGAGCTGCGTGGCCTCGCGCACCAGCTTCAGCAGCGCGTCCATCAGGTTGCCGGCGCCGAACGCCGCCGGCTCGCACAAGGCCTGCGCAAAGCGTTCGGCCGTGGCCGGCAGTGGCACCAGGCGCGAGCGTGGGCGCTGGTGCAGCGTCTTGAGCAGCGCCAGCAGCTTGTCCTTGAGCATGCCGGGCACCAGCCAGTCGCAGCGGTCGTCGCTGGCCTGGTTCAATGCAAAGATCGGCAGCGTGACCGACAGGCCATCGCGCGGATCGCCCGGAACGTGCAGGTAGTCGCAGGCGCAGTCCACACCGCCCAGGCGCAGCGTTTTGGGGAAGGCCTGCGTGGTGATGCCGGCCGCCTCATGGCGCATGAGCTCCTCACGCGTGAGCAACAACAGCGTGGGCGTGCGACGCACCTCGTCCTGGTACCAGCGCTCGAAAGTGGCGCCGTTGCAGATGTGCGCGGGCAATTGCTGGTCGTAGAAGGCGTAGATGAGCTCGTCGTCCACCAGCACGTCCTGGCGACGCGACTTGTGCTCCAGCTCGGCCACCTGTTTCACCAGTTTCTGGTTGGCGGCCAGAAACGGCAGGCGCGTCTCCCAGTCACCGGCCACCAGTGCTTCGCGGATGAAGATGGCGCGCGCGCCCACCGGGTCCACGCGGCCGTAGTCGGTGCGGCGGTTGTTGTAGACCACCAGGCCGTAGAGCGTGGCGCGCTCCAGCGCCGTCACCTGCGCCGACTTCTTTTCCCAATGCGGATCGAGCAACTGCTTCTTGAGCAGGTGCGATCCCACCTGCTCCAGCCACAGGGGCTCGATGCCGGCGATGCCGCGGCCAAACAGGCGCGTGGTTTCCACCAGCTCGGCGCAAACGATCCAGCGCCCGGGCTTCTTGCTGAGGTTGGCGCCCGGGTGGCGGTAGAACTTGATGCCGCGCGCGCCCAGGTACCAGTCTTCGGTCTCGCTCTTCTGGCCCACGTTGCCCAGCAGGCCGGCCAGCATGGCCAGGTGCAATTGTTCGTAGCTCGCGGGCTGCGTGTTGATCTGCCACTTGTGTTCGGCCACCACGGTGTGCAGCTGGGTGTGGATGTCGCGCCATTCGCGCACGCGCCGCACGTTCACGAAGTTCTCGCGCAGCAGGTTCTCGTACTGGCGGTGGCTGAGCTTGTGGTCCTTGCCGTGGCCGCCCTTGGTGTCTTCCAGCCATTTCCAGAGCTTGAGCGTGCCGCTGAACTCGCTTTTCTCGTCGTCGAATTTGGCGTGCGCCTGGTCGGCCTGGGCCTGTTTGTCGAGTGGTCGGTCGCGCACGTCCTGCACAGAGAGCGCCGAAGCGATCACCATCACCTCGTCGAGCGCACCGCGCTGCTGCGCCTCCAGGATCATGCGGCCCACGCGCGGGTCCAGCGGCAGGCGGGAGAGCGTCTGGCCAATCGGCGTGAGCTCGTTGTCGTCGTCCACCGCGCCGAGCTCGGCCAGCAGCTGGTAGCCGTCGACGATGGCGCGCTTCTGCGGCGCTTCGATGAAGGCGAAATCTTCGACCGCGCCCAGGCGCAACGCCTTCATGCGAAGGATCACGCCCGCCAGCGAGCTGCGCAGGATCTCGGGGTCGGTGAACTTCGGGCGGGCGTTGAAACCGGCCTCGTCGTAGAGGCGGATGCAGATGCCGTCGGCCACGCGGCCGCAGCGCCCGGCGCGCTGGTTGGCCGCGGCCTGGCTGATCGGCTCCACCATGAGCTGCTCCACCTTCTGGCGGAAGCTGTAGCGCTTCACGCGCGCGGTGCCCACATCGATCACGTTGCGGATGCCGGGCACGGTGAGCGAGGTCTCGGCCACGTTGGTCGAGAGCACAATGCGCCGCCCGCCGTGGTCCTGGAAGATGCGGTCCTGCTCGGCTTGCGAGAGCCGCGCGAACAAGGGCAGCACCTCGGCGTTGCGCAGCGTGGGAATGTGGCTGAGGTGCTTGCGCAGGTGGTCGGCCGCCTCGCGGATTTCGCGCTCACCCGGTAGAAAAACCAGGATGTCGCCGCCTTGGGCGCCACGCCAGAGTTCGTCCACCGCATCGGTGATGGCGCTGTTCAGGTCGTAGTCGCGGCTTTCCTCGAACGGACGCCAGCGCACTTCCACTGGAAAGGTGCGGCCCGACACCATCAGCACCGGGGCTGGTCCTCGTTTGGAAGCGAAGTACTGCGCGAAGCGGTCGGCATCGATGGTGGCCGAAGTCACCACCACCTTGAGGTCGGGCCGGCGCGGCAGCAACTGGCGCAGGTAGCCGAGTAGAAAGTCGATGTTCAGGCTGCGCTCGTGCGCCTCGTCGATGATGATGGTGTCGTAGGCGCGCAGGTCGGGGTCGGTCTGCGTCTCGGCCAGCAAGATGCCGTCGGTCATCAGCTTGACGGAAGCATCCTTGGAGAGCCGGTCCTGGAAACGCACCTTGAAACCGACCACGTCGCCCAGCGGCGTTTTCAGTTCTTCGGCAATGCGCTTGGCCACGCTGGAGGCCGCGATGCGGCGCGGCTGCGTGTGGCCGATGAGCTGGCCTCTTTGTCCGGGTTTTGCGTTGATTCGACCCCGCCCCATGGCGAGCGCGATCTTGGGGATCTGCGTGGTCTTGCCCGAGCCGGTTTCACCGCAGACGATGACAACCTGGTGGTCGCGCATCGCCGCCTCGATCTCGTGGCGGCGGGCCGAGACGGGCAGCGTCTCCGGAAATTCGATGTGCAGCGGTGTGGAAGACAAGTGGGGAACTTCGGTCAAAATCGGGCAGCCGGCCATTATCCGCGCCCGGCCCACCGCCTGCCCGCCACCCCATCCATGTCCACCGTCTTCAACTTCACCTTCGTCCCCTGGTTCCGCTCGGTCGCGCCCTACATCCACAAGCACCGCGGCAACACGCTGGTGGTGGGCATCGCGGGCGAGGCCATCGCGGCCGGCAAGCTGGAGAAGCTGGCGCAGGACCTCGCGCTCATCCAGAGCATGGGCGTGGAGATCGTGCTGGTGCACGGATTCCGCCCGCAGGTGAACGAGCAATTGCGCCTGAAGGGGCACGAAGCCCGGTATTCGCACGGCATGCGCATCACCGACGAGGTGGCGCTGGACTGCGCGCAGGAAGCCGCCGGCCAGCTGCGCTACGAGATCGAAGCCGCTTTCAGCCAGGGCCTGCCCAACACGCCCATGGCCGGTGCCACGGTGCGTGTGATCTCGGGCAACTTCATCACTGCGCGCCCCGTGGGCCTGATGGACGGCGTGGACTTCCTGCATTCGGGCCTGGTGCGCAAGATCGACACCGAGGGCATCCAGCGCACGCTCGACATGGGCGCCATGGTGCTGCTGTCGCCTTTCGGCTTCTCGCCCACCGGCGAGGCCTTCAACCTGACCATGGAAGATGTGGCGACCTCGGTGGCCATTGCGCTGCAGGCCGACAAGCTGATGTTCCTGACCGAGGTACCCGGCCTGCGCACCGACCTGTCCGACCCCGAGAGCGACATCGACACCGAGATTCCACTGGCCGACGCCAAGAAGCTGCTCGCCGGCCTGCCCGCGCCGACCCAACCGACCGACCCGGCCTTCTACCTGCAGCACTGCATCCGCGCCTGCGAAGGCGGCGTGGAGCGCAGCCACATCCTGCCGTTCGCGGTGGACGGCGCGCTGCTGCTGGAGATCTACACCCACGATGGTTTCGGCACCATGGTGGTGGACGAAAAGCTGGAGAGCGTGCGCGAGGCCACCATGGACGACGTGAGCGGCATCGTGGCGCTGATCGAGCCGTTCGAGAAGGACGGCACGCTGGTCAAACGCGACCGCACCGAGATCGAGCGGGACGCCGGCAACTACACCATCATCGAACACGACGGCGTGATCTTCGGCTGCGCGGCGCTCTACCCCTACCCCGAAGCGCGCACCGGAGAAATGGCGGCACTCACCGTGTCACCCGACACGCAGAGCCAAGGCGATGGCGAGCGGCTGCTCAAGCGCATCGAGGCGCGTGCCAAGTCGCAAGGGTTGCAGAGCATCTTTGTGCTGACCACGCGCACCATGCACTGGTTCATCAAGCGTGGATTCGTTCAGGTAAGTGCCGACTGGCTGCCAGAAGCCCGCAAGCGCAAGTACAACTGGGACCGCAAGAGCCAGGTGCTGGTGAAGAAGCTGAGCTGAGTGCCCAGCCCGTGGCCGTCAGGCGGGGGTGCGTTTGAGCCAGAGCACAGCGGCGGCCAGGGTGATCGCGGTGAAGCTGACGAACGACCAGTTCGCGATCGACAGCCCCAGGAACGTCCAGTCGATCACCGAACAGTCGCCGCTGCCACGGAAGATCATGGGGATCGCGCGGCGCAGCGGGAACGACTCGATCATTCCGAAGAAGTCGCGCCCGCAACTCATGACCTCGGGCGGGTACCACTGCAGCCAGCTCTGGCGCGCAGCCACGCCGGCACCGAACACGGCAAAGACCGCCATCACGCCCACGCCGCTCCAAAAGGCCCTGCGGCCACGCAGAAAGGCCGTGATGCCGGCCACCAGCGCCACCGCGATCAGCGCATACCGCTGCACGATGCACATCGGGCACGGCTCCAGACCCACCACGTGCTGCAGGTACAGGCCGAAAGCCAGCATGCCGATGCACACCAGTGCGATCAGGCCCAGGATCTGGCGGGGGTTGCGCTCAAGGAACGAAGGGTGAACGGTCGGCAGGGTGGTGATCAAGGGTGGGCCTGTGGTTGAAAGGTGCTACCGAACAGAGCGCTCGCGGCGCGATCAAGTTCCTGCAAACGCACGCTCGATCACGAAAGCGCCTGGCCGGCTGGTGTTGCCTTCCTCGAAGCCCAGCTTTTCAGCCAGTGCCTTGAGGTCGCGCAGCATTTCGGGACTGCCGCAGATCATGATGCGGTCCTCCGCCGGGTTCAGCAGGGGAATGCCGAGATCCTTGGCGACCTTGCCCTCGGCCAGCAGTTGAGGAATGCGGCCCTGGTGCACGAACGGCTCACGCGTGACCGTGGGGTAATAGAGCAGCTTCTGCTGCACCATTTCACCCAGGAACTCGTCATGGCGGAGGGCCTCGCTGAGGTACTCGCGGTAGGCCAGTTCCTTGACCTGGCGCACGCCGTGGATCAGCACCACCTGTTCGTAACGCTCGTAGGTTTCCGGATCGCGGATGACGCTGAGGAACGGCGCCAGCCCGGTACCCGTGGCCAGCAGGTACAGGCGTTTGCCGGGCAGCAGGTAGTCGATCAACAAGGTGCCGGTGGGCTTGCGACCCACGACGATGGTGTCGCCCACCTGGATGTGCTGCAGCCGCGAGGTCAGCGGGCCGTCGGGCACCTTGATGCTCAGGAACTCGAGGTGGTCTGCGTAATTGGGGCTGACGATGCTGTAGGCGCGCAGCAGCGGCTTGCCATCAACGCGCAGGCCGATCATGGTGAAGTGACCGTTGGAGAACCGCAGCGATGCGTCGCGCGTCGTGGTGAAACTGAACAGCCGGTCGGTCCAATGGTGAACGCTGAGCACGCGTTCTTCCTGAAATGCACTCATGAGGGGTCCTGTGAAGGCGAAGGTGTCTATTGTAAAAAGGCATCGTGGCAACAAGACCACCATGGAATTGCGCACCACAGATCATGCGGACTGCGGCCCTGATGACTTTGCGGTCGATCAAAGGTTGCTACAGTCGCCCTCTGCCGCACGAAGCCCGCATCATGCCGGCCTTCGCAAGACACTGGAACGAATAAATTCTTCCATTCGTTATAACCAAATCATCTGATTCTTCCCGAGGACACCCCATGGCACGCACCGTCAACTGCATCAAGCTCGGCAAAGAAGCCGAAGGCCTGGACTTTCCACCCTACCCTGGCGAGCTGGGCAAGCGCATCTATGAAGGCGTGAGCAAGGAAGCCTGGGCGGCCTGGCTCAAGCACCAGACCATGCTGCTGAACGAAAACCGCCTGAACCTGGCCGATGCGCGCGCGCGCCAGTACCTCGCCCGCCAGATGGAAAAGCACTTCTTCGGCGAAGGCGCTGACGCCGCCGCCGGCTATGTGCCGCCTCCCTCGGCCTGATCCGCACCCAACAGCCCGTGTCTGACTCGCGGCGCCATGCCCTGGTGATTGGCGCTGGCCTGGCTGGCGCGGCCGCCTGTTCGACACTGGCCCGCCGTGGGTGGCGCATCACCCTGCTCGACGCGGCGGACGGTCCTGCCGGTGGCGCATCAAGCCTGCCGGTGGGCATGCTCAGCCCCCACGTCACACGCTCACCCACGCCGCTGTCGCGCCTGTCGGCGCTGGGCGTGGCCGACACGCTGGCCGAGTTGCGGCGTCTCGTACCCGAAGGCGCGGGATGGCAAACCTGTGAGGTCGACAACCTGGCCCACGATCCTGGCCGTTGGCCAGCTGCGCTGGTGCGGCCTTCCGCACTGGTGCAAGCCTGGCTGAACGAGGCGACGGGCCTTGGCGCTCTGACCTGTATCTGGAAGGCACATGTCGACCGGCTGGAACCGAAGAAGGGTGTTGACCCGTCTGGTCCCGGGGTTTGGCAGGCCTGCGACGCACGAGGCAGGCCACTGGCCCAAGCACCGGTGGTGGTGCTCGCGGCGGCGCTCGGCAGCTTTAATTTGCTCACGGGCGCTTCCGGTCAGCTGTCGGGCACCGACCTGCCGCTGCGCCCGGTGCAGGGTCAGATGAGCCTGGCGGCGCTGGAAGGCCCCGCCCTGGCCGAGCGACCTCAACGCAACGACGGCGTGTTTGTACCCCGGTACCAGGACAGCGGCCTGCCACCTCTGTGGCCAGCCACCGTCTGGACCATGGGCTCTACCTATGAACGCGGCATGACGCACACCCACGTGAGCCTTGAGGCCCACGAACGGAATGCCCGAAGCCTGCACGCCATCCACCCGGCAGCCGCGGACCGTCTGCGAACCGACCTGGCCGAGGGTCGGTTGATGGGTTGGGCGCAGGTGCGCTGCGCCTCCCTCGACCGGCTCCCCTTGGTGGGCGCCGCGCCCGACACCGCCGCGCTGAGCGAACTTATGGCCGCAGGGCGGGGGCAACGCGATCGTGTCCAGTTGGCCGATGTTCCTCGCTGGCAGGGACTCCATTTACTCTGCGCCATGGGCTCGCGGGGCCTCACGCTGGCCCATTGGTGCGCGGAACAGCTGGCCATTCAGCTGGAGGGTGTGCCTGCGCTGGTGGAGTCCGATCTCATGGGCGCACTCGACCCGGCTCGCTTTGCGCTCAGGAATGTCCGCCGTCGGGGTTCCGCCCAGGAACGGACTACAGCAGGTTGAGCCAGACCGAGATTTCGGGCGGCTGAATCGGACGCGCCAGCAGCGCCGAAATTCCCGCGCGCTGGGCGTTGCGCCGCACCCGGCGTCGGCTCCACCAACCGGCCAAAGGGCCCGCCAGCTCGCTGGTGGCCAGCGTCAGGGCCTTGGGGTTGTGCTCGGCAAACAGGCGCATCAACAACCAGACATCCAGCTGCGGATCGTCCAGGCTGAAGACGCCGCAGACGTATGCGTTGCGGGCAATGATGGAGACAGCGGCTTCGGTGGTGGTCACCTCGTCCACCTGCGCCACGCCCGCCAGTGCCAGGCGGGTGCGCAGGTAGGTGCGCTCTTGTTCGTCAGCACCCGCCACCAGGGCACGGCGCAAGCCGATGACGTCTTCGCCAAAGGCCAGGTCGAGCGGTGCGGGTGCCGTCACATCCAGATCGAGCAAGCCGGAATCGGCCTGCTTGGCGGCATAAACCGCGTCCAGGTCGTGCAGGACGGCCGCCCAGTCAATGGGCCGGTCCATGACCCGCCACGCGTGCTCCGGCGCATCTTTGCCCACCCAGATCAGGCGTTGCCCCGTCGGCATTTCCTTGGCGTGCGACAACACCGCCTCGGCACTTGCACCATCCACCAGCGCCACCTCAGACACGCCCCTGGGCGCAGCCACGCCTGGCGCGGTCAAGGGAGCGTAGGGTGCGTACGACAGGTCTCTGGACTGGGAGAGGCGAAAGACGGTGTTCAAAGCGTGGCGCTCCACGTCGGAAAAACCCACCACGCTGACCAGAACTCGCTGTTGTTGCATGAGGCCATGTTACGTCAGCGCCCCTTCGCAGCCCGGCGCGCGCGTCGGTCCAACGGAGGCGGCGTGCGATGCCACACGCCCCGCCTTCTATATTCAACTGAGGCATACCCCCATAAAGAAAAAATCGTTTGGGATATAAGCCCGACTCCGTACAGTCGCGCCCATGCCTGACATCGCCATCATCCTTGCCGGATTCGCCGTGGGACTCATCGTGGGTCTCACCGGTGTGGGCGGCGGCTCGCTCATGACGCCGATTCTGATTTTTTTCTTCGGCGTCAAACCCTACCTGGCGGTTGGCACCGACCTGCTGTTCGCGGCCTTCACCAAAATGGGCGGCACCATCAGCCTGGCGCGCCAGAAGCTGGTGCCGTGGCGCGTGGTGGGGCAACTCTGCGCGGGCAGCATCCCGGCCGCGCTGATCACCCTGGGCGCCCTGCACCAGTTGGGCCCAGCCAGCCCGCTCGTGCAGTCGCTCATGACCAACACCCTGGGCGTGGCCCTGCTGCTCACCGCTGCAGCCATGCTCTACAAGGCCGCTCGCGGCAAGCAGTTGCCCCGAACACTGGCTGCCGGTCAATTGGAAACCGCGACGCACGCGCGCCACTGGAGCCTGCCCGTGCTGTTCGGCGCGGTGATCGGCACGCTGGTCACGCTCACCTCGGTCGGTGCCGGTGCCATTGGCGTGTCGGTGCTGCTGCTCCTGTTCCCGCTGCTGCCGTTGCCACGCATCGTGGCTGCCGACATTGCATACGCCGTGCCGCTCACGTTGGTCGCCGGCCTGGGTCACGCCAGCATGGGCTCGGTCGACTGGCCGCTGCTGGGCAAGCTGCTCGCAGGCTCGCTGCCCGGCATCTGGCTGGGCACACGCCTGATGCGTCACACGCCTGAGCGCCTGGTGCGTTCCGCGCTTTCTGTGCTGCTGGCCTACGCCGGCCTGAAATTGATCGCCCTCTGATTCCCACTGTCCACGAAGACGACGTACCCACGATGTACCAATATTCCGACTTTGATCGCCAGTTCGTGCAATTGCGCGCCGACCAATACCGCGACCAGCTCACCCGCTGGCAGGCCGGCACCCTGGGCGGCGACGAGTTCAAGCCGCTGCGACTGCAAAACGGCTGGTACGTGCAGCGCTTTGCACCCATGCTGCGCGTGGCTGTGCCCTACGGCGAAATCAACAGCGCCCAGCTCAAGGTGCTCGCAACGATAGCCCGCGACTTCGACCACAAGGAAGACCACGACGTCTCCAACGCCAATGCCGGTTTGAGCGAGGTACCCACCCTGCCCGACCGCTGCGGCCACTTCACCACGCGCCAGAACGTGCAATACAACTGGATCCCGCTGGCGCGCTCGGCCGATGTGATGGACTTGCTGGCCAGCGTGAACCTTCACGGCATCCAGACCAGCGGCAACTGCATCCGCAACATCACCACCGATGCACTGGCTGGCATTGCGGTCGACGAGGTCGCCGATCCGCGGCCTTTCGCCGAAATCATGCGCCAGTGGAGCACGCTGCACCCCGAGTTCGCCTTCCTTCCACGCAAGTTCAAGGTCGCCATCACCGGCGCGCGCGAAGACCGTGCCGCCACCGCCTGGCACGACGTGGGCCTGCGCCTGCTGCGCAACGTGGACGGCGAACTGGGCTTCCAGGTGCGTGTGGGCGGCGGCATGGGCCGCACGCCCATCATCGGCAGCGTGGTCCGCGAGTTCCTGCCCTGGAACCAGATCCTCAACTACCTTGAAGCCGTGGTGCGTGCCTACAACCGTTTCGGCCGCCGCGACAACATGTACAAGGCCCGCATCAAGATCCTGGTGAAGGCCGAGGGCCAGGCCTTCACCGACCAGGTGGAAGCCGAGTACCGCGACATCCTCGAGAAGGATGGCGCGCCGCACACCATCAGCCAGGCCGAACTCGACCGCGTCAGCGCCTTCTTCGTTCCGCCCGTTCTCAACTGCGATCGCAAGAGCGCCGACGCGAAGATTGCGCACATCCTCAAGGCCGCGGCCGAGGACGACATGGAGTTCAGCCGTTGGCTCACGCAAAACGTGAAGCCGCACCAGAACCCCGACCTGCGCGCCGTCACACTTTCATTCAAGCGCTTCGGACAAGCGCCTGGCGACGCTACGGCAGAACAGCTGGAGCGCGCGGCCGACCTGGCCGAACGCTTCTCGGCCGGCGAAGCCCGCGTGACGCACGAGCAGAACCTGCTGCTGCCCTGGGTGCGCTGCGACCAATTGCCCGAACTCTGGCGCGAAGCGCGCCGCCTGGGTCTGGCCAAGCCCAACATCGGCCTGCTGACCGACATGATCGCCTGCCCCGGCGGCGATTTCTGCGACCTCGCCAACGCGCGCTCATTGCCGCTGGCACAAGCCATTCTGGGCCGATACAAGGACCTCGACGAGCTGCACGACCTGGGCGAGATCGATCTGCACATCAGCGGTTGCATCAACAGCTGCGGTCATCACCACAGCGGCCACATCGGCATTCTGGGCGTCGACAAGGACGGCCAGGAGTGGTACCAGGTCACGCTCGGTGGCTCGGATGGCACGCGCCTGTCCGGCGAGTCCACCCCTGGCAAGGTGATCGGCCCCTCGTTTGCCGCCAGCGAAGTGCCCGACGTGATCGAAGCGCTGCTCGACACCTACCGCGCCCAGCGCGTCGACACCGAGACCTTCGTGGCCACGCTGCGCCGCACCGGCGCCGATCCGTTCAAGACCGCCGCCAACGCGGTGCGCACGAGCACCGCGCGCGCCACCGCCTGAGGACAGACACCATGAGCCACACCCTTCAACTCTTCAGTGCCGACACATTTGCGCCCACCGAGGCGCAGGCGCAACGCCTCACGCTGCCCAATGACGCCGATCCACGCGAGGCCGACCTCACCGGCATCAGCGTGATCGAACTGCACTTCCCCAAATTCAGCGATGGCCGCGCCTTCAGCCAGGCCTTCCTGCTGCATCGCCGCCTGGGCTTCTCAGGTCAGATTCGCGCCACCGGCGACGTGCTGATCGACCAGCTCGTGCAGATGCAGCGCAGTGGCTTCACACAGGCCGTGCTGCGCGCCGACCAGAACCTGGCCCACGGCCAGGCGCTGCTGGCGCACTACCCGGCCTTCTACCAGGGCGACGCGGTGCACATCGCCCCTCACTTTGTCGCTGCTTGAGGGTTGCCGTCATGAAAGCTCTCGACCTGTACAACAAGCCTTCCAGCGACTTTGCCGCCAAGGTGGAGCGCAGCATCGCGCTGCTGCGCGAAACCGCGGCGAGTCATCCCCGGCTGACCCAGGCGTCCAGCCTGGGGGCCGAAGACATGGTGGTCACCCACCTGATGCACCTGGCTGGCATTGACGCCAGCGTCTTCGTGCTGGAGACCGGCAAGCTGCACGCCGAGACGCTTGCCGTGATTCCGAAGATCGAGCAGCGCTACGGCATCAGCGTGCAGGTATTTCGCCCCAAGCAGGAATCGGTCATCCATTTCGTGCGAAAGAACGGCGAAGAGGCGATGTACCAGAGCATCGAGCTGCGCAAGGCCTGCTGCGACATCCGCAAGATGGAGCCGCTCGCGCGCGCCCTGGCTGGCCACGACGGCTGGATCACCGGCCTGCGCCGCGAGCAGTCCAACGCGCGTGCCGAGGTGGGTGAGGTCGTGCAGGAGCCCGGTCGAATCAAGGTGAGCCCCATCGTCGAATGGACCTGGGGCGACGTGTGGCATTTCATTGCCCTGCATCAGCTCGACACCAACGCACTGCACGACCAGTTCTACCCCAGCATCGGCTGCGCGCCCTGCACCCGTGCCATCAGTGTCGGCGAGGACTTCCGCGCCGGGCGCTGGTGGTGGGAACAGGAAAGCGCCAAGGAATGCGGCCTGCACGTGCAGCCTGCCGCTTCATCCCTTGTGCCTCCCCTCGTGTCCTCACTCGAACGGACCCCCTCATGAACGCCCGCACCGAAACCGCCGTGATCCAGACCGCCCTGCAACACGCCAGCGACCACCACCTGAGCAACGCCCACCTGGATGCGCTGGAAGAAGAAACCATCTTCATCTTGCGCGAGGTGGCTGCCGCCTTCGAGCGCCCCACGCTGCTGTTCTCCGGCGGCAAGGACTCGCTGGTCATGCTCAAGTGCGCCGAAAAGGCGTTTGGCGCGGGCCGCATCCCGTACCCGCTGCTGATGATCGACACCGGTCACAACTTCCCCGAAGTCACCGACTTCCGCGACCTGCGCGCGAAGGAACTGGGCGCCGAGCTGATCGTGCGCAGCGTTGAAGACTCGATGGCGCGCGGCACCGTGCGCCTGGCCCACGAGGGCGAGAGCCGCAACGTGCACCAGTCGGTCACGCTGCTCGAAGCCATTGACGAGTTCCGCTTTGACGCCCTGATCGGCGGTGCGCGCCGCGATGAGGAAAAGGCCCGCGCCAAAGAACGCATTTTTTCCCACCGCGACAGCTTCGGCCAGTGGCAGCCCAAGGCCCAGCGCCCCGAACTCTGGACGCTGTTCAACACCCGGCTGCAGCCCGGCGAGCACTTCCGCGTGTTCCCGATCAGCAACTGGACCGAGCTCGACGTGTGGCAGTACATCGCCCGCGAAAACATCGCGCTGCCCTCGATCTACTACACGCACCAGCGCGAAGTGGTCGACCGCCGCGGCCTGCTGGTGCCGGTGACCGAACTCACGCCACCGCGCGACGGCGAGACCGTGCAGTTGCGCGACGTGCGCTTTCGCACCGTGGGTGACATCACCTGCACCTGCCCGGTGGAGAGCCTGGCCGCCACCGCCGACGACATCGTGATCGAGACGCTGGCCGCCGAGGTCAGCGAACGCGGCGCCACGCGCATGGACGACAAGACCTCCGATGCCTCGATGGAAAAACGAAAAAAAGATGGCTATTTCTGAAGCCACGCCGACACAGGACAACGACATGACCACACTCGCCCCCCACGCCACCGCGCCGCAAACCGCCACCGGCCCCATCGACACGCGTTCGGCTCTGCGCCTCATCACCTGCGGCAGCGTGGACGACGGCAAGAGCACGCTGATCGGCCGCCTGCTGGTCGACAGCAAGGCCGTGCTGCAAGACCACCTGGCCGGCGTGCAGCGCCACGGTCAGACCGACCTCGCCCTGCTGACCGACGGCCTCTCGGCCGAGCGCGAGCAAGGCATCACCATCGACGTGGCCTACCGCTACTTCAGCACCGAAACGCGCAAATTCATCATTGGCGACGCGCCGGGCCATGAGCAGTACACGCGCAACATGGTGACAGCCGCATCGAGCGCCGACGCCGCCGTGGTGCTGGTCGACGCCACCAAGCTGGCCTGGGCCGACGCCGCGCTCAAGCTGCTGCCCCAGACCCGCCGCCACAGCCTGCTGCTCAAGCTGCTTCGCGTGCCCTCGGTGGTGTTCGCCATCAACAAGCTCGACGCGGTCGAAGACAGCGCCGTCGCGTTCGAGCACATCGGTGCCGCGCTGCGCGAATTCGCCGCACAAGCCGGTATTCCGGTCACGGCCGTGGTGCCGATCTCGGCGCTCAAGGGTTGGAACGTGGTCGACGCCAGCGAACAGACCGGCTGGTGCGGCTACAGCGGTCCCACGCTGCTGGAAATTCTGGAAGACCTGCCGGTGACGCCGACAGACAGCACACTGCCCTTCGCGTTTGCCGTGCAATGGGTTGAAAAATTCAGCAGCTCCGCCGACACCTCGCAAGGCCGCCGCATTTTCTGGGGTCGCGTGGCCACCGGTGGTGTGCAGGCCGGTCAGAGCGTGCGCATCATGCCCAATGGCCAGACCGCCGTCGTTGCGCAGGTGCTCAACCATGTGCGTCAACCACAGGCCGTGCTCGCCGGCCACAGCGCAGGCATCGTGCTCGACCGCGAAGTCGATGTCTCGCGAGGCGACTGGCTGCTTGCGGACGACGAAGGCGAGGCATTGAGTGGCAGCCGCGAAATCCGCGCCACCGTGGCCTGGCTCGACGACGAAACCCTGGTGCCCGGCCGCGTGTACTGGGCTCTTCATGGCCATCGCTGGGTCAAGGCCAAGATCAAGCGCATCGTGCACCGGCTCGACATCCACACCCTGGCCGAAGAGGACGCCAACCAGCTGGAACCCAATGCCATCGGCCACATCGAACTGGCGCTGCAGGAACCGCTGGCCACGCTGCCTTTTGCGCAATCGCGGGCCCTGGGTTCACTGGTGCTGGTGGACACCGCCAGCCACCGCACGGCCGGAGCGTTGCTGGTGCAATGAAGCCAGCGCGGGCCTTCTCTGGGCTCGCATCACCTTAACTTGTGTCACGGCAAGGGCCATGGCCCCGCCCCGCATTGCCGGAAACCCTAAAATCACGGCTTCCACCGATTCCCAAGACCACCATGACTCACGTTGTCACCGAAGCCTGTATCCGCTGCAAATACACCGATTGTGTGGACGTCTGCCCCGTGGACTGCTTCCGCGAAGGCCCCAACTTCCTCACCATCGATCCAGACGAATGCATCGACTGCGCGGTGTGCATTCCCGAATGCCCGGTGAGCGCGATCTACGCAGAAGAAGATTTGCCCAAGGACCAGTTGCACATGACCAAGCTCAACGCCGATCTGGCCCAACTGCCAGGCTGGAAGAGCATCACCAAGCGCAAGGCCCCCCTGGCCGACGCCGACGACTGGAAAGACCGCACCGGCAAACTGCCCGAGTTGCTGCGCTGAGCGGCATGGAGCCGGACCTGAACACGGCGATCGGGACCACCGCTGCTGTGCACGACGGGCTCATCGAAACCGACGCAGTCGTCATCGGAGCGGGCCCTGTCGGACTGTTTCAGGTGTTCGAGCTGGGCCTGCTGGAGATCAAGGCCCACGTGATCGATGCCCTGCCTTACCCGGGTGGACAGCCGGCCGAGCTCTACCCCGACAAGCCCATCTACGACATCCCGGCCATCCCGGTGTGCACGGGTCAGGAACTGGTCAACAACCTGCTAAAGCAGATTGAGCCCTTCGGCGCCACCTTTCACCTGGGTCAGGAAGTCGCCACAGTGCAGCAGCAGGACGACGGGCGCTTCTTCGTAGCCACCTCAAAAGGCACACGTTTCCAGACCAAGACGTTGTTTATCGCAGCCGGTGTCGGAGCGTTTCAGCCTCGCATGCTCAAGCTCGACGGACTCGATGCATTCGAAGGCCGACAAGTCTTCCACCGCTTCAACACTTCCGATGGGTTCGCGGGCAAGAACATCGTGATCGTGGGCGGCAATGATGCTGCGCTGGACTGGGCCACGAACTTTGCCGCACCGGGCCCGAACAAGGCCGCCAGTGTGACCCTGGTTCACCGGCGCGACGGGTTCCAGGCGAGTGCTGCGAGCATCGCACGCATGCGTGGATCTTGCGAGCGCCACGAGATGCTGTTCATGGTGGGACAACCCACGGGCTTCGAATCCCTTGACGATCGCCTAACGGCCGTGCAGATCACCGACCCGCAAGCCGTGACCCACACCGTGCCGCTCGACGCCTTGCTGGTCTTCCTCGGCCTCTCACCCAAACTCGGGCCCATCGCCGAATGGGGCCTGGACATCGAACGCAAGCAACTCGTGGTGGACACCGAAAAATTTTCCACCAGCGTGCGGGGCATCTTCGCCGTGGGTGACATCAACACCTATCCCGGCAAGAAGAAACTCATCCTCTCGGGCTTTCACGAGGCGACCCTCGCGGCCTTCGGCGCAGCCTCTTTCATCTTCCCCGACAAAACCGTGATGCTTCAATACACGACGACAAGCACCCAACTGCACAAGGTTCTTGGCGTGGCTCCACCCGCCATTGGCTGAACGCGACAAATATTCATCAAAATCTGCCTCGCGCCAGAAATCGAAAGATTCAACGCTATAATTTGAGGCTGTTCCCTGATAGCTCAGTCGGTAGAGCGACGGACTGTTAATCCGCAGGTCCCTGGTTCGAGTCCAGGTCGGGGAGCCACCCAACATCCACTCAAAGGCCTTCTTGCGAAGGCCTTTGTTGTTTCTGCATGCCACTGCCCACCATGACTTCCAGACTGATCAGGACAGCCTTCTGGTGCAGCGCCTTGGTGCTGGCCATCGCGTCTCTGGTTCCGGTGGATTTGTTGCCACAACAAGCCGCCTCGATCTGGGACAAAGGCCAGCATGCATTCGGGTTCGCCTGGTTGGCCCTGGTGGGCTTGCTGGCTTACGGCCGCAGGCCGTGGTCGGTGCTTGTGGGGCTGGTTGTGTACGGCGGCGTCATCGAGCTGATGCAAGCCGCCACCGGCTGGCGCTATGGCGAATGGCTCGATTTTTTAGCCGACGGCATCGGCATCTTGATCGGGGCAGTTCTGTGGATGGGTCTTCGGCGCCTGGCAACACCGCAGAGCTGAGGCCAGCCGCACAATAGCGGCATGTCACACGCTCCTCCCAACCGCGCCCTGCCCTGGCTGGAGCCCGGTCAACCGTTTCCACCCGTGGAAGCAGCGTGGGGCCCGAGCGACCCGGCGCCGGGCTTGCTGGCCGCCGGGGGGGTGCTTGATGTGCCCTCCCTCATTGCAGCCTACTCGCGCGGCATCTTCCCTTGGTTCAGCGCAGGACAACCCATTCTTTGGTGGAGCACCGATCCCCGCATGGTGCTGGAGACGCAGGCGTTCCGCTTGCACCGCTCGCTGCGCAAGACCATCCAGAAAATGCGCCTCGACGGCCGACTGGAGATCCGCTTCGATCACGGTTTCGAGCGCGTGATCCGGGCCTGTGCAAGCACGCCGCGCGACGGCCAGGATGGCACCTGGATTCTGCCGGCCATGGTGCAGGCGTACACCCGGCTGCACCACGCAGGCATCGCGCACAGTGTGGAGACCTGGATCGATGGCGAACTCGCTGGCGGCCTCTATTGCATCAACCTCGGTGGCATGGTCTATGGCGAGTCCATGTTCAGCCGACAAAGCGACGCCTCCAAGATCGCGCTCGTGGCACTGGTGGCCTTCTGCCGCGCCAAGGGCTTGCCTCTGATCGATTGTCAGCAGAACACGCCACACCTCGCCAGCCTCGGGGGGCAATTGATGCCACGGGCGGCATTCTGCCGACACGTCAGCGAGGCCATGTCACGCCCCGCACCAGAGTGGAAATTCCTGCCCATATACTGGCAAAAAGTCATCCCTGAACAACGTCGGCACGCGTGACACACCTCAAAGAACTCCCGCTACAAGCGCTGCAGTTTTACGCCACTGCGCCGTACCCGTGCAGCTACCTGCCCGGTCATCAGGCCCGGTCACAGGTGGCCACACCCAGCCACCTCATCCACAACGACGCCTATTCAGATCTGGTCACACACGGCTTTCGCCGCAGTGGCATGTTCACCTACCGTCCCTATTGCGATGGTTGTCAGGCCTGCGTACCGCTGCGTGTGCCCGTGGCCGACTTCAAGCCCAGCCGCAGCCAGCGTCGCTCCATGGCGCAGCATGGCCATTTGCAAAGCCGCGTGCTCAAGTTGTGTTTCGTGCCTGAGCACTACCAGCTCTACCTGCGCTACCAGAACAGCCGGCACGCGGGTGGCGGCATGGACCAAGACAGCATCGACCAGTACACGCAGTTCCTGCTGCAGAGTCGGGTCAACTCGCGTTTGATCGAATTCCACGAGCCCGGCACCAATGGGCAGCCTTCACGCCTGAAGATGGTGTCGATTGTCGATGTGCTCAATGACGGTCTGTCCGCGGTCTACACCTTCTACGAACCCGATGAGAAGGCCAGTTTTGGCACTTACAGCGTGCTGTGGCAGATTGAGCAGGCAAAGGCGCTGGACCTGCCCCACATCTATCTGGGCTACTGGATCGCCCAGAGCAGCAAGATGAGCTACAAGGCCAGTTTCCAGCCACACGAGCTGCTGCTTGATGGTCGCTGGGTTCCGGGTGGTTGAGAAAATATGTGTGTGGGGACCGGTGCCAAGCACACTGCACGGCACGACACCTGATTTCATCTCGTAAAATTTCGGTCACACTTGCGCCATGACCAAACGCTCAGACTCCATCCCCGCCACTCCCACGGTTCAGGTCATCGAACGCATGTTCAACCTGCTTGAAGTGCTTGCCTCCAAAGAAGAGCCGGTGTCGCTCAAAGAAATCAGCGAAAAGACCGGCCTGCATCCTTCCACGGCGCATCGCATTCTCAACGACCTCACCATCGGCCGTTTCGTCGATCGACCCGAAGCCGGCAGCTACCGTCTCGGCATGCGCCTTCTCGAGCTGGGCAATCTGGTCAAAGCGCGGCTGAGCGTACGAGACGCAGCCTTGCTGCCCATGCGCGAACTGCACAAGCAGATTCAACAACCAGTCAATTTGAGCGTGCGCCAAGGTGATGAGATCGTGTATGTCGAGCGGGCCTACAGCGAGCGCTCAGGGATGCAGGTGGTGCGCGCCATTGGTGGACGCGCGCCACTGCATCTCACGTCAGTGGGCAAGCTCTTTCTTGCCGATGACGAGCCACAACGCGTGCGCGCTTACGCCACACGCACCGGGTTGGCAGGAAACACACGCAACAGCCTGACGCAGCTGCCCAGCCTCGAACGTGAACTCGCCCAATGCCGCCAAGCCGGTGTGGCACGGGACAACGAAGAACTGGAGCTGGGCGTGCGCTGCATGGCTGCCGGTATCTATGACGACCAGAACAAACTGGTGGCCGGCCTGTCGATCTCCGCGCCGGCGGACCGCATTGACGAGAGCTGGCTTCCCAAACTCAGGACCACTGCGGCGGAGATATCGTCGGCCCTCGGTTGTTCACGGCCCGCAGGCACCACGGGACGCTGATCCTTCGGCATCAATAAAAACGGTCCTCAAGGGACCGTTTTTTGAACTCCGGGAGCAACTTGGCTCAACCTTGCGGTCGCGCTGCCATCGGGCGCGGCGTGTCCGCCTGCACCTCAACCCAACGCCGAACACGCTCTGCATCCTGCATGCGGCTCAGCTTGCCCGCGGAGTCCAGGAACACCATGATCAACTGGCGACCAGCCACCTTGGCCTGCATCACCAGGCAGCGGCCCGCTTCGGAGATGTAGCCCGTTTTTTGCAGACCGATCTCCCAATCGGGGTTCTTGATCAGACGATTGGAATTGTTGTAGTGCAGCGTACGGCGGCCCAATTCGATCTCATGGCCGGGCGATGTGGACAGACTGCGGAGGATGGGTCGCTCATAGGCCACCGACACCAGCGTGGCCAGATCGCGTGCACTGGACTGGTTCAGACTGGACAGCCCAGTGGGTTCGACGTAGCGCGTGTCGCTCATGCCCAGTTGCCTCGCCTTGTTGTTCATCAACCGGACGAACTCGCTCAAGCCGCCCGGATAGGTACGGCCGAGAGCATTCGCAGCTCGGTTTTCGCTGGACATGAGCGCCAGATGCATCATCTCGCCGCGAGACAGCGTGCTCCCCACGGCCAGCCGTGAACTGCTGCCCTTGTATGTGTCCACGTCGTCCTGGGTGATGGTGATCAGCTCGCTCATGTCCAGATTTGCATCGGCGATCACCAGACCTGTCATGAGTTTGGTCAAGGAGGCAATCGGCAGCACTGCCGCGTCATTCTTGCTGAACAGCACCTCGTTGGTTTCCTGATCGATCACCAACGCCACGCTGGAGTTGAGTTCCAGCCGATCGTCGCTGGCTCGCAGGCCCAGTTGCTCTCCCATGGACAGGCGAGCAGGTGCCACCACCCGCACAACGGCTGCCTTCACGGGTTTCCTGGCTTCGCTCTGAGCGGCCAACTGACGGGCCGTGGGCTTTTTGCCCGAGGCCAACTGGACTTTGACTCGGGAAGCCCCCTTTTTGGCAACGACGTCCCTCTTGGACTGGGCTGTTGCAAGCTTGCGCGTGGGAGCTTTGGCCGACACGGCCGTGCGCTTGATCGAGGCTTTGGCCAACGACGCTTTGGGGGTCTTGGAGACTTTGGCGGAAGTGGCGGCGGCGTTCACAGCCGTGGGCAAGGCACACACGCCCACCCACGCGGCCAACGTGGCTGCAAGGACCAGTTTTCGAATGCGAAAAACGCCTAGGCTCATGACTTCACTCCAGCAACAGAAATTGCGCTGGGGTGAAGTATAGGCAACAGGAAAAAAACTAGCAATATCAATTGCTTGGGAAACTCTCTTAAATGATCGGTAGAACAGGTGCTACTTTTGGTGTCATTTCCACAGATCAAAACACTGATTAACCCAAGTTATTGAATTATCTAGGCTTTATCCTTGTGCGGCGACCCGGTCCAAGTTGCTGTGCAGCTTGTTCAGGGCGCTGAGATACGCCTTGGCCGAAGCCACGACGATGTCGGGGTCTGCCCCCACGCCGTTGACGACACGCCCACTGTGCTGCAACCGAACCGTTACCTCGCCTTGGCTTTCGGTCGAACCACTCGTGATGGCATTGACCGAATAAAGCACCAGTTCGGCACCGCTTTTGACGTGGTTCTCGATGGCCTTCAACGACGCATCCACAGGGCCATTGCCGTCGCTTTCGACCTGGATCTCCTGGCCGTCAGCCGTGAACACCACGCTGGCATGAGGGCGCTCACCGGTCTCGCTTCGCTGCTTGAGCGAAACCAGGCCGTATTGCTCCTTTTCGGCGGTCACGCTTTCGTCGCTGCACAGGGCGAGGATGTCTTCGTCAAAGATCTCGCTCTTGCGGTCGGCCAGCTCCTTGAAGGCGGCAAACGCGGTGTTGATTTCGCTCTCTGACTCCATCTCGATGCCCAGATCCTGCAGTCGCTGCTTGAACGCGTTGCGACCGCTGAGCTTGCCCAGCACGATCTTGTTGGCCGCCCAGCCCACGTCTTCGGCGCGCATGATCTCGTAGGTGTCGCGAGCCTTAAGCACGCCGTCCTGGTGGATGCCGCTGGCGTGTGCAAACGCGTTGGCGCCCACCACCGCCTTGTTGGGTTGCACCACAAAGCCGGTGGTCTGGCTGACCATGCGGCTGGCCGGCACGATCTGCGTGGCGTCCACACCCACATCGAGCCCGAAGTAGTCGCGACGCGTGCGCACCGCCATCACGACTTCTTCAAGCGAGCAGTTGCCCGCACGCTCGCCCAGCCCGTTGATGGTGCACTCCACCTGGCGCGCGCCGCCGATTTTCACGCCCGCCAAGGAATTGGCCACCGCCATGCCGAGGTCGTTGTGGCAATGCACGGACCAGATCGCCTTGTCGGAGTTGGGCACACGCTCGCGCAGGGTGCGGATGAACTCGCCGTACAACTCAGGCACTGCGTAACCCACGGTGTCCGGGATGTTGAGCGTGGTGGCGCCTTCCTTGATCACGGCCTCCAGAACGCGACACAGGTAATCCATGTCGCTGCGGTATCCGTCCTCAGGGCTGAACTCGATGTCGTCCACGAGGTTGCGCGCAAACCGCACTGACTGCTTGGCCTGCTCCAGCACCTGCTCGGGCGTCATGCGCAGTTTTTTCTCCATGTGCAGCGCACTGGTGGCGATAAAGGTGTGGATGCGCGCTCGGTGAGCACCTTTGAGAGCTTCTGCAGCGCGCGCGATGTCGCGGTCATTGGCTCGGGCCAACGAACACACGGTGGAGTCTTTGATGACATCGGCAATGGCCTTGACGGACTCGAAGTCACCGTTGGAGCTCGCGGCAAAGCCGGCCTCAATGACATCGACCTTCAGACGTTCCAGCTGGCGCGCGATACGCAGCTTCTCGTCCTTCGTCATGGACGCGCCTGGCGACTGCTCGCCGTCGCGCAAGGTGGTGTCAAAAATGATCAGTTTGTCGCTCATCTCAATGCTCCAGTGGGATGCCTCGTGGGCAGCGCTTCAAAAACCCGCAGTCCAAACAAAAACGGCCCGCTGCGGGTGCAAACGGGCCGTTGTAAGGGAATCGCTCTCGCGTTACCAGACCTGCCCGTGACGGACATCCAGTAGTAGCGAAATCGAAAAGTTGGACATGACTGGCAATGTAGCACAAAGCCCGAGAGGGCCTTGGTTGGGAAAAATGATCGACAAGATTCAGACCTCAATCGTCGTGCAGACCACGCTCGTCAGGCTCGTCAGTGGAGGTGCTGATCACGCTGGTCGGGCGGCCCTTGGCCTTGCGCCAGAAATACACTGCGTATCCAGACAAGCCATAAACCACGAACAGACCAAACAAGACAGTGGGGGGGTGAATGTTGATCACCGCGATGGCCAGCGCCACCAGCACAATGGCGGCAAACGGCACGCTCTTGCGCAGACTCAGGTCCTTGAAGCTGTAGAAAGGCACGTTCGTCACCATGGTGAGGCCGGTGTAGAGCGTGATGGCGAACATCACCCACGTCACGTCTTGCGGGGGTACATCCAGTTCGGTCATCAACCAGATGAAGCCCGCCACCAGTGCAGCCGCTGCAGGCGAAGGCAACCCTTGGAAGTAGCGCTTGTCCACCACACCGGTGTTGACATTGAAGCGGGCCAGTCGCAAGGCGGCGCAGGCGCAGTACACGAAGGCGGCAATCCAGCCCCAGCGCCCGAGATCACGCAATGTCCACTCATAGGCGATCAAGCCAGGCGCCGCGCCGAACGAGACCATGTCGGAGAGCGAGTCCATCTGCTCGCCAAACGCACTCTGGGTGTTGGTCATGCGGGCGACGCGCCCATCCAGGCTGTCGAGCACCATGGCCACGAAGATGCCCACGGTGGCGAGGTCGTAGCGGCCGTTCATGGCCATCACCACCGAATAGAAGCCGCCGAACAACGCGGCCAGCGTGATCATGTTCGGCACCATGTAGATGCCCTTGGACCGCTTGGGTCGGTCTTCGTGCTGGGTGTGCTGGGGATCGGTACCGTCGTGCATGAGATGTGTGTAAAGGGATGCCCAAGGGCACCCTGTATGGCGCAAAGGTGCAGTGTAAGGCAGTGCCACGGCATGCAGAAACGACAATGGCCACCGAAGTGGCCATTGTGAGATTCCACTCGCCGAAGCGAGCGGGGCGCGCGTCAGTTGCGCGTCTGGTCAACCAGCTTGTTCTTGGCGATCCAGGGCATCATGGCGCGCAGCTGGGCTCCAACCACTTCGATCTGATGCTCGGCGGTCAGACGACGGCGGGCCGTCATGCTGGGGTAGTTGGTGCGGCCTTCCAGGATGAACATCTTGGCGTACTCACCGGACTGGATGCGCTTCAAGGCGTTGCGCATGGCTTCGCGGCTCTCGGCGTTGATCACTTCGGGGCCGGTCACGTACTCGCCGTACTCGGCGTTGTTCGAGATCGAGTAGTTCATGTTGGCAATGCCGCCTTCGTAGATCAGGTCCACGATGAGCTTGAGCTCGTGCAGGCATTCAAAGTAGGCCATTTCGGGCGCGTAGCCGGCTTCCACCAGTGTTTCGTAGCCCATCTTGATCAGCTCGACCGCACCACCGCACAACACTGCTTGCTCACCGAACAGGTCGGTCTCGGTCTCTTCCTTGAAGTTGGTCTCGATGATGCCGGCCTTGCCGCCGCCGTTGGCCATGGCGTAGCTCAGCGCCAGGTCACGCGCCTTGCCGCTCTTGTCCTGGTGGATGGCGACCAGGTGGGGCACGCCGCCACCCTGGGTGTAGGTGTTGCGCACGGTGTGGCCAGGGGCCTTGGGCGCGACCATCCACACGTCCAGATCGGCACGCGGCACGACCTGGTTGTAGTGCACGTTGAAGCCGTGGGCGAAGGCGAGTGATGCGCCCTGCTTGATGTGGGGTGCCACGTTCTGGTGGTAGACCTCGGCGATCTGCTCGTCGGGCAGCAGGATCATGACCACGTCGGCCGATTTCACGGCGTCGTTGACTTCCATAACGGTCAGGCCGGCCTTGCCGACCTTGTCCCACGAGGCGCCACCCTTGCGCAGGCCGACCACGACTTTGACGCCGCTGTCGTTGAGGTTCTGTGCGTGTGCGTGGCCCTGGCTGCCGTAGCCGATGATGGCCACGGTCTTGCCCTTGATCAGGGACAGGTCACAGTCTTTGTCGTAGAAAACTTTCATGGGTTGCTCCGGTTGAAATGTGTTGTTCGGGGGAAATGAAAACTTGGGGATTGTCTTACACGCGCAAGATGCGCTCGCCGCGCCCAATGCCGCTGGCACCGGTGCGCACCGTCTCGAGGATCGCGGAGCGGTCGATGGCTTCCAGGAACGCATCGTTCTTGGATTGATCGCCGGTGAGTTCGATGGTGTAGCTCTTCTCGGTCACATCGATGATGCGTCCGCGGAAGATGTCGGCCATGCGCTTCATCTCTTCACGCTCCTTGCCCACTGCGCGAACCTTCACCATCATGAGCTCGCGCTCGGTGTAGGCACCTTCGGTGAGATCCACCACCTTGACCACTTCGATCAGGCGGTTGAGGTGTTTGGTGATCTGTTCAATGACGTCGTCCGACCCGGTGGTCTGGATCGTCATGCGGGACAGGCTGGGGTCTTCGGTCGGTGCCACAGTGAGCGACTCGATGTTGTACCCACGCGCAGAGAACAGGCCGACCACGCGGGACAAGGCCCCGGGTTCGTTTTCCAGCAAGACAGCGATGATGTGTTTCATGTGCGATTCCTCTTTTCGCCGCCCTCCCCTGCACACGGTAATGCGCAGGCTTGGCGGGCAATAGATTCGTCTGAGGGGATGAAGCAGCGGGCAAACGCTGCTTCGCGGAGGGGGTCAGAGGTCTTCGGAACCCAGCAACATCTCAGTGATGCCCTTGCCGGCCTTGACCATGGGGAAGACGTTCTCGGTCGGGTCGGTGCGGAAGTCCATGAACACGGTGCGGTCCTTGAGCTTGCGCGCTTCGCGGAGAGCGCCCTCCACGTCTTGCGGGCGTTCGATCAGCATGCCGACATGGCCATAGGCCTCGGCGAGTTTCACGAAGTTGGGCAGCGCGTCCATGTAGCTGTGGCTGTAGCGACCTTCGTAGTCAATCTCCTGCCACTGGCGAACCATGCCAAGGTAGCGATTGTTCAGCGCAACGATCTTGATCGGCGTGTTGTACTGCAGGCAGGTCGAGAGCTCCTGGATGCACATCTGCACCGAGCCTTCGCCGGTCACGCAGAACACCTCGCTGTCGGGCTTGGCCAGCTTGATGCCCATGGCGTAGGGAATGCCCACACCCATGGTGCCCAGGCCACCGGAGTTGATCCAGCGGCGGGGTTCGTCGAAGCGGTAGTACTGCGCGGCCCACATCTGGTGCTGGCCCACGTCGGACGTCACATACGTGTCGGCGTCCTTGGTCATGTTCCAGAGGGTTTCCACCACGTACTGCGGCTTGATCACGTCGGTGTTGCCACGGTCGTACTTCAAGCAGTCCTTGGAGCGCCAAGTCTCGATGGTGTCCCACCAAGCGGACAGCGCCTTGCCATCGGGCTTGGTGGCGCTCTCGCGCACCATGTTGATGAGCTCGGTGAGCACGTCTTTCACGTCGCCCACGATCGGCACATCGACCTTCACGCGCTTGGAAATGCTCGACGGGTCGATGTCGATGTGGATGATCTTGCGTTCGTTCTGCGCAAAGTGCTTGGGGTTGCCGATCACGCGGTCGTCAAAGCGCGCGCCCACGGCCAGCAGCACGTCGCAGTTCTGCATGGCGTTGTTGGCTTCGATCGTGCCGTGCATGCCCAGCATGCCGAGGAACTTGCGGTCCGACGCCGGGTAAGCACCCAGCCCCATGAGCGTGTTGGTGACGGGGTAGCCCAGCATGTTCACCAGCGTGCGCAACTCTTCAGTGGCGTTGCTGAGCAAGACGCCGCCGCCGGTGTAGATGTAGGGGCGCTTGGCGGCCAGCAGCAGCTGAAGCGCCTTGCGGATCTGACCGCCGTGGCCCTTGCGCACCGGGTTGTACGAGCGCATCTCGACCGACTCGGGGTAACCGCTGTAGGGCACCTTGTTGAACGACACGTCTTTCGGGATGTCCACCACCACAGGACCAGGACGGCCGCTGCGCGCGATGTGGAAGGCCTTCTTCATCACCATGGCCATGTCGCGCGCATCCTTCACAAGGAAGTTGTGCTTGACGATGGGACGCGTGATACCGACGGTGTCGCATTCCTGGAAGGCGTCCAGGCCAATGGCGGCCGTGGGCACCTGGCCAGTGATGATCACCATCGGGATGCTGTCCATGTAGGCGGTGGCGATGCCGGTGATGGCATTGGTCACGCCCGGACCCGAGGTGACGAGAGCCACACCCACATCACCGGTGGCGCGCGCGTAGCCGTCGGCCGCATGAACGGCCGCCTGCTCGTGGCGCACCAGCACATGCTGGATGGTGTCCTGCTTGTAGAAAGCGTCGTAAATGTGCAGCACAGCACCACCGGGGTAGCCCCAGATGTACTTGACCCCTTCGGCCTGGAGAGCCTTGATGAGGATTTCTGCGCCGCGGAGTTCTTGAGGGGCAGTGCCGGTAGCGGCAGCGGCCGAGGCCAGTTCGGCCTTGTTGATTTCCATGATGAACCTTTCGAGAATTTCTCTGACGAAATACCTTGGGTGCCTCTTGACCAACCCTTGTGGGGCGGTGTCGAGACTTGAGACCAGTGGACATGAGCGGGCACATACCCCGCCGGACCCTGATCCGTTTGCCGTGTTTTGAAGTGCAACGCGCATTATCGCACTGCAACACGGGTCAGGCCAAGCGGCCACCCTTACAACGGCCTCAAATCGCGGGTGTCTTGGCTCCAATGCGACAATTCGAGCCCGAGCCCAACGGGCCGCTCCCTCTTGTTAGCACATGCCCGCTTTCACCCCCTCACCTTTCAACACACCCATCGATGAGGGCGCTGCAACGGACCTGATGGCGCCGTCCTTGCGCCGTCGCATGGCCTGCTGGCTGTACGAAGGCACCCTGTTGTTCGGCGTGGTATTCCTGGTGGGCGTGTTGTTCACCACCAGCTACGTGCTGTCCTCGTTCACCCAGTCGGGCAACGCGCTGGACAACCGCTTTGTGCAGCAGGCGCTGGTGTTCGTGGCATTCGGCATTTACTTCGGCTGGTTCTGGGCCAAGGGCCAGACCCTGGCCATGAAGACCTGGCACATCCGTGTGGTTGATCGCCACGGCAACGCCTTGACGCAAGGCCGCGCGCTGTGGCGATACGTTCTGTCGTGGCTGTGGCTGCTGCCACCGCTGGCGGTCGCGGGGCTGATGCGCCTGTCCGGGCAGCAGCTGTCGGTCCTGCTGGTGGGCTGGGTCGTCTTCTGGGCACTGCTGTCACGCTTCCATGTCCAGCGCCAGTTCCTGCATGATGCCTTGGCCGGTACACGTCTGATCCATTTCAAGCCGGTGGATGACGCGAGCAAACCACGGCGCTGGTGGAGTTGAAAACATGAGTCTCAATCCTGATCGGGAACCGGTCAACGCACAGAAGCTGCGCAGTGGCGTCTCCCGCATGTGGCACGCCTTCGGATATTCGCTGGCCGGCTTGCGCTCGGGCTGGGGCGAAACCGCGTTCCGCCAGGAAGCACTCGCCGCCATCGTCATGGTCCCGGCGGCGTTCTGGATCGGTCAAACCTGGGTGGAAACCGCCTTGCTCGCGGGCTCGGTGATGCTGGTCATGATGGTCGAGCTGCTCAACACCGGTATCGAAACCGCCATCGACCGCATCGGCCCGGAATGGCACGACCTCTCCAAGCGCGCCAAGGACATGGGCAGCGCCGCCGTGTTGCTCAGTCTGTTGCTGTGCGTGGGCATCTGGCTGGCGGCGGCGTGGGTTCGCTGGGCCTGACCGCCGGGAATGGCCGAAACATGACAGCACCCGCCTTTTCGCTCTGCGTGTATTGCGGCTCCCGTCCGGGTGCCAATTCCGCGTTTGCCGACTCGGCACGCGCCGTGGGCCAGTGGATCGGTGATCACGGCGGCCAGCTGGTGTACGGCGGTGGCCGCAACGGCCTCATGGGCATCGTGGCCGACGCCACCATGGCAGCGGGTGGCCAGGTCGTCGGCATCATCCCGAAAGCGTTGGTTGAGCGGGAGTGGGCCCACCACGGCTGCACCGAACTGCACGTCGTGGACAACATGCACGAGCGCAAACGTTTGATGGCCGACAAGGCCGATGCGTTCCTGGCACTGCCCGGCGGCATCGGTACGTTTGAAGAGTTCTTTGAGGTCTGGGCCTGGCGCCAGCTCGGCTACCACGACAAGCCGGTCGGCCTGCTCAATGTGGCGGGCTATTACGACGGATTGATGGCCTTTTTGCGCACTGGGTTGGACCAACAGTTCATGAGCGGTGTCCAGATGAAGCTGATTCGTGTCGACGGCGACGCACACAGGCTGTTGCCTGAACTTGTACAGGCGGCGGGGCTGTCGCCCGCAGCCCGCCTGGACGCCATCTGATTCGCCAGCTCAGACGGCGGTTTCGTCTTCTTCACCGGTGCGGATGCGCACCACACGCTCGACCGACGTGACAAAAATCTTGCCGTCGCCGATCTTGCCGGTGCGGGCGGCGCGGATGATGGCGTCCACACAGCGCTCCACGTCTACCGTCTTCACCACCACCTCCACCTTCACTTTGGGCAGGAAGTCGACCACGTACTCGGCACCGCGGTAGAGCTCGGTGTGGCCCTTTTGCCTTCCGAAGCCCTTGACCTCCGTCACGGTCAGGCCGGTCACACCCTGCTCTGCCAGCGCTTCGCGAACCTCTTCGAGCTTGAACGGTTTGATGACGGCGGTGATCTGTTTCATGCAATGTCTCCAGGGCGTGACTAGTGGGAAGGGCGTTGTCGATTCATTATGCCCAAGGCCCTCCGATCGGTTCGTACGCGACGCAGCCAACCCACCCTCCCGCACATGAATTCAACCACCCTGCCCCACCACGCTCCCATCACCGTCACCTGCCGCTGAGGGCGTCCGGAAAACATCCACCCTGGCTCGATGGCAGTGGTGAACGCCCAGGCCAATTGCTGGCCAGCGTGGGCGAGGTGAACTCGCCACTCTTCACCCGTTCCTCGCTCGAGCCCTGGTCGACATTGGACGGACCCGATCCGGTCTACGGCATCGCCCCCCTGGGGGGCGCTCGCAGCGCGGCCGGGGGACAGCTCAAGCCCGGTACTTGCTCGTGATCGGGTAACGCCAGTCCTTGCCAAAACTGCGGTGGGTCACGCGGATACCCACCGGCGCCTGGCGGCGTTTGTACTCGTTGATGCGGATCAGCCTCACCACCTTGTCCACGTCGGCTCGGTCGAAACCGGCGGCCACGATGCTGGCAGGACTCTGGTCGTTTTCCATGTAGCGCTCGATGATGGCGTCGAGTACCGGGTACTCGGGCAGGCTGTCCTGGTCTTTCTGATCAGGGCGCAGTTCGGCGCTTGGCGGACGCACGATGATGCGCTCGGGGATCGGGTTGGCACCGGTGCCGTAGGGGTCGTGCGCGTTGCGCCAGCGGGCGAGCTTGAAGACCATGGTTTTGGCCACGTCCTTGATCACCGCGAAACCGCCTGCCATGTCGCCGTACAGCGTGCAGTAGCCGGTGGCCATCTCGCTTTTGTTGCCGGTGGTCAGCACGATGCTGCCGAACTTGTTGGACAAGGCCATGAGCAGCGTGCCACGGATGCGCGCCTGCAGGTTCTCTTCGGTGGTGTCTTCGGGCAGGCCCGCGAACTCGCTGGCCAGGCTGGCCTTGAAGGCTTCGAACTGCGGCGCGATGCCGATCTCGTCGTAACGCACGCCCAGGCGCGCGGCCATGTCGCGCGCGTCGATCCACGAAATGTCGGCCGTGTAGGGTGAGGGCATCATGACCGTGCGCACGCGGTCCTTGCCCAGCGCGTCCACCGCGATCGCCAGCACCAGGGCCGAGTCGATGCCGCCCGACAGGCCGAGGATGGCGCCGGGAAAACCGTTCTTGCCCAGGTAGTCGCGCACGCCCAGCACCAGCGCGTGCCACAGGTCGGCCTCGGGGCTGTGCGCGCGGTCGGTGTCGGCGGTGATGTGCCAGCCCGCGCCCTGCCGTGTGAAGGCGGCGTCGAACAAGGTCTCTTCAAAACTCACCGCGCGCCCGGCCAGCACACCGTCGGCTGCCAGCACAAAGCTGCGGCCCTCGAACACGATTTCGTCCTGCCCGCCCACGAGGTGCGCGTACACCAGCGGAAGACCGGTGGCCTGGCAGCGCACGCGCATGGCCGCTTCTCGGTCGCCGCCCTTGCCGGCGTGAAACGGTGAGGCGTTGATGACCGCCAGCAGCTCGGCACCCGCCGCCTTGGCGTCCGCCGCAGGCGCATCGAACCAGGCGTCTTCGCAGATCAGCAGGCCCACGCGCACGCTCCGGCCTTCGTTGTCGGCCACGTCGAACACGCAGGTGTCATGGCCCGGCACGAAGTAGCGGCGCTCGTCGAACACCTGGTAGTTGGGCAGCTCGCGCTTGGCGTAGGCGTGGGTCACGGCGCCGGCGTGCAGCACGCTGGCCGCGTTGTGCAGGTGGGCCACCGACACACTGCGTTCGCGCCGCTGGCCGGCGGCTGCCGCGGGCCGCGCCGGATGTCCCACCACGATGTGCAGGCCTTTGAGGTGGGCGGTGCCAGCCGCCACGACTTTGAGGGCATCATCACAGGCATCGACGAACGCGGGCCGCAGGTACAGGTCTTCGGCGGCGTAGCCGCACAGGGCCAATTCGGGGGTCAGCAGCAGGTTGACGCCGCGGGCGTGGGCCGCTTCTGCGGCGTCGATCATCTTCCGGGCGTTGCCCGCCATGTCGCCCACCACAAAGTTGAGCTGGGCCACGCAAATGGAAAGAGTCATGGGGTCTGAAAACGTTGCGAAATGGGCCTTGAGCTCGCTGTGTGCCGGAGCTGCAGGTGACTGAAATCGATTATGTCACCCGGGTCTTTTCTTCCCCATCGCAGCTCGAAGAATCCGCATGGAACGCCTTGCTGGCCCTCAACCCCGACCCGAGCCCGTTCATGCGCCACGAATACCTGGTGGCCATGCACGAGAGTGGCAGCGCGAGGCCTCGCGCGGGCTGGCAGTGTCAGTTCGTGACGCTGTGGCACGGAGACGAGTTGCAGGCCGCCTGCCCGATGTACCTCAAGAACAACTCCTATGGCGAGTACGTGTTCGACTGGGCCTGGGCCAACGCCTATGCGCAGCACGGCCTTGACTACTACCCCAAGGCACTGGTGGCGGTGCCGTTCACGCCGGTGCCGGGTGCGAGGCTGCTGGCGCGCGACGCAGCGGCTCGAACCGCATTGGTCAAGGCAGTGATCCAGCAGGTGCGCGACGAAGACCTGTCCTCGTTTCATCTGCTGTTCGCCCAGGCTCAAGACGTCGAGGCATGTGAGCAGGCCGGCATGATGCTGCGCCACACGGTGCAGTTCCACTGGAAGAATGAGGCGCCCTCCGCTGAAGGCCTGTCGCCCCCCTTCACCAGCTTCGACCATTTCCTCACCAGCCTTCAACAGGAAAAACGCAAGAAGATCCGCCAGGAGCGGCGCAAGGTCGCGGAGGCCGGCGTGACGTTTCGCTGGTCCCGCGGGGCCGACATTTCAGAGACTGACTGGGATTTTTTCTACCGCTGCTACGAGCGCACCTACCTCGAACACGGCAATGCGCCCTACCTCAACCGCGACTTCTTCCGCCGCATGGCGCAAACCATGCCGCAGCACTGGCTGCTGTTCGTGGCCGAGCGCGAGGGCCGTGCCATCGCCTGCAGCCTGATCGGCGTCGACGATACAGCCCGCGTGGCCTACGGGCGCTACTGGGGTGCTCTGGAGCGGGTGGACTGCCTGCACTTCGAGGCCTGCTACTACGCGCCGCTGGCCTGGTGCATTGAACACGGCTTCCAGCGTTTCGAGGGCGGCGCGCAGGGCGAACACAAGATGGCGCGTGCCCTGCTACCGGTCAAGACCACCAGCGCCCACTGGCTCGCACACCCCTCGTTTGCCGAGGCGGTCGAGCGCTTCCTGGAGCGTGAAAGCCAGGGCATCGGCCAGTACATGGACGAGCTTGCCCAGCGCAACCC
Organism: Hydrogenophaga sp. PBL-H3; assembly: GCF_010104355.1. Classification (NCBI taxonomy): domain Bacteria; kingdom Pseudomonadati; phylum Pseudomonadota; class Betaproteobacteria; order Burkholderiales; family Comamonadaceae; genus Hydrogenophaga; species Hydrogenophaga sp. PBL-H3. The sequence continues at coordinate 2,447,869 of NZ_CP044972.1, forward strand.
GCTCAAGACCGGCCTGGCGACGCGCGACGTGGCGCCGCCGCTGAACGAGCTGTGAAGTGAGGATGTCAAACGGTGCATCGCTAAACTCGGTCACCATGGACGAAACCGACGCATTCTTCACCCACACGATCGTGGGCGCGCCCTTTTCGGTGCTGCTGGGGCGCCGCCAGGGGCCGGCAAGCGCGTCGACGCAGGGCATGGAGGTGTCGCTCGCGAAAGGCGACATGGTCCTGACCGAGGGCTGGCGAAGCTGGGCCATGCTTGACCACCTCGACCCCCCCGCTGGAACACCCCGCCGCCGGCCCAGACGCGTGCGCCGCTGGCTGGAGCGCCACGCCCTGCTCATCGCACTGGCGGGCCTGCTGATGGTGCTCGGGAGTGCGGTGTTCTGGACCATCGCGTGGCTGCCCACCACCGGCTGGGTGCCGGCCACCTGGATGGGGCGCTGACCATGGATCTGAAAACACCGCAGGACACGCTGACCATCGACCCAGTGGCGATGAACGTGGTCAACCGGGTGGCCGTGGGTGGCAAGCTGCACGGAGAACTGGAATTCAACGGCGGCTTGTTGGTGCAGGGCGAGGTCTCTGGCCACATCCGCGTCAATGGCCCCCTGATCATCTGGACCGGCGCTGTGGTGCGCGGACGCATCCGCGTGCTGGGCGATCTGTACCTGTTTGGCCACCTGGGCGGGCCTGGCGGCAACGCGGTTGAGACCAGCCTGGAATGCCAGGGCATGGCCTATGTGGCCAAGAGCGGCGTATCCACGGGCTCGCTCTCGGCGCGGCGGATGCAGCTCTACGAGGGGGCGAGTCTGCAGGGTCCTTTCAAGACCCTGAGACTCGGGGACAACCTGCCGGTCTTGAACGACGTGTTGCCCGATCCCGCCGCCGGCTGATCAGCCCTTCTGAGCTTCGTAGGCGGCGATGCCGTCGAGGATTTCCTTGTGGGCGGCGTCCTTGCCTTCCCAGCCGATCACCTTGACCCACTTGCCCGGCTCCAGGTCCTTGTAGTGCTCGAAGAAGTGCTGAATGGTGTTCAGGCGCATGGGGTTCAGGTCTTCGGGCTTTTGCCACTGCGTGTAGATCGACAGGATCTTGTCGATTGGCACCGCCAGCACCTTGCCGTCTTCGCCGGCCTCGTCCTGCATCTTCAGGATGCCGATGGCGCGGCAGGGAACCACCACGCCGGGGATCAGCGGTACAGGCGTGATCACCAACACATCGACCGGGTCACCGTCACCGGAAATGGTGCGGGGCACGTAGCCGTAGTTGGTCGGGTAATGCATGGCCGTGCTCATGAAGCGGTCCACGAAGATCGCGCCGGTTTCCTTGTCCACTTCGTACTTGATCGGATCGGCGTTCATCGGGATTTCGATGATCACGTTGAAGGATTCGGGCACGTTCTTGCCGGCGGTGACGTTGTCGAGAGCCATGTTGTTTGAGGGAGGTTGGTTGAAAACTGAAGCAGCCGGTGCAGGCCCGCTGCCTTCTGGAGAGGCATCTGGCGTGCCTCATGCGGTCGGCGCGCCTAGGATTTACCCTGATTTTACTGATTCGAAGCTGACTTACAGACCCGCTTTCACTTGAGCGCACTGAATTGCCGCTAAATTCGCCATGTTGGCCAATCGCCCTGTTTCAACGCTGTGCAACGCAGCGCAACCGGCAGCGAGGAAGCAACGCAGCGGGGGCACCCCGGAGGCGTTGCCCCTTCCAAGTCGAAACAACGAGGAGCGATTCAATGGTTGGTCAATCTGCGCTGATATTTGTGTTGGTCTGTGGACTGGTGGCCGTGGCGTACGGCTTCTGGTCGCGCAGCTGGATTCTTTCCCAAGACCCTGGCAACGCCCGCATGCAGGAAATTGCCGGTGCCATTCAAACCGGCGCTGCGGCGTATCTCGCCAGGCAGTACAAGACGATCGCGATCGTGGGCGTCGTGCTCGCCATCCTGATCGGTGTCTTCCTCGATGGCCAGAGCGCCATCGGCTTCGTGCTCGGCGCCGTGCTCTCGGGCGCCTGCGGTTTCATCGGCATGAACATCTCGGTGCGCGCCAACGTGCGTACCGCGCAAGCCGCCACCAAAGGCATTGGCCCAGCGCTCGACGTGGCCTTCCGCGGTGGCGCCATCACGGGCATGCTGGTGGTCGGTCTGGGCCTGCTGGGCGTGGCCGGTTTCTTCTGGTTCCTGGTCGGCAACGGCAACCTCACGCCCGACAAGAACCTGGCCAAACTGCTCAATCCCCTGATCGGTTTTGCCTTCGGCTCGTCCCTCATCTCGATCTTCGCGCGCCTGGGCGGCGGCATCTTCACCAAGGGTGCGGACGTGGGCGCCGACCTGGTGGGCAAGGTCGAAGCCGGCATTCCGGAAGACGACCCGCGCAACCCGGCGGTGATCGCCGACAACGTGGGTGACAACGTGGGCGACTGCGCCGGCATGGCCGCCGACCTGTTCGAGACCTACGCAGTCACGCTGATCGCCACCATGGTGCTGGGTGCGCTCATGGTCGCGGCCGCACCCATGCAGGCGGTGCTCTACCCGCTGGTGCTGGGCGGCGTGTCCATCCTCGCGTCCATCGTGGGCTGCTTTTTCGTCAAGGCCAGCCCGGGCATGAAGAACGTGATGCCGGCGCTGTACAAGGGCCTGGCCATTGCCGGTGTGCTCTCGCTCATTGCCTTCTTCTTCGTGACGAAGTTGATCATGCCGGACAACGCCATCACCGCCACCGGCAGCCAGATGCGCCTGTTCGGCGCCTGCGCCGTCGGCCTGCTGCTGACCGCCGCGCTGGTCTGGATCACGGAGTTCTACACCGGCACGCAGTACTCGCCGGTCAAGCACATCGCGCAAGCCTCCACCACCGGCCATGGAACCAACATCATTGCTGGTCTGGGCGTGTCCATGCGCTCCACCGCGTGGCCTGTGCTGTTCGTCTGTGTCGGCATCCTGGCCTCGTACCAGCTCGCCGGCCTCTACGGCATTGCCACCGCCGCCACCGCCATGCTCAGCATGGCCGGCATCGTGGTCGCACTCGACGCCTACGGCCCCATCACCGACAACGCCGGCGGTATTGCCGAAATGGCCGAGCTGCCCAGCAGCGTGCGCGATGTGACCGACCCGCTGGACGCCGTGGGCAACACGACCAAGGCCGTGACCAAGGGCTATGCCATCGGTTCCGCAGGCCTGGCCGCGCTGGTGCTGTTTGCCGACTACACCCACAAGCTGGAGACCTTTGGCCACCAGATCAAGTTCGACCTGAGCGACCCGATGGTGATCGTGGGTCTGTTCATCGGCGGCATGATCCCCTACCTGTTCGGCGCCATGGCCATGGAAGCCGTGGGCCGCGCCGCCGGCTCGGTGGTGGTGGAAGTGCGCCGCCAGTTCAAGGAGATCCCGGGCATCATGGAAGGCACGGCCAAGCCGGAGTACGGCCGCGCGGTCGACATGCTCACCACCGCAGCCATCAAGGAAATGGTGATCCCCTCACTGCTGCCGGTGGTGGTGCCGATCCTCGTCGGTGTGTTCCTCGGCCCCAAGGCGCTGGGCGGCCTGCTCATGGGCACCATCGTCACCGGCCTGTTTGTCGCCATTTCCATGTGCACCGGCGGCGGTGCGTGGGACAACGCCAAAAAGTACATTGAAGACGGGCACCACGGCGGCAAGGGCAGCGAAGCGCACAAAGCCGCCGTGACCGGCGACACCGTGGGCGACCCCTACAAGGACACCGCCGGCCCGGCCGTGAACCCACTGATCAAGATCATCAACATCGTGGCGCTGCTGATCGTGCCGCTGTTGCCGATGGCCGCCTGAACGGCCCTTGCATGGCAACCAGGCCCGCTCAGGCGGGCCTTTTTCATGGCACGCTGCACACGCTGTGCCGCGTCTGCTTGACGGCTCCAGGCGCCACGCGCAACATGCCGCCTCTGTCGCACCACCGCTCCATCCATGACCACCCTCACCGTCCGCCGCCTGCTGATCGATCTGGAACAACCCGTGGCGCGCCACTGGTGCGCCAACGACGCCTTTCTCACGGCCTGGTTCAACGCTCTCTCCATGAGCTTCCCGGTGGGTGAACAGTTCTTTCTGGACTCGGTGCGCCACGGCGCCAAAGGCCTTGCGCCCGAACAACAGGCTGCATGGCAGGCCGAGGTGCAGGGATTCGTGGGCCAGGAAGCCACCCACCGGCGCATCCATGCGCTGTTCAATGCTCAGATCGAAAAACATGGGCTGGTGAACGCCTGGGGTCCACGCATCGAAGAACGCATGAAGGTGCTCGCCGGTGCAGACCCGCGCCACCACCTGGCGATCACCGCCGCCAATGAGCATTTCACTGCGCTGTTCGCCGAGTGGATGCTTTCGCACCCCGAGGTGTTCAAACACACCGAGCCTCGATTGAAGAACCTCTGGCTCTGGCACAGCGCCGAAGAGGCCGAGCACAAATGCACCGCGTTCGACCTCTATCAGGCGCTGGGCGGCAGCCACCGCTGGCGCGTGACCTGGATGCGCCGAGTCACCGTGTTCTTCCTTACCGACGCGCTGCGCCAGACGGTGCTCAACCTGCACCACGACGGCACGCTGTGGCGCTGGTCCACCTGGCGCAGCGCAGGCCGCCATCTGCTCGGACGCGACGGTCTGCTCAGCAGCAGCTTCAAACCCTGGCGTGCGTATTTCCGGCCCGATTTCCACCCCAACCAGCAGTCGAGTGACCTCTCCAGCAACTGGCTGGAGCGCAACGCCGACCAGTACACGCGTGTCGGGGCGGGTTGAGGCCGTTGCCAATGCACTACCCCACGGGGTGTCATCGATAATCCGGGGATGTCCGAACGTGTCATCCCCCTGATCGATCAGCGCCTCGTCAACACCGTTGCGCGCATTCCCACCGTGCCGGTGACGCCCACAGGCCTGCTCGGCGATGCCCTGGGCCGCCCGCTGCGCGATCTGCGCATCAGCGTGACCGACCGCTGCAATTTCCGCTGCAGCTACTGCATGCCCAAGGAGATTTTCGACAAGGACTACGCCTACCTGCCGCACAACTCGCTGCTGACCTTCGAGGAAATCACCCGCGTGGCCACGCAGTTCGTGGCGCACGGGGTGCAGAAGATCCGCCTCACGGGTGGCGAGCCGCTGCTGCGCAAGAACCTGGAAATCCTGATCGAACAGCTCGCCGCGCTGCGCACCCTTGAGGGCCAGCCGCTGGACATCACGCTCACCACCAACGGCTCGCTGCTCAAACGCAAGGCCGCTGCGCTCAAAGCCGCCGGCCTGCAACGCGTCACCGTGAGCCTGGACGGACTGGACGACACCATCTTCCGGGCCATGAACGACGTGGACTTTCCGGTGGCCGACGTGCTCGAGGGTATCGAGGCCGCGCAGGCCGCCGGCCTGGGTCCGATCAAGGTCAACATGGTGGTCAAGCGCGGCACCAACGACCATCAGATATTGCCGATGGCGCGCCACTTCAAAGGCACCGGCATCGTGCTGCGCTTCATTGAATACATGGACGTGGGCGCCACCAACGGCTGGCGCATGGACGAGGTGCTGCCCAGCGCCGAGGTGGTGCAGCGCATCCACCGCGAGCTGCCGCTGGTGCAGCTGGGTGCTGCCGCGCCGGGTGAGACGGCCGAGCGCTGGGGCTATGCCGACGACGATGGAAAGCACGATGAGCGTGCTGGCGAAATCGGCGTGATCAGCAGCGTGACCCAGGCCTTCTGCAGCGACTGCAACCGCGCCCGTCTGTCCACCGAAGGCCAGCTCTACCTGTGCCTGTTCGCCAGCCAGGGCCACGACCTGCGCCCGCTCATCCGCGGCAACGCCACCGACGAACAGCTCGCCAGCGCGATTGCGGCCATCTGGCAGGGCCGCAGCGACCGGTACTCAGAGTTGCGGGCGAGCCTCCCGCCCGACGCTTCAACAGGCCTCCGACGCGTCGAAATGAGCTACATCGGTGGCTGAACAAGAATGATCCACACCAACGAAATCACCGGCCTGGTTCTCGCGGGCGGCCGCGGCTCGCGCATGGGCGGGCTCGACAAGGGGCTGCAGAACTTCAACGGCACGCCGCTGGCGCTGCACACGGTCTTGCGCCTGCAGATGCAGCAAGGGGGCTTGATCGGCGAGCTCATGCTCAACGCCAACCGCAATCTTGCCGCCTACGAGGCGTTTGGAGCGCCGGTGTGGCCGGACACCCTGGGCGACTTCGCCGGGCCGCTGGCGGGCTTCATGACCGGGCTGGAACGTTGCGAAACCCCCTACCTGCTCACCGTGCCCTGCGACACACCGCTGTTTCCCTTCGACCTGGCCCAGCGCCTGGCGCAGGCCTTTGAAGACGAGAGCACCGAGATCGCCATGGCCGCCGCGCCCGAGGATGACGGCCAATTGCGCCCACAGCCCGTGTTTTGCCTGATGCGCGTGGGCCTGCTGGAAAGCCTGGTGGCCTTCACGCAGGCGGGTGGCCGCAAGATCGACCTGTGGACCGCTCAGCACAAGACCGTGATCGTGCCGTTCAACCAGCCCGGTGACGACCCGCAAGCCTTTCACAACACCAACACCCTGGCCGAGCTGCACGCGCTGGAGAAGAGCTGACCTCATGAAGACGATGGAGCAGATCGCAGCCGAGCTGCAGGGCTACGACCCCCAGGCCTTGAGCGCCGGTCAGGTCAATGAGTTTCTGGCCCATCTGGTCGAGCCCGTGACCACCCTGGAGGAGGTCGGCGTGTTCGAGGCGCTGGACCGCGTGCTGGCCGTGGATGTGGTCTCGCCCATCAGCGTGCCGCCGCACGACAACTCGGCCATGGACGGCTTTGCCTTCGACAGCCGGCTGCTCCAGCCAGGCCAGCCACTGAAGCTTCGCGTGGCCGGCACCGCCTTTGCGGGCAAGGCCTGGGCGGGCGCATTGGGCGCGGACCAGTGCCTGAAGATCATGACCGGCGCCATCATGCCGGGCGCGCTGGACACCGTGGTACCGCTGGAGTTCGTCAAGGTCGATGGTGATGTGGTCGAGATTCCACCGGGTGTGGTGAAGGCGGGCGACAACCGCCGCCTGCTCGGCGAAGACCTCATGGCGGGCCAGCCGGCGCTGCGCAAGGGCCAGACACTCGGCCCCGCCGCACTGGGCCTGATCGCCAGCCTGGGTCTGCCGACAGTGACCGTGTTCCGCCGCATCAGGGTGGCGTATTTCTCCACCGGTGACGAGATCCTCACGCTGGGTGAACCCATCCGCGAAGGCGCTGTGTTCGACAGCAACCGATACACCGTGTTCGGCCTGCTCAAGCGCATGGGCGTGGATGTGATCGACATGGGCGTGGTGCGCGACGAGCCCGCGTTGCTCGAAGCCGCATTTCGCAGCGCCGCCCTGCAAGCCGACGCCATCATCACCAGCGGTGGCGTGAGCATGGGCGAGGCCGACCACACCAAAGCCATGATGAAACAGCTCGGCGACGTGGCGTTCTGGCGCATTGCGATGCGGCCGGGTCGGCCCATGGCGGTGGGCCGCATCACGAGCCCCCATGCTCCGCCGCTGCGCGGGTCGCTGCCCCCCGAGGGAGCTGAGTCCGGCTTGGGGCGGCCCGGCGCCGGCCTCGGTGAGGCGGGCAAATCATCTGTGCTGTTCGGTTTGCCCGGCAACCCGGTGGCCGTGATGGTCACCTTCCTGGCCTTCGTGCGCCCTGCGCTGCAGCGGCTCATGGGCGCAACCGTCACGCAACCGGTGCTGCTGCAGGCACACAGCCTGGAGCCCCTGCGCAAGAAGCCCGGCCGCACCGAGTACCAGCGCGGCATCGTCGGCCGCGCGGCCGACGGAACGCTGACGGTGCGCATCACCGGCAACCAGGGCTCGGGCGTGTTGAGCTCCATGGTCGAGGCCAATGGTCTGATCGTGCTGCACCATGGCCAGGGCAATGTGGCCGTGGGCGACCGTGTGGATGTGATGATGTTCGACGGAGCGATCTGACGGCTCCCCGGCCCTCACTTCGCTGGCACAGCTCCCGAAGCACCATCCCCCTTCAGTCCCAGTGCTGCGGGCTTGTCGTGCTGGTGCGTGCGCGCCAGCAGCGTGTACATGGTGGGCACCACAAAGATGGTGAGCAGTGTGCCCAGGCTCATGCCTCCCACGATGACCCAGCCGATCTGCTGCCGACTCTCGGCGCCCGCACCCGAGGCCAGCGCCAGCGGAATCGCGCCCAGCACCATGGCGCCCGTGGTCATGAGGATGGGACGCAGGCGCAGAGCTGCCGAGCGCTTCACCGCTTCGAGCTTGCTCACGCCCTCTTCCTGCAACTGGTTGGCAAATTCCACGATCAGGATGCCGTGCTTGGTGATCAGGCCCACCAAGGTGATCAGTCCGATCTGGCTGAACACATTGAGCGTGCCGCCCGTGATGTTGAGCGCGGCCAGCGCGCCCAGCATGGAGAGCGGCACGCTGAGCATGATGATGAACGGATCGACAAAGCTCTCGAACTGCGCCGCCAGCACCAGGTAGATGAACAGCAGCGAGAGCACGAAGACGATCGCCAGTGAGCCCGACGAGTTGCGGAACTCACGGCTCTGTCCGTTGAGGTCGGTGGTGTAGCCCGGGGGCAGTATCTCGCGCGCGGTCTGGTCCATGAAAGCCAGCGCATCCCCCAGCGCCAGGTCGGGCGCCAGGTTGGCGGTGATGGAAGCACTGCGGCGCTGTCCGAAGTGATTGAGTTCGCGCGGCACCACCACCTCGGAGACTTTCACCAGCGAAGCCAGCGGGATCATGGCGTTGTCTCGGCCTCGCACGAAAAGCCGGTCGATGTCTTCAGGCGTGCTGCGGTTGGCCGAGACGGTCTGCACCACCACGTCGTACTGCTCACCGTCGCGCTTGTAGCGCGTCACCGTACGCCCGCCGAGCATGGTCTCCACGGTGCGCGCGATCGCGTCCACGCTCACGCCCATGTCGGCCGCGCGCTCGCGGTCCACGTCCATGCGGATTTCGGGTTTGTTCAAGCGCAGGTCGGTGTCGACCTGCACGAAGCCCGGATTCCTGGCCAGCGCGTCCTGGAACTTGCGCACCGTGGCCGAGAGGTTCTGGTAACTGTCGGAGGTCACGATCACGTAGTTGATCGGGCGCTCGCGAAAGCCCTGCCCCAGCGACGGGGGTGTGATGGCGAAGGCGCTCACGCCCGGCAGCGACGCCATGCGTGGGCCGATCTCGCGCGCGATCTCCTGCGTGGTGCGCGTGCGTTCCTCCCACGGCTTGGCACGCAGGAACACACTACCCTGCGCCACCGACGGGTTGCCCACGTTGCTGAACACGTTGTTGAACTCGGGGTACTCCTGCCCGATGCGCTCGATCGACTCGGCGTAGCGGCGGGTGTAGGCCAGCGTGGCACCGTCAGGCCCGTTGATGGAGGCCAGGATCACGCCACGGTCTTCGATCGGGGCGAGCTCCTGGCGGGTGTTCTTGAGCAGCAGCCAGCTGCCCAGCGCGCTGGCGATCATCACGCCCACCACCAGCCAGCGCGCCTTGAGCGAGAGGGCCAGCACGCGGTCGTACCCGTTGGTGATGGACACCAGCACGCGCTCCATGCCGCGGTCGAAACGGCCGGGGTTGGCGTTGTGGCGCAGCAGCTTGCTGCACATCATGGGCGAGAGTGTGAGCGCCACGAAGCCCGACACCACCACCGCCCCGGCCAGCGCGAGCGCGAACTCGGCAAACAGGCGCCCGGTACGCCCCGGCGTGAACGCCAGCGGTGCGTACACCGCGGCCAGCGTGAGCGTCATGGCCACCACGGCAAAGCCGATCTCGCGCGCGCCCTTGATCGCGGCCTCGAATGGCTTCATGCCGTCTTCGATGTGCCGGTAGATGTTCTCCAGCACGACGATGGAGTCGTCCACCACCAAGCCAATGGCCAGCACCAGCGCCAGCAGCGTGAGCGTGTTGATGGAGAAGCCAAACAAGGCCATCAGGGCAAACGAGCCGATCAGGCTCACGGGAATCGTCACCAGCGGGATGATGGAGGCCCGCAGCGTGCGCAGGAACACGAAGATCACCAGCGCCACCAGCACCACCGCCTCGGCGATGGTGGTGTAGACGGCCTTGATCGAGCGGTCGATGAACACCGAGTTGTCGTTGGCCACCTCCACGCTCACGCCGGCGGGCAGGTCGCTGATGATCTTGGGCAGCATGGCTCGCACGCCGGCCGACAGCTCCAGGGGATTGGCCGTGGCCTGGCGGATCACACCCAGTGCCACACCTTCGCGGCCGTTCAGGCGGATGTAGGTGCGCTCGTCCAGCGGCGCCTGCTCCACGCGGGCCACATCGCCCAGGCGGATGGTCTGTCCGTTCACGTTGCGCAGCGCCACGTCTATGAACTGCGCCGGTGTCTGCAGGTCGGTGGCGGCGGTCACGTTGAACTCGCGCAGCGTGCTTTCGATGCGTCCGGCCGGCACTTCCAGGTTGGAGCGGCGCAGCGCGTCTTCCACGTCCTGCACGGTCAGGCTGTAGGCGGCCAGGCGGTCGGGGTCGAGCCAGACGCGCATGGCGTACTTGCGCTCGCCGTACACCCGCACGTCGGCCGCGCCGGGCGCGGTCTGCAGCTGCGGCTTGGCCAGGCGGTTGGCGAAGTCGCTGAGCTCCAGCGGGGTGTGGGTCTCGGAAATCATGGCCAGGAAGATCACCGGCTGGGCATCGGCCTCCACCTTGGCAATCACCGGCTCGTCGATGTCTTGCGGCAGGCGCTGGCGCACCCGGCTGACCTTGTCGCGCACATCGGCGGCGGCGGAGTCGGGGTCGCGTTCGAGCTTGAAGCGCACCGTGATCTGGCTCTGCTCCTGGCGGCTGATCGAGGTGATCACGTCCACGCCCTCGATGCCGGCCAGTGAATCCTCCAGCACCTTGCTGATCTGCGACTCGATCACCTCGCTGGAGGCGCCACCGAACGTGGTGCTCACCGTCACGGTGGGCTCGTCGATCTTGGGGTACTCGCGCACCGTCAGGCCGTTGAACGCCACCAAACCCACCAACAGGATCAGCAGCGACAACACGGTCGCAAACACCGGGCGGCGGATCGAAATTTCAGGCAATTGCATGGGGGATGCTCCGCAGGCGTTGGAGGGCTGGCATCAAGGCTTTGCCGGGACTACCGGCGTGGCCGTGGCCGAGGCGGCTGCAGGCTTGGCCGCACCCGGCGCACCACCCTTGCTCATGTCCACGACGCGCACCGCCGTGCCGTCCTTCTGCAAACGCTGCTGTCCCGCAACAACCACCGTGTCGCCCACCGCCAGGCCACCGGTCACCTGCACCTCGGCCCCCCGTCGCACGCCCAGCTGCACCTCGACGCGGCGCGACACCGTCTTGCGCGCATCGCCCTCGCCTTCCTGGGCCAACCGGTACACATACTGCTTGCCCGCCTGCGGCACCAGGGCTTCCTCAGGCACGACCAGCGCGGCATCGTTCACCGAAAAGATGGTCACCACACGGGCGAACATGCCCGGGCGCAACACATTGCCGCTGGTGGGCGGCATCACGGCGCGAACCGCGATCGAGCGGCCATTGGCGTCCAGCAGCGGGTCCACCGCCAGCACCTTGGCCTCAAAGCCTCGCCCGGGCAAGGCATCGAGCTGCACCTGCACCGGCTGGCCGGGTGCCAGGCGGGTCTGGTAGCGCTCGGGCAGGCGGAAGTCCACGGTGAGCACCGAGGTGTCTTCCAGGTTCACCAGATCGTCTCCGTCGCCCACGTACTGGCCCAGGTTGATGCTGCGCAGGCCCACCGTGCCGTTGAACGGCGCCGTGATGCGCATGCGCTTCATGCGCGCGTCGGCCAGGGCCACCTGCGCATCGGCCACCTGCAGGTTGGCCTGGCTTTCTTCCACCACGCGTGTGGCCACGAAACCTTGCGCCACCAGTTCCTGGTTGCGCTTCAGATTGGCGCGGGCGATCGATTGCTGGGCCTGCGCCTGGCTGAGCTCGGCACGCTGCAAGGTGTCGTCAAGCTGCACCAGCAGTTGCCCGGTCTTGACTTGTGCACCGTCGGCAAACGCAATGCGTGCCACCCGGCCGCTGACCTCGGGCTTGAGCGTGACGCTCTGGCGCGAGCGCAAGGTGCCGACCGCCTGTGCGTCGTCCTGCAACTGGACCGCCTTGACCTTCGCCACCTCCACGCCGGGGGTACCCGCCCCATTCCCGCTGCGGGCCGCATTGGCCGGCGCCGCCACGGCCGAGGCCTTCGCAGCGCCGGAGGCAGCGCGGTTTTGAAACCACCAGGCTGCGCCCGAGGCCAGGGCAATGCCCGCAACCGCAACCGCAACCACAACGTAAATCACTTTCTTGGCCATGGTCTTTTCTGTGAAAGTTCAGTCAGGGGATGCCCGGTGACGGTGCATGCGGTCAGAGCTTGATCGATGGCATGCTCACGATCCACGCAATGTATCAGTGCAGAGCAACGCGCTTGGCTCGGAGTTCCCCCCATCCAGGCTTTTACAAGGGATGTTGATCAGCCCGGGACACCGCGGTTGGCCAGGGAATCGGCCCGTTCGTTGCCCGGATCACCCGCATGGCCTTTCACCCAGTGCCATTCGATCTGGTGGACGCCACCGTGCACCAGGGCGTCCAGCCGCTGCCAGAGTTCGGCGTTTTTCACCGGCTGCTTGGCTGCGGTGGTCCAGCCCTTGCGTTTCCAGCCGTGGATCCACTCGGTGATGCCTTTGCGCACGTACTCGCTGTCGAGGTAGAGCGAGACGCGGCACGGGCGCTTGAGCGCAGCGAGCGCCTCGATCACCGCAGTCAGCTCCATGCGATTGTTGGTGGTGTTGCGCTCGCCACCCCACAACTCTTTCTCAAACCCCTCCGAGCGCAGGTACACGCCCCAGCCGCCGGGCCCCGGGTTGCCTTTGCAGGCACCGTCGGTGTAGATCACCACATGGTTCAAACGTCAAACTCCAGAAAACAGGCTTTGGGGAGATGGGATGGCCGGGCTCGGCGGCTCAACGCCGGTTGGTCACCGGCACGGGCGCAGGTGACGCGGCGCGCCGGGGTTTCCAGGCCGGCCCCAGCAGGCGCATGCCGCGCACGCGCTTGACCGCCACCACGAAATACACCGCGCCAAAGATGGGCCACCACCGTGCACCGGCCCGGTCCATCCAGGCCGTGCGCTGCAACCACTTGTCGGTCTTCATCGCCGGACGGTAGCAGCCAAAGCGGTCCGACTCTACTTCAAAACTCAGCAGGCGCAGCCAGTCGCGCAGGCGCCAGGGACCGATGAATTCACCGGCATCCGGCAGAAACAGGTGGGGGGTGCCGAGCAGACCCATGCGCCCGCCCAGACGCGCCCGCCCCTGGCGCAGGCCCCACAGGCTGCCTGGGTTGAAACCGGAGATCACCACACGCCCCTCGGGCACCAGTACGCGCTCCACCTCGCGCAGCACCTGGTGAGGGTCGGCACTGAATTCCAGCGTGTGCGGCAGCACCACCAGATCGAGGCTGGCCGCGGGAAACGGCAGGGCGGCTGCGTCGGTGACCAGCGCGACCCGCGTGCGCCGTGGCTGTCCGGTCAAGCCGTCGTCCAGCGCGATGGCGGACTCGAGTTCTTCGGGCAAGGCCAGCCACCGGTACGGCATGCGGTTGGCCTGCAGGGTCTGCAACTCCGGCAAACCGAGTTGCAGGGCGTTGTAACCAAACAGATCGGCCACAGCCAGGTCGAACTGTGTCTGCTCCCAGCCCAGCAAATACTGGCCGGGCGGGGTCTGAAACCATTCGGTCAGCCCTGTCAATTTTTCGGTCATGGGTGGCGTGGGATGGGCGATGAAACAACCGAAGTCTGCGACACTGCAAACCACCGCGAAAGCCCCCCCGGACTCTACACGTCCCCACCCGATCGACGCACGCCCCGACGCCATGGAACTGTTCCCCCTGCCCTCCTTCAGCGACAACTACATCTGGATCCTCCACGACGGCCGGCGCGCGCTGGTGGTCGATCCCGGCGAGTCCGATGGCGTGCTGGCCTGGCTGGCACAGCACAAGCTGCAGCTCGACACCATCCTGATCACCCACCACCACGCCGACCACACCGGTGGCGTGGCCGCGTTGCGCGAGGCCACCGGCGCGCGCGTGGTGGGCCCGACGCACGAGCCCATGCCCGAGCCGCTGCAGCGCGTGGGTGCTGGTGAACACGTGGACGTGCTGGGTCTGCGCTTCGAGGTGATCGAGGTGCCGGGCCACACCGCCGGCCACATCGCCTTTTACGCGGCCGAAGCCCAGGGCACGCCGCTGCTTTTCTGCGGCGACACGCTGTTCTCGGGTGGCTGCGGCCGCCTGTTCGAAGGCACACCCGCGCAGATGCTCGACTCCCTCACCCGCCTGGCGGCCCTGCCCGCGGCCACGCGCGTGTGTTGCACCCACGAGTACACGCTGTCCAACCTGAAGTTCGCGCAAGCCATCGAGCCCGACAATGGCGCTCTCGCCGCCTACGTGGCGCAATGCCAGCAACAACGCGCGCAGAACTTTCCCACCCTGCCCAGCTCCATCGAAGTGGAAAGACGCATCAACCCGTTCCTGCGCACCGCAGAAGCGTCCGTGGTGCGATCGGCCCAAGCCCACGAACCGGCCACCACCCAGGATGCCGTGTCGGTCTTCGCCACGCTTCGGACCTGGAAAAACAACTTCAAATGACGCCTGCTTCCGCTTTGCCATCTTCCGCGCCCGCCCCCTCCCGCCGCCACCACTGGTGGAGCACTGCCGCCCTGGCAGCCGGTCTCTTTCTCTCCGGCTGTGCCACGGTTTACAACGACTACAACGCCCCGGCGCCGTCGGCAACCGATCCCTCCAGCAACCGCGCGGCCAACACGCCGCGCCTGCCCTCGTACCGCCTGCCGGGCGATGTGCCGCTGAGCGATATCGGCGTGGCCAGCACCAGCGTGCCGCCCGTGGCCCTGCTGGCCGCCCCGGCCGATCTTTGGGAGCGCATCCGCCGTGGCTTCGCCATGAACGATCTCGACGGCGACCTGGTGCGCGACCAGGAACGCTGGTATGCCACCCGGCCCGATTACATCCAGCGCATGACCGAGCGCTCCAGCCGCTACCTGTTCCACATCGTCGAAGAGATCGAGCGGCGCAACATGCCCATGGAGCTGGCCCTGCTGCCCTTCATTGAAAGCGCCTTCAACCCGCAAGCGGTCTCCAGCGCGCGCGCCGCTGGCATGTGGCAGTTCATGCCCGCCACCGGGCAGTCGTTCGACCTCAAGCAAAACGTCTTTCGCGACGACCGCCGCGACGTGCTGGCCTCCACCCGCGCCGCGCTCGACTACCTGCAGCAGCTGCACGGCCGTTTCGGCGACTGGCACCTGGCGCTGGCGGCCTACAACTGGGGCCAGGGCAATGTGAACCGCGCGATCACCCAGAACAAGCGCCAGGGACTGCCCACCGGGTACACCGACATCAACATGCCGCTGGAGACGCGCACCTACGTGCCCAAGCTGCAGGCGGTCAAGAACATCATGGCCCGCCCCCAGGCGTTCAACACCACCCTGCCCCTGATCGGCAACCACCCGTTCTTTGACACCGTCACGCTCGACCGTGACATCGATGTGGCCGTGATCGCCCGTCTGGCCGAGGTGAGCGAGGCCGATTTCCGCGCGCTCAACCCCTCGCTCAAACAGCCTGTGGTGATGGCGTCCGGCACCCCCAACGTGCTGCTGCCCTGGGACAACGCGGTGATCTTCCAGACCAAGCTGCAGTCCCACAACGGCCCGCTGGCCAGCTGGACCGCCTGGGTCGTGCCCACCACCATGACGGTGGCACAGGCCGCTTCACGCGTGGGCATGAGCGAAGCCGAGCTGCGCGACGTCAACAACATCCCGCCGAGCATGAGCGTGCGCGCCGGCTCCAGCCTGCTGGTACCGCGCACCGGGCAGCGCAACACGGATGTGCCCTTGCACGTGGCCGACAACGCCCAGCTCAGCCTGCAACCCGACATCGTGCTGCGTCGATCGGTGGTCAAGGCACGCAAGGGCGACACACTGGCACGCCTGGCGCAGCGCTACAACGTGAGTGCGGTCAGCGTGGCTGGCTGGAACAAGCTGGCGGTGAACGCGGCCCTCAAGCCCGGTCAGCAAGTGACCCTGATGCTGCCCAAGCGGGTCTCGCTGGCAGCATCGGCTGGCGCTCCCGGGAAGAAGGCGGCGGCCAGCGGCACCCGCAAGGTCGCCAAGAGCGCGGGCCAGCCCACCAAGACAAAGGTCAGCGCCGTTGCCAAGAAAAAGACCACCAAGGCAGTGGCGTCGAGCGGCGCCAAGACGCGTGTGGCGTCCAGCGCCAAGGCCGACAGAAAGCCCTGAACCAATCAGCCTCAGGCCCTGAAGCGGGCCTTGGCCTTGCGGGCGAACACGTTGGTGAATGTGCTCGGAAGATCAAACCGATCCATCGACCCGGGCTCGTCGAACTGCGCCACCAGGCGCGCCGCGATCTCCGGCCCCGCTTCAGGCATCAGGCCGTCGGGCGACCAGGCCTCACGCGCGCGGTTGAACGCCGCGAGGTAGAGCGAACGGTCGCCCTGAAAGTAGCGCTCCGGCACCACCTTGATGAGATCGGAAGGCCCGGCCGTCTGCAGCCACTTGAGGGCATGCACCATCGCGTCCGCCATGGACTGGCTGGCGCGCGGAAACTGAGTGAGAAATCCACTGGTGGCGCACAGGCAAGCCGAAGGCATCGGACCGCCAAACACATCGGCATTGCCACGCACGCTGCGGGTGTCGGCCACCACCTTGAGTTCACCCGCCTGCTCCAGTTGCGTCATCGTGGGATCGGTGTAGCTGATGGCGTCCAGTGCGCCGTTGCGAAACGCGGAAATGGCGGCCCATGCGTTGGGCAGGGCAACGAATTGCACGTCGTCGGAACGCAAGCCGCCACGGTTGAACACGGCGCGCGCCACGCGGTGCGCCGGCGATCCGAAGGCCTGCACGCCCACGCGCTTGCCCCTGAGATCCGAGAGCTGGCGGTAATCCGCGAACGTCTTGGTCGACACCCCCACCACGATCTGCGGCGTGCGCCCCTGCAGCACGAACGACTGCAGCGAATGGCCCCGGACCTGCCAGGCGATGGTGCTGCTGTAGTGCGCCGAAACCGCATGAACCGCACCCGAGAGCAAAGCCTGCATGGCTTGGGACGCGTCGGCAAAATCCCGCACCTCCACGTCGACACCCTCGCTGGCAAAGTAGCCCAAACGGTCGGCAATGGTCAGGGGCAGGCAGGAGAAGTCGGTGCGGTTGTCCACCGCGATCACCAGCTTGGGAGCGCTGCGTGCCAAGGGGGCGGCAGGTGGCACGACCGGCTGAGCGCGCAGCTCAGGCAAGCCCGCGGCCAGTGCCGCCGCAGCCACCGCTCGACCCCAATCTCTGCGCTTGAGCATGCCCGAATGTCCTCTCTGTATTGCTTTATGAATACACAGAGGTTACGGGGCCGCCTTCAACTCCGCATCGGGACCATTCCGGAGCGGGTTTGTACCGAGCGTTTTCAGGGTGTTTTTTGCAAGCCGATGTAACGGCGTTGCCACTCAGGCGAACAGGATGGCGATATTCACCAGAAAGGCCAGCGCCCACACCAGGCTGCGCACCGTGGCCAGATCGGCCACGTACATCATGATGTAGAGCAGGCGCAGCACGATGTAGAGGAAGGCCAGCACATCCAGCCGCAGCTGCGAAGCGCCGATCTGATGGGCAATGATCACCGCGCCCATGAAAAACGGCAAAGCTTCGAAGCTGTTGGCCTGAGCCGCGTTGGCGCGGGCGCGCCAATCGGTCTGCTTCGCCAGCCACTGACGTGGATGGTTGTTGTCATAGCCACCCTGGCGTCTGGGCCGGGTGAACATGCCCCACTTGGCCAGCCCTGCGCACGCGATGGGCAGCACCGACGACACGAGCACGCACCAGTAGGCCACGGTCAATCCCGCCAATTTCATGGTTTGGTTCTTTCAGGAAAAATGAATCGATGCGTTCAGCGCCGGTCCACCAGGGCGTGGGCAATGGTGCCCAGGTCCACGTATTCCAGCTCGCTGCCCACGGGCACGCCGCGCGCCAGCCGCGTGACCTGCACGCCGCGCCCCTTGAGCGCCTGGGCAATCACGTGTGCGGTGGTTTCGCCTTCAGCCGTGAAGTTGGTCGCCAGGATCACCTCACGCACTTCGGATACGCCGGTGGGCGTTTGCGCGGGCGCGTCAATGCGGTCGAACAGCTTCTGCAGGCCGATGTCTTTCGGACCCACGTTGTCCAACGGGCTGAGCTTGCCCATCAGCACGAAAAACAGGCCCTTGTACGCACCCGTGCGCTCCATGGCGGCCTGGTCGGCCGGCGTCTCCACCACACAGAGCTGGCTGCGGTCGCGCCGCGGGTCCAGGCAGGTGTGGCAGATGGCTTCTTCGGTGAAGGTGTGGCACAGCGCGCAGTGCTGCACGGAAGCGGCAGCGTGCTCCAGCGCGCGGGCCAGGTGCAGCGCACCCTCGCGGTCGTGCTGCAGCAGGTGGAACGCCATGCGTTGGGCCGACTTGACGCCCACCCCAGGCAGGCGCCGCAAGGCCTGAACCAGATGCTCTAGGGAATGCGTTTCGGCCATGCGCTAGCGGAAGTGATCGTCAGAAAGGAAACTTCATGCCACCGGGCAGGCCCGGCATGCCGGCGGTGATCTTGCCCATCTTCTCGGCCGAGGTTTCTTCGGCCTTGCGCACTGCGGCGTTGAAGGCCGCGGCCACCAGGTCTTCGAGCATGTCCTTGTCGTCGGCCAGCAGGCTGGGGTCGATGGTGATGCGCTTGACATCGTGCTTGCAGGTCATGAGCACCTTGACCAGACCGGCACCGGACTCGCCCGTGACTTCGACGAAGGCCAGTTCGTCCTGCGCCTTCTTCAGGTTGTCCTGCATGGCCTGGGCCTGCTTCATGAGGCCGGCGAGTTGTCCTTTGTTGAACATGCTGTGTGTCTTTCTTTGTAGGAATGAAATGAGAGGCTCAGGCGCGTGTGGCCTTGAGCGTGCCGGGGACGATTCTGCCGCCAAAGTCGCGCATCATGGTTTGCACAAACGGATCACCCATGATCTGCGCTTCGGCCTGGCGCTGCAGCCGCTCGGCCTCCAGCGCCAGGCGCCGCGACGGTGAGTCGGCCACGGTACCGATCTCCACCACGAGGCGCACCTGGTGGCCAATGGTTAGCAGCGCCGTGGCCAGGCGCTCGCGGCTGTTGCCTTGGTTGAGCGACTCGCGCTCCACGCGCAGCACCCAGCGGTCGGTGTCGCGTGCCACCAGCTGGGACTGCAGGCCCAGCTCCCGCACCAGGGCTGAAATCGCCTCGGCGCGCACCAGCTGCATGACGGCGTCGAACCAGAAATCACCCTCTTCGCTGGGCACAATCGGTGCGAGTCCGGCAGACACTGACGGCGCGCGAACTTGCGGCTGATCTGCGCGGCCCGGCTCACCTGCGTCGCGCACAGGAATTGCCACCGTGCGGCTCGGGTTGACCACGCTTTCATGGTCTTCTTCCCACGGTGGCCCGTCGTCTTCGGGCCAGGGCGCATCGTCCATCTCGGGCGAGGCTGCGGCTTGCGTGGCGGGTGCTGGCGCCGGTGCGGGTGACGCCGCCGGTGGTGGCTGAACCGCCACCGGCCGGGGTGCAGGCGCTGCGACGGGGGCTGCAACTGCCGGCGCAACAGGCGCGGCAATCGGCGCCGTGCGTGCCACGGGCGCACTCGTCGGCGCGGCCAAGGCCACTGGTGGCACCGCCTCAGCGGGTTTCAGAGTTTTTTTTTCCGCGGCGGCCACCGCCGAGCCTGCCGGTTTGAATGCGAGCAACCGCAGCAACACCATGGTCAGGCCGGCGTATTCGTCGGGCGC